>CBHTUB010000299.1:0-7518 GCA_966095595.1 uncultured Chryseosolibacter sp. | reverse complement strand
GTCGAGGTGCTGGTGTCCGTGCTCACCACGGCCACGATCGCGGGCTCGCTCAGAAGGTGCTTTGTTGCCGGTGTTTTTTCTCCTCTCGATTGATGAACAACACCGGCGGAGTTTTCCACAGAAACGAATTGCGGTCCATCCTTCTGGTGGTCACTTTCGATCCGCCCAAGACAAGGGAGGATCAGCGCGGTTTTACCGTGCGCGATGTGGCTGCGGTTCAGCTTGGTTGAAACATGAACGGTGAGGTCGCATTTTTTCAGGGCTTCGATCGTAAGGTCTGTGTCAGGCGCGGCAGAGACAAAGTTGCCACCCATGGCGAAAAATACTTTTACCCTTCCCTCATTCATCGCCTGGATCGACTCTACTGTGTCGTATCCCTGTTCCCGCGGTGGTTCAAAAGAAAAAACACGTCCCAGTGATTCAAGGAATTCCTTCGAAGGTTTCTCATAGATCCCCATCGTGCGATCCCCCTGAACATTGGAATGACCACGCACGGGACACGTGCCTGCTCCGGGTTTGCCGATACTGCCTTTCAACAGAAGCAGATTCACCACCTCCCTGATGTTGTCAACGGCATTCCGATGTTGCGTGAGACCCATAGCCCAGCATGCGATGATCTTGTTCTTTGTTGCGAGAATGTCGACGACCTCCTGCACTTTTGACGGCGGGACACCTGAGCGACCGATGAGCTCGTCGGAGTTATGTTGTTCGAGATCAGCAGCAAATCCTTCGAATCCTGAAGTAAAATTCCGGATGAAGTCATGATCCAACACTGCTCCCCCGGTTTGCCTGTCGCGCTCGATCATCTTTTTGTTAATGGCCCTGAGCAGTGAGACGTCTTCATTGATCTTTACCTGGAGCCACAGATCGGTGATCCGGGTTGGCTGGCCAAACAGGTCTGCCGGCTTCTGCGGATGGCTGAAGCTGATCAATCCCGCCTCTGCGATCGGGTTGATGGTAATGATGATCGCACCGCGTCTCTTTGCTTCCTGCAGGCTCGTCAGCATGCGCGGGTGGTTGGTTCCCGGATTCTGACCAATGATGATGATCACTTCAGCTTCGTTGAAATCCTCAAGCTTCACAGTACCCTTTCCGATACCAACGGTCTCGCTAAGCGCAACACCACTCGACTCATGGCACATATTCGAGCAGTCGGGTAAGTTGTTCGTTCCATACATCCGTACCATCAGCTGGTAAAGGAATGCCGCCTCGTTGCTCGTCCGGCCTGAAGTATAGAACACCGCCTGGTTTGGCGAGGCAAGTGACTTGAGCTTCGCGGAGATCAAGCTGAATGCATCGGGCCACGATATAGGCTGATAGTGATCTTTCCCTTCCTGCAGGATCATCGGTTCTGCTATCCGGCCGCTCTTTCCGAGTTCGTAGTCTGACCACCGTGACATCTCAGACACAGCGTTCCCTTGAAAGAAGTCACGATCGCATAACGCCGTCGTTGCTTCCTCCGCTACTGCCTTCGCGCCGTTCTCACAGAACTCAACGACCGAACGATGTGCGTCGGGATCCGGCCACGCACAGCCCGGGCAGTCGAAGCCATCGAACTGATTGATCTTCAGCAGCGCTTTTGTGCCCTGGATAAGACCTACTTCTTTTAGGATGTGATCGACGGAGTGGTATATGGCTTTTAATCCACCCGCCGAAGTTGACGGCGCTTCTATCTTTAATTTTCTTTCTTCTACCATGTTGTAGGAACTTATAAGACCAATTGCTCAGCCCTCTGAGGGAGGATGACTCTTTGCGGGTGTGTGTACACATTGAAACGGTCGCTGCCGAGAAATCCAATCAACGTAATGCCATTTGCATCGGCTATGTCGACGGCCATGCTCGAGGGCGCACCGACGGATGCCACGACCCCTATTCCTGCCGCGGAGGCTTTCTGGAGCAGCTCATAGCTCGCGCGTCCGCTCAGGACGGCAACATACTCTCCAAGCGGCAAAAGTCCTTTCATCGCGGCAGCTCCGACCACTTTATCCATTGCATTGTGACGGCCCACATCCTCACGCGAGAGGATCATCTCGTCATTCCTGAATAACCCTACAGCATGAAGTCCACCGGTTGAACCGAAGGCCGATTGTTGTTGAAGCAACAAAGTGGGCAGCTTATATAATTGCAAGGGACTTATTTCGAATCTGACGTCACTCCGGTTTGAGATAGATGGAAGGTCATCGACTGAGGCTTTCCCGCACACGCCGCAGCTCGAATTGCTGTAAAAGGATCTCTCCCGCAAATGAACCTGCACATCATCGCTGATCTCGACTTCTGCCGTGGTCTGGTCCCGGTCGTCGCTGAGTGTAAACCGGATGATCTGGTCTGCTCTGGAAATTACATTCTCTGCAATGAGGAAGCCGGTCACAAGCTCGCGGTCATTGCCGGGCGTTCGCATGGTCATGAAAAGACTTTTCCGTTGCCGATGTGGCACCGGACCGCACACGATCGTCACGCCCAGGGGTGCTTCCACTGCGAGCTGATCTACTTTTTGAATAAGGGAATCCCGGGAGACTTTCATGATCTTCCATTCCCGCGTTGAGCTATTCATGGATGCAAATTAAGAATAAGCCCTGAGTTTTGGCATGCTGCCGGGGCTACGGCGAATCGCAGCCTCGCCGGGACTATCTGACGTATTTAGTTAACATTGAACACGTAGCCCTTCAGGCGTTCGAAGGTGAGAAGCTTCAGCGATTGCACCCGTTTTACACTGTGAATGTCGATCTCATCACATTTTGAGCCCGGGTGGGTGACAATCAATTTATTGCAGTCGGCATCCCTAAAGCCTATGATAAAGTACGTCTTTTCGAGGTCGTCTTCGAACCGCACTTTAACGGGATATTTACTTCCGACGCATTTCAGAAGGAGGATCTTCAGCACATCGTATGTAACGGAATGCTCAGCGTTCATGAAACCCAAGATAGCCGCTAGACGGGCAAATAAACATGAAAAATCGCCCCTTTGCCGGGATGGCCTTCAGCCGACACTATACCGCCATGGTTGTCCATGATCCTTTTCACGATTGCCAGTCCGATGCCGGTACCGGCGAATGCTTCCCTGGGGTTAAGCCGCTGGAATGCTTCGAATATTCTGCCTGATACCTCACCCGAGAAGCCGATGCCGTTGTCCCTGAACGCGATGTGGTGGTAGGTATTGGAGCTTTTGCTTATGCCGCCCGGTATCTCTGGTCCGCGCAGCTTACCTGCCGTGATGACGATCTCGGGTCTGACGCCAGCCCGTGAAAATTTGATGGCGTTCGTCAGCAGGTTGAGAAAAAGCTGGTGGAGCTGGTAGTCTATGCCATTCACCGCTGGTAAAGGATCGCTTGTGATCGACACTGATTTGTCTCGTATAAGGATCTCGAGATCTGCTTGCACATTATTCAGAACGTCATTGAGATCGACTTTTTCAAATTTACTGGTATGGTCGTTCGATACCTGGGAGTACGCAAGCAGATTGTCGATCAGACTTTGCATCCTCTGGGCTCCCTGACGGATCTTTGCGAGGTATTCCGTATTCCTGGAAGCTCCCGGCCCCGCGTCCTCGATCATCGAGGCGTAGACCTGGATCTTTCGGAGCGGCTCTTTCAAATCGTGACTTGCGACATAGGTAAATGACGAAAGCTCCGCATTCAAGCGTTCCAGAGCCTTGTTTTTCAAATCCAGCTGCGCGGCACTTCTCCGCAGCGAGTCTTCCGCGTTCTTTCGCTCGGTGAGATCACGCGTGACCTTCGAAAAGCCCAGCATCTCTCCCGTTGATCCATGCAGCGCCGTGATCACCACACTGCCCCAGAATAGCGATCCGTCTTTTCTAACCCGCCAGCCTTCATGCGTTACCTTGCCATGCGCCCGTGCCTGCTCAAGCAACTTGCCGGGCAACTCATTAAGCTGATCCTCCTTCGTGTAGAAGATCCTGAAGTTCTTACCGATAACCTCCGACGCCGTGTAACCCTTTATGACCTGCGCTCCCGTATTCCAGTTTTGTATATTGCCAAACTCATCGAGCATAATGATGGCGTAGTCCTGCACCTCCTCGATCATCCTGTGGTATCGCTCCTCGCTTTGTCTCAGCTGCTCATTCGCCTGGTGCAACTCCTCAACAAGGTTGCCAAACCGATCTTCTGTGATCTTCCGCTCAGTAAGGTCCCTTGTGACTTTTGAGTATCCGACAATCTCGCCGTTGTCTCCGTAAAGGGCCGTGATGGCAACGTTGCCCCAGAACCGGGTACCATCTTTCTTTACTCTCCATCCCTCATGCAGTACGCTTCCCTTTTTCGCAGCTTCGTTCAGTAATTTTTCCGGCAATCCGCGCTCTTTCTCATCTTTCGGATAGAAGAGCCTGAAACTCTTTCCGACAATCTCCGACGTCTTATATCCCTTCAGTTTTTCGGCTCCCTTGTTCCAATCCAGCACTTTTCCATCCTTGTCGAGAAGAATGATCGCATAGTCGAGCACCTCCGATACCATTTTGTGATATCGCTCTTCGCTTTGCTTCAGCTCTTCGTTCTTCATCTTGAGCTCTTCAACAAAGTTGCTGTAGGTGTCCTCAGCCCTTTTCTTTTCCGTGAGGTCGCGCGTCACCTTTAGGAATCCACGGATCTTTCCGTCCGGATTGTGCAGCGCGGTGAGTGTCATGCTACCCCAGAAACGGGTCCCGTCCTTTTTTACACGCCAACCCTCGTAGCTGGTCCTGCCGTTTGTCGCGGCTTCGTTCAAAAGTCGTTCAGAAAGATTTTCCGCTTTATCTTCCGCAGTGTAAAACATCCTGTAGTTCCTCCCGATGATCTCGTCCGCACGATATCCCTTGATCTTCTCCGCACCGAGATTCCATGACGTGATCACGCCAGTAGGATCAAGCACCATGATGGCATAGTCTTCTACCTCATCAAAAAGGCCAGTCGGCGTTGGCTGAGGCTGAGATTCCCTGGGTGCAGAATACGTCTCGGGAGTTGTTTTCGATTTTATCTGATTTTCTTTTTTGGTCATTCGTTATGAGCCAGCATCCGGTCAATTAAGCAAATGTAAGGGCTTATGAATATGTTTAATCTTTTCGTCAAGACTTTTTACAGACGGGCATAGTCATACCCCTCATAAAAAAGTTATGCCAACACCTTTTAATAGATTTCTTTCTACAGTTGGTACGGGATCAAAACGAATATGATCCAGGCGGCATAACACATTTTTAAGACAGGTATTGAAGTCACATATCCCGATGTAACTACGCAAGTATCTTTTTCTCTGCTATCCAGAAAAACATGCCGTGTTTCTGATATGGCATCAGCTCTGTCATAGTCATCGATTCGCGAACATGCGTATCCGGCAAAAGAAAGATGTCGTGCGGATCATTGGGGCGTCCTCCCACCCCAACAATAAAATACATCGGCTTGCCCGCCTGTTTTTGCATCTGTGCGCATTTCCGTCTTGCCTGTGGATCGACGATGTAAACATCATTGCCATTGGCGTTTCTCCTGTAGATGGTTTGTACAAGAAATGTAACCTCGACATCCTTGCGAACAAATACAAAGTCGATCAGTTGCACGAGACTCGACGCCTGATCAACCCCGGCATGCGCAAGTCGTCTGTATCGAAAGTACAACGGATCAAAAAGCGTGAGTGCGAACGCCTGGAATTCCGTTTGACTCTTGTATTGTTCAAACTCACTTTCCCGGATGGCATTCCGACGGGCAGATCTCCTTCCGCTCATCGTGCCGAGCTTGTCTGCAACGAAGATCAGCAATCCGCCCGCGAGAAGCATTCCGATCAACGCAAACACGCGGTCACGTCGTACGTCGATTGTTTGCGGGGAACGCAGGTATGTCACCAGAGAATCGAAATCTCTCAATGATGCGGAAGCCTCATCGGACGACGTGGTGCCATTGCCGAGAGTGTCGGATTCATTTTCCCTGACAAAAAGCATAGGTTCTCCAATATCCAACTTGTATTTGTTCTTTTTATCAGTCTCTTCGTCGCTCTCTCCGGTGATCGTATAACGTCCGTCCCGGTAGGTTACCAGCAAATAAGAGTTGAATGTCTCAGCCTGCTTATCGCGCGAGATCTCCGTGACGAATGTACACTTGATCACACCGGTCGTATACGGTTGATACATTATCTCGCCCACGATGCGATGGTGAAGTTCAGGTGACTGACGGAAACGCTTCAACTTTTCCCGTATTGCTTTATCATGGCTTAACGTCTTACTGTAAAATAAAACCTCATCGCCATAGATCCTTTCGAAGCTTTCTTTATTTCCGGTGTTCGTCGCAAAGTTCCACTCATGTATGATAGGCTCGATCCCGCTGACATCAAGGATAACGCGCGGCTGGCCGGACAAGACATGACAGAAGATCAAAAGACGTGTGACTAGAAAAAAACGCAAGCTTTCCATATTCGAACAAAGCAGTTGCAGCAGACTAAACAATTATACCTTCTTCTCCGAAGCGGCATTTTTATTCGCCGGAATGTTCGGTGAGCGCAATCAAGCGCCAGGCGGCCTTATCGGATGATGAGGGGTTTGCGATCCGATGTTATTTTTTACTACTTATCGTCCAAACGGTAAAACATGAGGAACTCCATTATAGCAATGGCCGTTTTCCTGGCGGCCTGTCAAACAGATAAACAAACCGATGACCGACAGATATCCAATCTACAGGCGATAAAGCACATCCTCGAAACGGAACGAAGGGCTCATTTTGAAAAAAGCGTCGACCTGCTGCTTTCCACCGGGGCTGAACCTTTTGTGAGCGTGGATCGCGGGTCGGTGTCCTACCCGTCGGCAGAAAAAAGCAGGGAGCGGTTTCAAAACTACTTTAACTCCGTTGACTTTATTAAATGGGATGACATGCGCGATCCGATCTTCAACTTCTCAAATGACAGCTCACTCGCCGTCGTCACCGTACAGAAACTGGTTATACTCCGTGAAAAAGCTACAGATAAAATCGACACGACTCAGTTTGCCTGGACGGCGGTATACCGGAAAATGAACGATGAATGGAAGATGACGGTGATGACGTCGACGAATAGGTGATGATTTGGGTCAATAGGTAATAGTCCATAGTCAATGGTCAATAGTCAATAGGCAATAGTCAATGGTAATGATAGCCCTTAGTCATTAGTCATTAGTCATTGGTGAAGCAAAGGGCATTTGGTATTTAACAGCCAATACCCAACCGCCAACAGCCTTATTAGTCAATGGTCATTAGGTAATGGTGATAGCCAATAGGGAATGGTTAATGGTTACCTGGTTATCGTGGTGTTCGGCCGGCTGTCTGTCGCAAATGGCCCGTTAAAATGACGCATTGAGGCTATCGGGGGACCGGTTTGGCCAATTACCTTTACATCAGATTAAACAAATCAATGCCATGAAAAAGACGAACATTCTTTATTGGATCTTTACAGTACTATTTGGAGGTTTTATGTTGTTCTCGGCTATTCCGGACATTATGATGGTGCCCGAGGCTGTCGACTTCATAACCATGCTTGGATATCCAAAGTATATTGTCCCATTCCTTGGTGTAGCCAA
>CBHTUB010000298.1:0-7526 GCA_966095595.1 uncultured Chryseosolibacter sp. | reverse complement strand
CCCCCGGTCCGCCAGACCGGATCAAAAACAGTTTCGATAGAATCCGGCATCCGGAATATACTCGACTATAAAATGAAAGAAGCCGCCTCTGTCGACGTTGCGTTTGAACAGATGAATCCGGCAGTGCGTTTTACGGGCAAGGGAAATATCCTTCCCGCGTCCAACGGATTGATACTTCCTTTTGAGGCGGTGAACCTTAAATCTGTGGAGGTACAGATCGTCAAAATATTTGAATCCAATGTTGTGCAGTTCCTTCAGGTAAACGAGTACGATGGCCAATCTGAGCTTCGTCGTGTAGGTAAGCCGATCCTGAAAAAGACGATCTCATTGGAGAACGCTGGCGTAACAGATCTCGGAAAATGGAATCGCTTCACGCTTGATCTCTCCACCCTGATCAATGCCGAGCCGGGAGCCATTTACCAGGTGCAGCTCGCATTCAAGAAAAAGAATGTGGCCTGGGTGTGCGAGGATGGCGAGGAGTCGGAGAACACCAATGTACTCCAATTCGAAACTGAGGAATGGGAAGAACCGGAAAATGAATCGAGCTATTGGGATTCGTACCAGGAATATTACTACGACTACGATTATGATTGGGAACAACGGGATAACCCGTGTCACTCGTCATATTACAACGGCGAAAAAAATATCCGGAGAAATGTGCTCGCCTCCGATCTTGGGTTGATCGTAAAAAGGGGAGGTGATGGTGTTACCAGGGCATTTGTAACGGATCTCAAGACAACGAAGCCTCTGACGGGCGTAAACCTCGAGATCTATGATTTCCAGCAACAGGTGATCGGTACCGCATCGACAGATGGCGATGGCAAGGCCGTGATCGATACAAAGGGAAAACCGTTCTTAATGGTGGCCAAACACAACTCTCAGCGCGGTTATCTGAAGTTGTTTGACGGCGAATCGTTATCGCTCAGCAGCTTCGATATCAGCGGTGAACAGATCAACAAGGGCCTGAAAGGATTCCTGTATGGTGAGCGGGGTGTATGGAGACCGGGCGATTCGTTATATCTGACTTTTATTCTCGAAGACAAGTTAAAGCTACTTCCGCAGGGCCATCCCGTAGTTCTCGAAATGCAAAATCCGCAGGGACAGCTTGTGTCACGTATCGTAAAGTCTAACGGCGAAAATGGGTTCTATCAATTCGCGACGGCAACGGAAGATGATGCACCTACGGGAAATTGGACGGCAAAAGTAAAGGTTGGAGGAACAGAATTCAGCCAACAGCTGAAGATCGAAACTGTCAAACCGAACAGGCTCAAGATCAATCTCGATTTCGGAAAGGATAAGATCACGTCGGAAGACAACAATGTTGCGGGCAAGCTTAGGGTGAACTGGCTACATGGTGCGCCCGGAAGGAATCTCCATGCTCAATTTGAGGTGTTGATGACTCCGGCGGAAACCAAATTCAGCCGGTATCCCGATTATGTGTTCGAAGATCCGTCAAAAGAATTCTACAGTGAGTCGCAGGTCATCTTCGACGGTACTACCGACGATGAAGGCAATGCAGTGATCAATGCAACGCTCGAACCCCCTTCCAATGCCGCGGGTATGCTCAATGCAGTGTTCCGGGGAAAAGTATTCGAGGAAAGTGGTAATTTCTCGATCGACCGATTCAGTTTGCCATTCCATCCTTTTCAATCCTACACAGGTCTGCGTTTGCCACCCGGAGATAAAGCGCGCGGAATGCTGCTGACGGACACTACCCACACCGTTGACGTCGTCACGATCGATCCGGATGGAAAGCCGGTCTCCCGTGAAGGCATCCAAATGAGCATTTACAAGTTGCAATGGAGATGGTGGTGGGACAATACGGAAGAAAATGCAGTATACATGTCCGACTCCTATGCTACGCTTCTACAGGAGGGAACGACACGAACGGTCAATGGAAAGGGAAAGTGGAACTTCAGGATCAAATATCCTGATTGGGGGCGTTACCTCGTAAAAGCGTACGATCCCGTATCCGGACACAGCACGGCAAAGGTTGTCTATATCGATTGGCCGGGTTGGGCAGGACGCTCGCGCGGTGGCAATGAAGGCGCCACGATGCTGACGTTCTCTTCAGACAAACCGGTTTATAATATCGGAGAAAAAGCGAAGGTTGTCATTCCATCTGGCGGTGAGGGTCGTGCGCTGGTCAGCGTTGAAAATGGCAGTCGTGTGATACAAACTTATTGGGTTGAAACACAAAAAGGTGATACACCATTCAGCTTTGATATAACAAGGGAGATGACGCCGAACGTTTTCGTGCATGTCACGCTGCTCCAGCCTCACGCGCAGGTGCTCAACGATCTCCCGATGAGGTTGTATGGTGTTATTCCGATCCAGGTGGAGGATCCGGATACTCATCTGGAGCCTGTTATAGAAATGCCTGATGTGCTCGAGCCAGGAAAAGAGGTAGTGATCAAAGTATCCGAAAAAACGTCGCGCAAGATGACGTATACCGTTGCCGTTGTGGATGAGGGTTTGCTCGACCTCACAAGGTTCAAGACGCCGGACCCGTGGAAACGGTTCTATGCCCGTGAAGCGCTCGGCGTCAAGACGTGGGATCTGTTCGATCATGTCATGGGAAGCTTTGGCCAGATCGAACGCCTGCTTGCCGTCGGCGGAGATTTCGAAGGTGCGAACAAGGACAAGGACGCCAAAGCAAACAGATTCAAGCCAGTGGTCAAATTCTTCGGGCCGTTCACGCTGAGTGGCGGTTCCGACGAGATCAGGTTCACCATGCCGCAATATGTAGGTTCCGTAAAGACGATGGTTGTCGGCGGATATGAAGGCGCCTATGGATTTACCGACAAGGCGACGCCGGTACGAAAACCCCTGATGGTTTTGGCTACGCTTCCCAGAGTTCTTGGCCCTGAAGAAAAAGTAAAACTTCCCGTGACGTTGTTCACAATGGAGAAGAATATCAAAAATGTCAAGGTGGATGTAAAAGTCTCTGGCCCGGTCGAGCTTGCTCAAAAGAGTCAGAATGTCACGATGAGTGGAAATGACCTTACCGTCGACTTTGATATGAGCGTGAAGAGCATGCTGGGTATTGCCAGGATCGAAGTTACGGCGTCATCGGGTAAGCACACGTCGACTGACGTGATCGAGATACAGATCCGTAATCCGAATCCGCCGGTGACACGCGTCCAGGAGTATTTGCTTGAAGCCGGTAAGACGTGGAACGGAACGGTTGTTCCGGTAGGTATGGTAGGAACGAATTCAGCGGTGCTGGAGATCTCCAGCTTGCCGCCGATCAATCTTGGCCAGAGAATGAAGTATCTGTTGCAATACCCCTATGGTTGCGTGGAGCAGACAACATCTTCAGTATTTCCTCAGCTCTTCGTTGATCAGGTAAGACAATTGAATGACGGTGAACGCTCGGCGATCCAGACGAACGTCCGCGCAGGGATCGACCGGCTGAAAACATTCCAGCAGAAGGACGGCGGATTCTCCTACTGGCCAGGCGCCGAAAATGCCGATAGCTGGTCTACCACATACGCGGGACATTTCCTCGTTGAGGCCGAAGCGAAGGGTTACTATGTGCCCAATGAGATGATCAGGCGCTGGAAGAAATATCAGAAGAACAAGGCAAACTCATGGCGTAGGAATCAGGAGTACTATAGCAGCGAGCTGATCCAGGCGTACAGGCTTTATTCCCTCGCCCTTGCGGGTGAGGCGGAGATGGGTGCCATGAACAGATTGCGCGAGCAGAGTAATTTGCCCCTGACTGCTTCATGGATGCTTGCCGCTGCCTATGCCAGGGCTGGACAGGCCGATGCGGCGAAGAAGATCATCTCCGGTCTCTCGACCAATGTAAAGCCCTATCAGGAAATGGCTTACTCCTACGGTTCCGACCTGCGTGACAGGGCGATCATGCTCGAGACGTTGATACTTACCGGCGACCGCATAAAAGGTTTCGAGCTCCTGAAAGAGATATCAGCATCGCTGAGTACTACAAACTACTGGATGAGTACCCAGACGGTTGCGTGGTGTCTGAAATCCGCCGGAAGCTTTGCGAGCTCGGAAAAACGCGGACCGATCAAATTCAACTACACTTACAACGGAAAAGATATTGATGCAAGTACAGAACTTCCGGTAGCGCAAGTGACGCTCCCGGTAGACGGCGCGAAAAGCAATGCGCTCAAAGTGACCAGCAGTACCAGGGGTTCGTTGTTTGTACGTTTGATCACAGAAGGAACTCCTGCGCGCGGCGACGAGCAGGAGGAAGCCAATAATCTGAATGTCACGGTCAGCTACACCGATCTCGATGGGAAACCGCTCGATGTGTCCAGGCTTGAGCAAGGCACCGAGTTCATTGCTTCCGTTTCTATTCAGAATCCTGGTGTGCGGGGGGATTATAAAAACCTTGCGCTGAATCAGATCTTTCCGTCGGGCTGGGAAATAAACAATCTGAGGCTCGACGATGCGGCCAGCCGGCTCACGGGCGATGTCCCGACGTATCAGGATATCCGTGACGATCGCGTGTATACCTACTTCGATCTCGGGGCTGGGCAGAAGAAGAATTTTAAAGTCTTGCTGACAGCCAGCTACTCCGGCAATTATTATTTGCCTGCCGTGAGCTGTGAAGCGATGTACGACCGTAGCGTTTATGCGCGCAACAAAGGGCAAGTCGTAGAGGTTGTAAAGGACCTGACACAATAGAAACTTTTGCCGGGCTGAGATGAAGCGGAGGGTATTGAAATGGATCACAAGACGATGGAAGGTCATCGTGCCTTCTTTCGTTTTGCTTTCCGTACTGTATTACTTCTGTCTTCCGAAGGTTTTGTTTGGCAAGCCTTACAGCACCGTACTTCTCGATCGCAACGGTGAAATGCTCGGGGCGCTGATCGCAGATGACGGGCAATGGCGTTTTCCGGAAACACAAGAGCTGCCCGGAAAATTCAAGACTGCGCTCATCACCTTTGAGGATCAGCGGTTCTACTACCATCCGGGTATCGATGTGCTTTCAATGGGCAGGGCGGTCCGGCAAAATTGGAATGCGGGAAAAATTGTGAGCGGAGGAAGTACGCTGACCATGCAGCTTATTCGCCTGTCCCGCGGGCAGCAGCGAAGATCCTTCTGGGAAAAGTGCGTTGAGGTGATCCTTGCCACCCGGCTGGAGCTTCGGTATTCAAAGGAGGATATTCTGAAACTCTATGCGTCACATGCACCATTCGGCAGCAACGTTGTCGGTCTTGATGCTGCGTGTTGGAGATATTTCGGCGCCGACTCCAGAGAGATGTCGTGGGGACAGGCAGCCTTTCTTGCCGTCTTGCCGAATGCGCCATCGCTTATTCATCCGGGCCGGAACCGTGATCAGCTGAAAGCGAAACGCGACCGTCTCCTTGATAGGTTGCAACAGCTCGGGGAGATAGATCAAACCACCTGTGAACTTGCAAAAGCTGAAGTGATCCCTGAGGCTCCCCAGGCTTTGCCACGTTATGCACCGCATTTGCTGACCCGTGCCGTAAAGGAAAACCTGAAAGGAAAAACGGTGCACTCGACATTGGATCTCACCTTGCAGCATCGCGTGACGCAGCTCGTACTCGATCATCACGCAAAATTGCGGGCGAACGAAATACACAACGCGGCGGCGCTTGTACTCGATATCCGCAACGGCAAGGTGCTGGCTTACGTCGGCAATGTTCCCGATGAAACGGATCACGAGAATTTTGTCGATGTCGTCAATGCACCACGCAGCACCGGCAGCATACTGAAGCCCTTCCTCCATGCTGCCATGATGGATGATGGCAAGATATTGCCACAAACCCTCCTGCCGGATGTGCCATTGATGTTTGATGGGTTTAGTCCGAAAAATTTTTCATTGAAGTATGACGGCGCCGTAAAGGCAAGCGCTTCATTGGTTCGCTCGCTGAATGTTCCGGCGGTTCACTTGCTTTCGGAATACCGGTACGAGCGATTTCACACGCTGTTAAAGCGGATGGGCATGACAACACTGAACAAGTCGCCTGATCATTACGGATTATCCCTGATCCTTGGCGGTGCGGAGGGAACGCTTTGGGACATCACGGGAATGTATGCCTCGATGGGTCGTACATTGTCGAATTATTTCGAACATCCCGGAGCGAACCGATATGTGAAGAGCGACTTCCATGAACCCGTTTTCGTCGAAAGCGGCGATTCCGTGGCTATCGTCCAACGTGAACCTTCATCACATCTGAGCGCCGCGTCCATTTATTTAACCTTTGAGGCGTTGCAGGAACTCTCGCGTCCGGGCGAGCAAACGGGCTGGAAACATTTCCAGAGTTCGAAGAAGATCGCGTGGAAAACCGGTACAAGCTTTGGGTTCCGTGACGGATGGGCGGTGGGTGTGACCGGTAGCCATGCAGTTGGTGTTTGGGTGGGCAACGCGGATGGTGAAGGCAGGCCTGGCCTCACGGGAACTGATGCAGCGGCGCCCCTGATGTTCGATATTTTTGCCCTGCTACCGGTCTCTTCGTGGTACGAAGCTCCGCTTATGGAGATGGAAGCCGTTGCGACATGTTCGGAAAGCGGATATCGTGCTTCACCGTTTTGTACGACGATAGACACCATATATGTGAATAGAAATGGCCTGGGCACCTTAACATGTCCGTATCACAAGAATATTCATTTGTCGGAAAATTCCAGGTTTCGGGTTCACGACGGGTGCTATGATGTTAGCCGTATACGCCACGTGAGCTGGTTTGTGCTTCCGGCCGTTCAGGAGTTCTACTTCAAGCGTGCAAATTCGTGGTATGATCCATTGCCCCCGTTTATGAAAGGGTGTACTGCGTCGCAGGCCATCTCGGCGATGGATGTTATTTATCCAAGGCAGCATGCGAAGCTATTTATCCCAAGGCAGCTCGATGGTCAGATCGCCTCTTCCGTGTTCGAGCTCGTTCACCGAAATCCCAACGCGGTTGTTTATTGGCACCTCGACGGCACTTACCTCGGTTCCACGAAGTCGAGCCATCATTTCGAGGTAAATCCCACCGTGGGCAGGCACACGCTTACCCTGGTCGATGACCATGGCGAAACGATTGAGCGTTCGTTCGAAGTTATGAGCAGATTGTAAGCGATTGACGGATAACTTATTAGTTGCGGCGATTTAATTCTTTAGTATATTTGTAATTGGTTCGTTGGCCCACTCTCGACCAAATTTGCCTTTATGAAAAGCATTTTTTTATCCGTAATTGTAATTTTTTCAACTTTTAAGGGTTTTTGCTCTGCCGGAGAACGGCTCGTAGCTGACCCTAATTATGTAGTGATCGGCGCATTCGCAGTCCACAACAACGCGATTAAATTTACTAACCGCGCCCAGAAGGAAGATCATCTGTCGGCAAAATACGACATCAACAAAGGTAACAACCTCTACTACGTTTATGTGATGACCACTGACGATCACACTGCGGCGCTGGCTGAAGCGAAGCGGTTGAGATCCAATTCAAGATATTCGGATGCATGGGTTTACCAGGGATTGCTTGGTGAGAATTCCAATGCCACTGCGGGAAGAGACGTGAACCCCGTGACGAAAAATGAAATGGCGG
>CBHTUB010000297.1:0-7557 GCA_966095595.1 uncultured Chryseosolibacter sp. | reverse complement strand
GTAACTATTTACAGGCAACATGACGCAAACACTGCTGGAATACGTGCCATCACCCGCGAGCGGATTTTGCGGGCATTAAGCGTGAAGACAGCCCATTACCTCGCCCTCAATGAGGTGGGTTGTGATTTCGGTGCTGACTTGAGAAAAACAACCGAGATGCAAGAGAACATCGGATCGCTTGCAAATCTGGATATTACAACAAACGAAACCCCTTTTTGGTGGGAAGAAACTAAACTGTATGAAAAAAATTAAGATCGGTAACAAGGAAATTTACAATTACTCCAGGCCCTACGTCATCGCCGAGATCGGAGCCAACCATAATGGCGACATGCAACTGGCGAAAGTAATGATCGACGCTGCGGTGGAATGCGGGGCGGATGCTGTGAAGTTTCAATCCTGGACTCCAAAAACACTGATTGCAAAAGAAGAGTACGACCGCAACCAGAAATACAACGACTCGGCCAAGAAGCACTTCGGTTCGCTCAAGGAGATGGTGGAAAAGTATTATCTGCGTGAGGACCAGCACTATGAATTAAAGGACTACTGTAAAACAAAGAAGGTCGATTTTTGCTCGACACCTTTTTCAGAATACGAGGTCGACCTCCTCGAGAAATGCGAAGTGCCATTCTTCAAGGTCGCGTCAATGGATATCAACAACTTTCAGTTATTAAACTATCTGGCCGATCGCGGTAAACCGGTGATCCTTTCTACGGGGATGGCAACGCTCGGGGAAATTGACCGCGCAGTTGAACTCCTGTACAAAAAAGGCTGTAACGACATCGCTCTTCTGCACTGCATCTCGATTTATCCCCCTGCTTACGAAGATATCCACTTGAATAATATTCCAATGTTGCAAAAGGCATTTGGAGTTCCCGTGGGATTCTCCGATCACACCATAGGATTCTCCATTCCATTGGCGAGTGTCGCGCTGGGTTCGTGTATCATCGAGAAACATTTTACTACCGACAAAGACCTTCCGGGCTGGGATCACGAAATATCGGCGGATCCGTTCGAAATGAAGGTCATCTGTGAAGAGTCTGCGAAGATCACAACTTCGCTGGGATCCTTCACCCGGATTGTCTCCGAAGCGGAGCAGGCGAAAAAACTGAAATTCAGACGGAGTATAGTCGCCACGAAAGACCTGAAGGCGGGACACGTGATCAAAGAAAGTGACCTGACGAGCAAAAGACCGGGTACCGGGATTTCTCCTGACCTGATCGACCAGCTCATTGGTCGTAAGCTCACGGCCGACGTTGGAGAAGACGTGCTGTTGAAGTGGTCACATATCAGTTAATTCCTATCGTTACGACTCATGGCCAAGGTTGTTGCCTGTATTATAGCCCGAACAGTATCAAAGAGGCTTCCGCTAAAGGTGCTGCGGGACCTGAGACCCGGATTGTCCATGCTCGAATTCCTGATACAACGAGTTCGAGCGGTAGACTGTATAGATGAGGTATATATTTGCACCTCGAAAGAGAATGTCGACGATATTCTCGAGGATGTGGCTGTCCGGAACAAAGTCAAGATCTACCGGGGCTCTGCCGACGAAGTGATCGAGCGGATGTTGGCGGTGGGTGAGTTGGAGAAGGCTGATGTTCTGCTACGCATTACCGGAGACAATCCTTTCACTTCAACAGAGTATATTCCACGGCAACTGGAGCTGCTCCAAAGAAAGAACCTCGATTATGTCAGGGTGATCGAAGTGCCGATAGGGGCAACTGCCGAGTTGATGACGTTCAATGCCCTGAAACGGTGTAATGAGATGATGGACCCGTCTGTCAGCGAATATTTGATGCTGTACATGTTCGAACCCAGACACTTCAGGTGCGGCGTTGTGAAAGCGTTTGACGACGATTATTCCAGCTATTCAGTCACCGTTGATACATACGATGACTTCAGGAGGTCTCTTGGATTATTGGATGCATTACAGTGGAAACAGGGTGACGAGGTCACACTCCGGCAGATCATATCTGTCTACGAAGACCCGGAAGTAGATCTTCCGGCTAAACGAATAGGGAGTGGGGGTGATGTGAAGCTGCCCTATGGCAAAGTGGTTTCATTCAGGGAATTTTCCGATGACATGCGTCGCCGCGTGCAGGAGTCAGAATTAATGAAAACTTATGCATAAATCTTACCTATATACAGAGACAGCATTTCATCACCAGGGGGACATGACTTTCCTCAGGGGACTGATCGATGCATCGGCGGCTGCCGGAGCTGCGGGTGTGAAGTTTCAGGTGCTTACAAAGGCCGATGACTTTATTTCATCGAGGCATAAGGCTTTCAAGGATCTTTCGTCGTATTGCCTGAATCAGGATCAGTGGGCAGAGATATTCCAATACACAATTTCGAAGAACCTCGATATCGTGATGATGCCGTTGAATCTCGATTCACTCAAGCTCACATCAAGATTTCCGGTGAAATATCTGGATATTCATTCAGTCTCGTTCTACGATGTTCCATTACTGGAGGCCATCAGAAAAACGGGTATCGGGGTGATCCTCGGTGTCGGTGGGCGAACGTTCGGAGAGATCGTGGAGAAGAAAAAATTCTTCAACGATCAATTGAAAGTGCTCATGGTCGGCTTTCAGTCGTTTCCCAGCAAATTAGAGGAAGTGAAGATCGGCAAGATCGCCTATCTGAAGAATCTTTTTCCCGACGTTACCATCGGTTACGCCGACCATTCGGCTTTCGACAACGAGTACGCGGTGACAAGCAATGAGTATGCTAGATTGCTGGGTGCCGAGATCTTCGAGAAGCACATTACAACCGCCGAGGGCGTTGACCGTGTCGATTATTCTGCAGCCGTGTCGCCGGAGAAAATCAGCCTGATCATCAAAAAACTTGATTTTCTTGATCGTTATGTCATGACGCCGGCCGATGATGCCTTTACCATGAATGAGTCCGAAGTAACGTACCGTAACAGGCAATTGAGGTGTGTGGCATCCGAAGCCATGGAGAACGGAACAATGCTGACGGAGCAAAATATTAGTCTTAAATTAGTAGATAACCAGGATAATACGTTCGCGGTTCGAAACGACCTCGTTGGTAAAAAACTGAAAAGAAGGATCGAGAAAGACGAGATCATAACATCAGAAATTGTATGAACTATCTTGTTCTGAATGATAGCACAACGCTTGAGGAAGCAATTCGCCTGCTTGACATGAACGGGAATGGCTTTCTGCCGGTCGTTGACGGCAGCACCAGGCTGGTGGGTATTATTACGGATGGCGATTTGCGCCGGGGCATACTGAATAGAAAACTCGACCTTCAGGGTATCATCAATAAAAATCCGATCACTGAGCGGGAGGGCACTTCTCATGTAGCGATCAAGAAGGCCCTGAGAAAGCTTCATAGACGCCATATGCCTGTAGTCGACGAAACGGGAAGATTGGTAGAAGTGGTTGTGTTGGATGAGTTCGAGTTCGTAGCAAAGGAAAACTGGGTCGTTATCATGGCCGGGGGCCTCGGAAGCCGATTGGGCGAGCTGACGAAGAATACGCCGAAGCCTATGCTGGAAGTGGGCGGGAAGCCGATACTGCAAGGTATAATTGAGCACTTTCGTTCTCAGGGATTCGGGAAATTCATTCTTTGCGTAAACTATAAGTCGGAGGTGATCGAAAACTACTTCGGCAATGGTCAGCACTTTGGTGTCGAGATCCGCTATACAAAAGAATCGAAGCGAATGGGCACAGCCGGAGCGTTATCGTTGATCGACTTTGAAATCACAGAACCGTTCTTTGTCGTGAACGGTGATGTGTTGACGGCCATTAACTTTGAGGATTTTTTGAACTTCCATCAGATCAATAAATCGTTGGCTACAATGTGTATAAAGAAGTTTGGCTTCGATGTGCCATATGCTTGCGTAGAGTTCAATGACCAGATGGATCTTGTTGGGTTGCGCGAAAAGCCGTCGTTTAACTATTTTGTCAACACAGGCATGTACATCCTTGATCCTGCCGTGTTGTCCTATATTCCAAAGGAAGCTTTCTTTGATATGCCCACGCTTTTTGAACAGCTGCTGGAACAAAAGCTGACGACAAAAGTCTTTTCTATCTCGGAATACTGGCTCGATGTCGGAAAACCGGAGGACTTTAATAAAGGACAAATCGACAGCGCAATCATAAACAGCCACGCACCAGGTAATACGACCAATGTTTGACGAAAAGATAGATCTTTTTCATCTGTACGTGAGGAAGGAGCGCAACCCCAGGCTCGCGCTCCGCGAGGTGCTGTCAATGGCGGTCAATGTCTGCAGACAGATTGTGATCGATCTGTATCGCTCGGTGAGAAGCATTTTTTCAAGGTATGAACGGCCGGATTTTCGTAACAGAAAAATCTTGTTTGCAGGATCGTACAATAACTATGAGGCAATAAGATTTTTGCGGTCCAGGTATCCGGAACTTCTGGTCGTCACTACAGGTGGTTATGTAGGGAAAAAGATCGATGGTGCCATAAAGATCCGCCGACATCTGAATTCTTATGGCCATTGGACAAAATACCTATTCCTGATCTACCTCGCCTTTAAGAAAAATTACCGCGTGCGCCATTACAAGCTTATTTTGAAGGAATACGGCTTTATCGATGGCTACACCAAATTACTGACCGATAACAAGCCGCAGTGTGTGTTTATCTCCAACGATCACTATCCGGCGTATCGCGCACTCATCCTTGCCACAAGAAAGAAGAACGTTCCTTGTTTTTATATTCAACATGCGAGTGTTACTCCGCTTTTCCCCCCAATGAAGGCGAGCCATGCGCTGTTGTATGGAGAGTATTCGGAAGATATCTATAGACAACAAAAAGAGTCTGACGGCGTCATGATCCGGGTCGGCAATCATCGCTTCGATGAATATAAACAGTGGATCAGTCACAAGAAGATGACTGGCAATATTGGGGTCGCTTACAATATGTTTGATGATATTGATGCGGTGACGAAATTATGCGCTCTGTTGCTGCAACATTTTAACGCGGACAAGATCATCGTCCGACCTCACCCGCTTGACAAGCGCACCACAGGACTTCCCGTTCAGGTTTCTGCATCAAAAACAGAATCCAGCCTGGATTATCTGAAAAAACTTGATGTGCTCATTTCGGGTAATTCATCTATTATCCTCGAAGCTGCATCAATGAACGTCTACAGCATCCAGGTGACATTTGGTGAGGTGATGAAGGAAATGGTCGATTACTACGGCTTTATCAGGACCGGTGTGGCGACCGAAGTAAAGCATTGGGAAGATTTGATCCCTCTGATCAGATCATTTCAATCGAAAGGCATTTTTGATGCGCGCAATAGGATCAAGACCTACGACGCTTCAGTTGGTGAACATTACGAGTTGGACGTTCAAAGCCATATTGTTGACGTGGTGAACAGGATTTTGGAGGAACAAGACAAAAAGTGAGCTTTAGAGTATCAGTTGTAATACCCGTATATAATGCTGCCGGCTACGTTCGGGAGGCGGTGAACTCATGCCTCATACAGCCCCAGGTCCATGAAGTGATTCTTGTTGAAGACAAATCCCCTGATAATTCACTGGAGGTTTGCCGGCAACTTGCCCTCGAAAACTCAAAAGTCAAACTGTTGCAACATTCGAATGGTGAAAATCGCGGTGCAGGTGCCAGTAGAAACCTTGGGATACAAAGTTCAAGTGGAGAATATGTTTCCTTTCTCGACGCCGACGACTATTTCCTTCCGCAACGATTCAATAAAACAGAACAGGTTTTTTTGTCTCACCCGGATGCGGACGGTGTGTATGATGCGATAGCGTACTTTTATGACGGCCAGCCTGATTCACGGAAATTATTTACCGTATCCAGGCCCCTCGAGCCCTCCAGCCTTTTTCATTATTTGCTTCGGGGTACTTACGGTCATTTTTCAACCATCGGTGTCACTGTCAAGAGAGATTTTTTTGATAAGACAGGATTTTTTGATACGAGTTTGCGATTACATCAGGATACGGAGATGTGGCTGAGGATGTCTCATTTTGGAAAGCTATACGCCGGGGAATTGACGGAGCCAGTGGCCATGGCACGCAGGCATCCATCGAACCGGATATCGACGGCGAACTACAAGACAAAGCTGCAGTATTGGGAAATTGTGAGAAGTTATTACCGGAACCGGAAGATCGGCATTATCAACCGGTTCCTCATTACTAGAAAAATTGCAAAGTTGAGAAGTGTCGAAAGCCGCACGGGTTATTTTGGAACGCTGATCAAGGAAATTTTCTAACACACAGTATTCGTGAGAACACCAGAAATCTCATTCGAAGTCTCAGTGATCATTCCCGTTTATAATGCGGAAAAATATTTGCGTCAGGCAGTGGAGTCGGCAATATCACTGGATGCAGTAAGGGAAGTGCTACTGGTCGAGGATAAATCACCCGACAACGCACTGGAAGTATGTCATGCGTTGGTCAGGCAATATTCGAAGGTAAAACTGCTGAGACATCCACATGGTGAGAATCGCGGTGCCGGAGAGAGTCGAAACCTTGGATTGAGATCTGCGACCTCCGAGTTTATTGCATTTCTCGATGCTGATGATTGGTACCTTCCTAACCGCTTCGAGAAGGAAAGAGATTTGTTCAAGGACCCCTCTGTTGATGGCGTTTATAGTGCTACCGGGTTTTATTATGAGGATGGTCAACGTCCTGATGATTCACGTTTAACAACCTTGCCACGTGGCGTACCGCCGGAAATGCTGCTTGAGGTGTTGCTGACTTCTCGTGGGGGCCGGTTCACGACAAACAGTATCACTGTACGCAGATCGCTGTTCGCACGAACTGGCCTATTCGATACTTCTCTCCGCCTGCATCAGGACACACATCTCTGGCTGCGCCTGGCGTATTTCGGAAGGCTACTTCCGGGAGAAGTAGATCAGGCTGTGAGTGTGCGACGGGTTCATGGTGAGAACAGGATTGCAGCAAAATCCAATCGTTCGAGGCAGCAGTTGTACTGTAAAGTCTTCGAGTCGTTCACACAATATGAAAATGTTCCGGTATCCGCATTCAGGATCATCTTTTAACGATATAATTCCACCCAGGCCGCCAACAAGCCTGCTCAAATGTTGTCTGCAATTTTGCTGATCATTTCCCGACCATCCTTAATCCGAAAGCTGATCTGATGATTTCTATTGTTATTCCAACATATAACAGGGCACACCTTATTTCACGAGCCATTACCAGCGTGGTCAACCAAACGTTCCACGACTGGGAGCTTGTCATTGCCGACGATGGCTCCAAAGACAACACACGTGAAGTAGTTGAACCATTTCTCAGGGATGCTCGCATTAAATATTTGACAAAGGCCAACACAGGCGCTGCCCACACACGGAATTTTGGAGTGCAACACAGCTCCGGTGAATGGGTCACTTTTCTTGATAGCGACGATGAAGCTGTTCCACAATGGTTGCAAAAGTTTAACGATGCCATTTTGCAGGGTGCGAAAATCATCTCATGCGGATTGGAAAAATACGACGAGACGGGCAAGCGTGTCGAAGTTATATTCCCAAGACAAAATAAAACGCGCACCGGTGGCCAGTTCACCAATGGTGGAGTGTAC
>CBHTUB010000296.1:0-7561 GCA_966095595.1 uncultured Chryseosolibacter sp. | reverse complement strand
TCTCCTCGAGAACTAAAACAGCAATTGTCCTGCTTTAGTTTGTTATTATTACTTACCGATCAGCGCTTTGTATTCGGCAGCAGACAACAGCTTGCCAGGCGCACCCTTCAATTCGACCTTCACCATCCATCCCTCGCCATAGGGATCCTCGTTCACCTTTTCAGGGCTGCTGTCCAGAACCGGGTTGACTTCGAGAACCTTGCCCGATACCGGCATAAAGAGGTCCGATACGGTCTTTACGGCTTCCACGGTGCCAAAGATCTCATGTTCCGATAAATCCTGTCCTACAGTCGAAATATCAACGTAAACGATGTCTCCAAGCTCGCCTTGGGCGAAGTCTGTAATGCCGACAATAGCTTGATTTCCATCGATTTTTATCCATTCGTGGTCTTTGGTGTACTTAAGGTTTTCAGGAATTGTCATCGGTTGAATGAGTTTTTAGTGTGCCAAAAATAAACGAAACTCTTCAAACTCCCGCCGGGTTATTTCATATTCCATATTCCAAATTTCAGATTCCCCGGCAGATTTTGAACTTCAGGGCCAGAGACGTGAGATTTGGGGACTTCACATCCTGAAATGAAACCGGGACTATTGGGCGAGACTGAACCTGACCTGGATCCCGAACTTAGACCTGGCCTGACGATAGGAGGTACTGATCACCGGCTCGTTCACGTTCTTTTCGAAATAGGCCTGAAGGGTAAGCTTTTGATTGACGACGTAACTGACATTGGGGCGGATCTGGTAGTTCACGTTACCGCTGGTGATCCTGGCAATATCCTCGATCTCCCGCTGGATTGTCTTGGTGTTGTTCACCGTTACGTTCATCCTGAAGGTCACGTCATTCTTCAACACGATAGTGCGTCCCTGCGACTTGAATGGCAGCTTCATGTTGTTTTTCGTATACCCAAGCTCGAAGGATACGTCCTTTGCATTTTGCTCCGTAACCTGCGCATTGGAGATGTTCAAGGCACTGTCGCGTTTTGTTTTGTATTCGGCGCGCGCCGTGAGTCTTCCCTTGGTCCGTACGTTCACACCGATCAGCGGAGCAAACTGCTCACTGATCATCACTTGCCCGATCACATAGACAGGTACATACTCACCGTCCGCGTTCATGCCGCCAAAAAATGTCTTGTTATAGTCGTAGATCTTGCGGGTCATGGCGACCTCGTCATGAAGCTCTTTTCCGAGCTCGGTCGTGTTGGTGTAATTCATCACGGAGTACGATGCCTGATAGCCGTGCGAAACGGTGATCGACTGGAATATCGATTTAAACGCCTCGAGCTTGTTGAGGCCCGAATAGTCGATCCTCCAGTTCGGCAGGGGAATGGCCGGGAACGGAGAGAGACTGACCCTGTTCACATCCTTTCCGGAATAGGCAGAGATGAATGCGGGAATGAGAACATCCTGCGCAGTGTTGCTGTATTCGTTCGATGCCCCATTGGCCTGCGCCACGGCAGTCAACCGGTCTCTTACTTCGCTGAGATTGCTCTGGAACTTTTTGAACACATCCGAATGGATATTGTCATTCGTGTTGTCGAACGCCGTCCGGATAGCATTGAACGAGATGCGATACGAACCGGAGCGCGATGGGCTCAGGTCTTCCAGAACATCTTCGGCATTTCCTCCCCCGTCATATACCCGGAAGAGGGTGCTGTACTGATCTGAAGTCTCCTTCTTCACATCCAGCTGAATTTTGAAATCCGACGACGGCTCGACGTTTGCACGCACGCTGATGTCCTCGTTCCTTACCTGCGAGAACGGCTTCGTCATGTCTTCCAGATTTGTCAACCAGTTATTATGGGCAGCCCGGTGCCGGATGCCGGGGTTCTGACTTCCGAGAACAAATTTCCAGCCCGGTGAATCCCAGTCACTATCCATGCCAAGGAATTTCGGTGTGTTGACGAACCCTGGAAGTATCGTACCCTCTGTGAGCGTATACGTGGCGTTGATGGATCGGATGGACATCAATGCACGGAAAAAACTCTTGATGAAGACGGGCGTCTCCTTCACCGTGTCAACCTTTGCCTGTGGTCGGTTAGATACCGGGCGACCTGTTTGAGGTTTCGTTGTCGGTTGAGGTCGTGGCGGCGTGTTGAGATCTTTCAGGAACTTGATCTTGTTGTAAAGCTTGACAAGATCGATCTTTCCGGTGAGGTTGTTCTCCCTGCTGTTCTCGATGGTGTTCTTGAAATCGAGAAAGTCGGGAAGGTCGTCATCGCCATCCTGCTCAGCCTCTGCATCCGTCGATACGTTAAGTGGGCCTGCTGTCCAGCGGTACGAAGCCTGGTAACGGTATTCCGCGCCTAACCAGTCCGTTATTGGGAACTTGTCGAGTGGTAAGGTATAGTTCACCGTTACGCTCTGGTTATATGACTTCAGGCGCCCGCCATTTTTAAGGTTGTAGATGATACTGTCGCGGTCCTCCTTGTCGTCGATATCGCCATAAGGCTCGTCGATGATCGCGTTGGCAGTTGAAGTGTAATCCAGCGTAAGCGACTTTGAGAATGCCCATCGCAGATTGTAGGTACGGTTGAATGTAAAATACTTCTGATAGTTGGCCTGCGGCGAATTTTTGTACTCCCCATACGTGCCGGTAGAGATCCGGTAGACTTTTTTGCTGAATGAGCGGTCGAGATCCCCACGCACGGAGATGTTCGATGGCAGAAGACTGAAATTGAAATCCTTGATGAACTTCAGATAAGGCGACTTCAATCCTTTTAGATTTTTGAATGGCTCGATGCCCGTTTCCTTCGGCGCGAAGTTGTAGGCTACCGACCCGTGATATTGACGGAGGAGATTTTCCGCCGTGAAGAAGTTGGTCTGGTTAGCTTCGCTGAAAGAATAGCTGAAAGACAGGTTTTCGATATCGTAAATGTGCGTTCGCGCATCCGGTTTGACCTTCGTTTTCCGCACATTCACAAAATTCAAACTTCGCCGGGTCGTTCGATCCTGTATCAGTTTTTTGAAACTTCGTCGCTCGGATTCGCTATCGAAGGATTGCAACGTTGCCTCTATACGCGTGTCCGGGTTTGCCGGATCATACTGCGGATTGATCGTCGTGTTCTCGTAGCTCACGAACATAGGTACCTTGATGCCTGTATTTCCAGGGATGAGCTTATCGACGTTCACATTTGCCGAAACGTCGTAGGATGTGGTTTCGTCCCGTGTACGCTCGCCGATCTTCGAGCTCACACTGCCAAATCCGAATGTGGTGTACCGTAGTGCACCCGTGATCGTTGCGAAGTCCGCAAGCTTGGTGCTCATCGTTGTGCTCACCGCCCATCCCGCAGTTCTGTTAAAGTCGGTCACGCGTAACTCGTTTGCCCATACGCAGACGGAATGTGCCCGGTTATCGTCGCCCACGCGCGGATTTCGGATCCCGATCATCAATACCTGCACGCTGCTGAGGTCCGGTCTTCCGAGGATTCTCAACGTGTGTTTATCGGTCTGTTCGAAAGTGTATACTGCGCTTAGCGATGCCGCCGGATCACCATCACGCCGCAGCTTCATGGCCAGCAATCGGTTCAGGTCGAGATCGATCTCATTCTCAGCCGGCCACACATCCCGCGGTTCCTGTTGCGAAGGGTTGGAAATGACGAGGGGAATTTCGATTTCATAGTAATTCTGATCGAAGTCCGTTCCCAATCTCAGGAAAGCAGTGAGGTCTCCGTCTTTCGCGGTCTCGCTATTGGCATGGAAGAACATCTTGATGCGCCCATAGTTGAAAAGATCCACCGCGGCATTTTTATAGATCGCACGGGCATCGCCATCTTTCAGCTCATCTACGCAAACCTGGATCGATTGTTCATTCAGTTGTCGCGAAACGCTTGACGTATTGTCGCGATCGCGCACGACACCTGGAGGAATTGTATAAACACTCGTGGTCGAACCTGGTTCAAAGAATCCATTCTCCTCGAGGTTCATCACGGAGAGATTGAAATCGTCGTAAGGTTCCTGATGCACATCGAATCCTGTGCGCAGATCACCCTGGTATTTTCTCCAGCGGCTTCCCACCATTCTGAAGTTTGCCATACGCAGCACCACGGGTTGTTCGAATCCCGTGAGGATCATCCTCATGTAACGGATGGATTTGAAGCCACTGATGTCGCCGACCTTTTTCGTCACGTCCCTGATGGGGATCCTGTAGAGATACCAGGTAACACTTTCACCCGGAACGTTTGTAGGCGTCACGCTGATTTTATCCACGATGTACGGCTTGCCGACATCCAGCAGACTTTTCTTCAGGTCTATGGAGTACTCGTAATACTCTTCCAGCTCGTTGAGGGTGTTGTCGGCGTTGAGGTCTTCGTTGTCGGGTGATTGGCTTCCTGACCTGGCGACAACATCGTTGCCGATAATAGGAGAATTGTGATCCAGTCCGTTGAAGTCTTTGTAGCGCTGCAGCACCTGCGCGCCGGCATCGTCGTATTCACCGTTGAGGAAATATCGGAAATCATCTGCAGACGGGTCGTCCTCCACCGCGGCCCGCGCATCGCCCGGAAGCAAATTCAGGAAGTTGCTGAACTTGGATGCCTCCCCATCGGAAGGCAAGCCGTCGAGACCGACATCCTGCACATCCCTCGAGCTCGCGGAATTGTCAAACGCATTCGTGAGATAATTTTGGTTGGGCACAAAGCCCCACGGGGTCTCGTCTGCTCCCGTGGTGAGATTTCCTTCGGGTGGCAGACCATTCTCGAAGAAATGTTTTCCATCGCGCGTCACATCCTCCGAGATGTTGCCGAGCTGAAATATGATCTGTCCGCCGGTGGTATTGTTCACACCCTCCGATTTACCGTTGACGATCACCTTTCCATTCTCACCTTCGATAAACGGGTCCAACAGCCAGAACTCCACGTACTCGATGTTCGCCTTGTCAAAATCCACTTCGGTTCTGACAGAGGTGGTGATACCTCCCCAATATTGTTTCGCGTCGCCGGGCAACGTGCCGTTGGGGGTTAGGTCTGTTCGATAGTTGTAGGGACCACGCTCGTTCGGATAATAGGCAACGTCAAAGATCGATTCCCAGAATACGGCCTGCTGAAGCTGGCGATAGGGGAAAATTTCATTGGGCGCCACGCCGCGCACGTAATGGTTCTGAAGATCCTTGTCGGTCACGTTTTCAGGCCTGAACCTGCTGTCGTCACGATAGAATTGATTGTCGATCTGATACCACGCGAGCTTTGCGCGCTTGTAGCCGGCAGAGATGTCGTTGATCGCTCCGTTGCTGGGGTCGAATCTTACATCAGCCTTCGGAGTGGCCGCAAGTTTCCATGATTGTGGAGACATCAGCGAATACGGCGTTGCAGAATTTTCGAAATCGTCGATGTATGCTGTGCCCTCTCCGTCGATGATATTCGAAGTTCCGGGGAACAGTTGTGCGAACTCGGCGCTGATGTTGAATGACGATTGCTCCTTGGTCTGAATGATGGGCAACGCATCCACCATCTTTGTCAGCAACCTGCTGTCTTTTCTGATGTTGAAGTCGAGACCGTACTGAATGTTCCTCGCTGGTTCAGTACCGATCTGGTTGCGGCTGATCAGGGGACGTTCGTTGTAGTAGAGAAGCGTGGACCCGAAGTTCACATCATCATTCAGCTTGTAGTCGAAGCGGGTACCGATGAGACTACGGGTTTGGAATGCAAAAGGATCCGATTGTTCGTATTGAACGCTGATGTTTTTTCCCGAGCTGAGAATGCTCTCATTGAGGATGAGCACCTGGCCGAAGGTATAATCGACGGTATAATCCGTTCCTTCCTGCAGCGGAATCCCCCCGGCAAATATCTTCACTGATCCCTGTGACACTCCGAATCCCGGAATGAGGATCTCCTTCGCAGAGCCGGCATTGTACACACCCTTGAGCCAGAATTTATTTTTTGTAGCGAAAAGTTCGGCTTCGGCCTTCGTGGTGCGATACAGGGTATCATATACATACTTCTGAATAAGCTGATCCCTGATGTTGATATTCTCTTCTGCCTTGAACGCTTCACGAAGCGCTTCGTTGAATGGCTCCAGGTAGGGGAAGATGATCAATCCATTCTCCCAGTTGATCGTGATGCCTTCCACGTAGTCGAAGATTCCGTCGAGCTGCGGATCGTTCACAGGGTTCAGCTTGTCGAGTCCGAAGATCTCGATGAGCTGCTTGTCGCGAATCGTAGCATTGCTGACCTGGAGCGACGGGTTGTCGAGTCCTGACGCATCGTCACGGTAGATGACCCGAAGCTGGAAGTTCTCACGCGTGAGCTCCGTTACGTTGAGGCTATAAATATTCTTCATCATCAGGTCCCACGCGGGCGTTCTGAGATAGGTCGAGAGGCTCCGGTGCCTGAGAAGCGTGAGGAATATGGCATCGTCGCTGGTCAGCTGGCCGTAGTCGTCTGTGAGCTCACCAACCTTATACGTTACACCCTTGTAAGTGTACTCGTAGGCAACGGCAAGTGCTTCGTCATTCTGTAATTTTCTGGTGAGCGTAATGTAACCGAGTTGGCGGTGGAAAGTGAATTCGGTTGTCGAAAGCTTTCGTGCTCCTGTAATTTTTTCGAAGTCAACACCATTCTCCATTGAAGGAAAAAGTCCCTGAACGGTGGCCTCTGCATTACTGACCAGGCGCTGGGAGCCGTCAATGGCGAGAAGCTGTTTCCATGGTTGCTGGCCATTGACAGTAATGTTGTTGGCTGTCGGACCGGCGGTAGTTCTTAACGCGGTGTTAAAGGCCTTGTCACTTTCGCCCATGTCCATGAAGCCTATAATATTCCGAAGTGTCTGCGTATCCGTGGTGCGGTTGACCAGGTACACTTCAACCCGCGTGATATTGACCCCTGAAGTAATCTGTGGAAGGTTTTGGATCCATCGGCGATAGTTGTCCCTAAAGAAATGGCTCAGGAAGAAGTGTCTGTTGTCATCATACTGCGAAGCCACGATCTGAAAAGGGCGGCCCTGGCCATTCTGTCCGCCGGGAATGTCGATCGATGAAACCTTACCACGTTGCGTGGAAGCGATGGTCGTCACATTCATTTTTCCGAACTGCATTTGTGCCTTGATACCGAACAGGTTCTGAGCTCCCTGGATCAACGTGTTGTTCAGTGGAAGACTGACGTTACCGATCTCCAGTTTTTGAAGGATATCCTCTTTGAAACCTGTGTACTCGACCTTCATGTTGTTTTGAAAATCGAAGGAGTTGTTGTTGTCGAAGTTTGCCGTCACGGCCAGTTTTTCCCCAACCTTTCCAACAACAGACATATTGATCTGCTGATCGAATTCAAAGCTTCCGTTGCGTTGTTGCCGGATGGGCGTGTTCGGGTTGGCGATCTTCTGAAACGATCCGCCGAAGTCCAGCGTGACAAAGCCCCGTGGAATCAATTCCACATAACTTCCGCCGAAGATCCTGTCGAGGATCGGACTGATAAAGATCTTCGGTGTGAAACCACGTCCTTCCACAGCACTTTCACCATCCATGGCACGCGAACGCGATTGCCAATATTCTTTGAGGATCTTTCTGTCCTGATATCGCTTGAACTCCTCGAACGACATGCTGGTGGTAGGCCTGTAGTTGAGGTTGCCGATC
>CBHTUB010000295.1:0-7566 GCA_966095595.1 uncultured Chryseosolibacter sp. | reverse complement strand
GTCCCTTCTTTCAAAATGAAGGTCAATGACAAAATGATCAGCGTGCAAGGTAAAAAGGTAAAGGTCGGTCCGCCCGTGCAGCAACGGGACCCATTCAAGAGTCTCTTTGACAGAAGCCCCGCCGATGACTTCTTCGGACGGGGAGAAACCGAGTTTGTGGATGTAAAAGATGACGCCTTTCTTGCCGTTACAACATCGAAAGACGAGGTATTTGTCGGTGAAGGTTTCAACGCCACGCTGTCCTTCTTCGTCTCCGAAGATAACCGGGCTCCCCTTCAATTTTACGACCTCGCCAAACAGCTTTCCGATATTCTGAGAAAAATGAAGCCCGATGAATGCTGGGAAGAAAATTTCAACATTGAGAACATCGAAGGTGAATCGGTGGTCATCAATAACAAGCACTATACACAGTATAAGATCTATCAGGCAAACTTTTATCCGCTCAACGCCGAGCCCATCACGTTTCCAAGCGTAGGATTGGAGATGATCAAATACAAGGTGGCCAAGAATCCTTCATTCTTCGGCCAGAACCGAAAGGAGGATTTTAAAACGTTTTACAGCAAACCGAAGACGGTGAAGGTGAAAGAACTGCCACCACATCCCCTGAAAGATATAGTAGCAGTGGGTGATTACCGGCTAACGGAGAGCATGCCTTCGACAGATCTCGAAACGGGCAAGAGCGCTGCATATACGTTCAGCGTGTATGGAGAGGGAAACCTTTCCGCGGCTGAAAAACCGATCATTGTCAATGACGACAATTTTGAGTTCTACGAACCTAACGTACGGCAGGATATCAATCGTGAAAATGGGAGAGTTACGGGCACCAAGTCGTTCAACTATTTCATGATCCCGAAAGAGCCGGGCACGTACGACCTTAAAAAATATTTTCAATGGGTTTTCTTCAATCCTTCGAAGGGGAAGTACGATACCCTGAGTTCGAAACTCACCGTCTACGTAAAGGGTGATAGCAAGAAAAACGAGGCGATTCAATCGAATGATCTCGGTGGTTTCTACGACAAGATCGATGCCTCCGACAACATGCTTCGTGCCACCTCCGATACCAACTGGCAGAAGATCGCTTTCAACGCCCTGATCTTGGTTGTATTGGCAGCTTCGGCGTATCTTGTGTTCAAAAAATAGGGCTGCCTAAAGTCTCTGTAGTCCGTTGTGTGTTCTCTTAACAGAGCTGTAACGGGTAGGATTCAAGAGAGATAAACAGCATCATTGATCACATGAGCAATTCATACGGAACACTTTTTAAAATATCGACCTTCGGGGAATCCCATGGTCCCGCCATCGGTGTGGTTATAGATGGTTGCCCGGCGGGACTCGAGATAAACGAAGAATTTATTCAGCACGAGCTCGACAGGCGCAAGCCTGGTCAGTCCCGTATCACTACGCAACGTAAGGAAGAAGATAAATTCAAGATCCTGAGTGGAGTCTTTGAAGGAAAATCAACGGGCACACCCATCGCCATTGTCATCCCCAACGAAGATCAGCGGAGCAAAGACTATTCGCACATCGCCGAAGCATTCAGGCCGTCGCATGCAGACTACACCTATGAAGCTAAATATGGTAACAGGGATTATCGCGGAGGCGGAAGAAGCTCTGCACGGGAGACGGCCGCACGCGTCGCCGCCGGTGCCATCGCAAAATTGCTTTTGCAAAAATTCGGTGTGTCGGTAAACGCCTATGTATCTGAAGTAGGCGAACTGAAAACACCGCATTATTCGCAGCTCGATCTTTCCCGGACCGACGACAACATTGTAAGATGCCCTCATCCCGACATTGCAGAAAAAATGATCGCGCTGATCGACCAGGTGCGACTGGACCGCGATACGATCGGCGGCATTGTAACGTGTGTTATTCAGAATACTCCCGTGGGCATCGGCGAACCCGTGTTTGATAAATTACATGCGGAGCTCGGAAAGGCAATGCTGAGCATCAATGCCGTGAAGGGATTTGAATATGGCAGCGGATTCCAGGGAACAAAAATGCGCGGCTCCCATCACAACGATGCCTTTTATACCGACGACCAGCGCGTTCGCACAAAGACGAATTTGTCAGGCGGAATTCAGGGTGGCATCTCGAACGGAGAAGATATTTATTTCAATGTTGCCTTCAAGCCGGTGGCCACCATCATGCAGGATCAACCGAGCGTTGACAAGCATGGCAAGGATGTAACTGTCTCGGGAAAAGGCCGCCATGATCCTTGTGTGGTTCCCCGCGCCGTGCCCATCGTAGAAGCCATGGCCGCTTTGGTTATAGTCGATTTTATCTTGCGAGCCTCGTCATCCAAGCTCACGACGCTGTTGCCTTCAGAGGGATCGTTATCGGTATAGCTGCCTCATGATGTCGGCATTAACGCATCTTCCTTCAAAAATCAGCACTCGTCAATCACGATCCATAAATTAAAAGCATTTTACCCATAGCGGGTACTCCTGCCTGACGGTTCCCATGGCATGGAATTTACCTCCTCATAAGCATTCAATAAATCGATCTATTATGAGAACGGTAGCAATTTTATTGATTGTAATCGGGGGTATCATGACGGTATTTACCGGGTTCAATCTGGTAACAAAGAAAGAAGTGGCAGACATAGGTCCGATTGAGATCAACAAGACCGAAAAAACACCGATTTACTGGTCGCCGGTGACAGGAGCTATCCTTCTGATCGCAGGTATCCTCGTAATGGTAAGCACAAAACGCGGTTCGAGCGTCTGATCATTATGCCGATAGTCATTGTTCCTCGCTTGCAACACTTGCCGGCTGAGGTTCGATGGCTCGCGGCTTGCTGTCGCTGTATTCGCCTTCCCACTTTGCAACAACAACCGTTGCAAGGCAGTTGCCTATTACGTTCACGGTAGTACGTCCCATGTCCATCAATGCGTCGACACCGAGCACAACGAATGCTTTTTGAGGATCGATTCCCATGTCGCTGACGGTTGCGACGAGAATAAGGAAAGTTGCGCCGCGAACGCCCGCTACGCCTTTGCTCGTGAGCATCAGCGTGAGCACCATGAACAGTTGCTCCCCGAGGGTCAATTCAATTCCCGCCAGCTGTGCAACGAATACGGATGCAAGGGAGAGATATAAAGTGCTTCCATCAAGATTGAAGCTATAACCGGTCGGCAAAACAAACGAGACAACCTTGCGCGGCACACCCATCTTTTCGAGATTCTCCATGGCCTTGGGAAGCGCAGCCTCGCTGGTAGCAGTTGAAAATGCGATGGCAACCGGTTCGCTGATCGCATCGATAAATTTTCGAAAGTTAAGCTTGATCAGCATCCCGATCGGCACAAGCACCGCCAATATGAAAACGATCAGCGCACCGTAAAGGGTAGCTACGAGCAGGGCGAGGTTCTTAAGCACCTCGAATCCGAAGGTGGCAATCGAGTAGGCCAATGCCCCGGCAACGGCAAAGGGCGCAAAGTACATCACGATGTTCGTAAAGCTGAACATGACCTCCGACAAGCCTTCTGCAAATTCAAGCATGGGCTTTTTCTTCTTCTCACTGAGAAGGGCCAGAGCGATGCCGAACATGATGCTGAATACAACAACCTGCAACACCTGGCCTTCTGCTACAGCCTTGGCGATGTTCTCAGGGAATATTTCGAGGAATACGTTGTGATCTTTTTTCTTGCCTTCTATCAACTGGGTCGCTTTATCCACCTGGGTGGCTTCGATGGTCACGTTGGCACCTTCACCTGCTTTGGTAAGGTTGATGGCGGCGAGACCGATAAAGAGCGCTATCGTGGTTACAATTTCAAAATAAAGGATGGCTTTCAGGCCCATTCGTCCGACCTGCTTCAGGTTCGAGTGTGCAGCTATTCCCACCACCAGCGTTGCGAAGAGAAGCGGTGCGATCACGGTCTTGATCAGGCGCAGGAATATCCCGCTCAAAACGTTCAACTGCTTCGAGACCTCCGGGAAAGTAAACCCAAGCTCTACGCCGATGAACATGCTCACAATGATCCACGTGGTCAGCGATCGGCGTTTAACGGCAAAGAGAATGATGAACAGGAGGGTCAGCCATCTGAGGCCCGTGTGGAGTTGGACAGGCATCGCAGCGATGTCGTATTAATCGACAAAACCAAGTGTAACAACGACCGTGAAGCCGATTAACGCCAATAAAAACAATAACTTCTGTGACACTCTGCAACCGATTTAAAGGGGCGAATATACTGGATTTGCCCTATTGTTCGAACTACGGCAGGTTGGCGAACTTAATTTCTTTATTTTTGTTGTCATAAGAAAGAAAAACGATGCTGCAGGCCACTCCCAAAAACGTACATATCTATCTCGAATCTAACCCGAATCCAAATTCCCTGAAATTTGTGATAAACGAAATGCTTGTCCCCGAAGGTTTGAGCTTCGATTTCCCGGATGCTGAAAGTGCGGAAAATGCGCCGTTAGCAAAAGAATTGTTCGAATACCCCTTTGTCGACAGGGTCTTCTATATGAGCAACTTTGTAACGGTTACAAAGAAAGGCGATGTCGAGTGGCTCGAGATCCAGGGGAAGATCAAGGATCACATCAAACAATTCCTTGAGTCAGGTAAATATATTATTGAATTCCGGGAGCCGGAGCAGGAAGTGCAGGAGGAGACCGAGAGCATCCGCAAGATCCGCACGATCCTGGATGAATATATCAGACCGGCCGTTGAACAGGATGGTGGTGCTATCACTTTCCACTCCTTTAGGGATGGTATCGTAAAAGTGAGGTTGCAGGGTTCCTGCAGCGGTTGCCCGTCCTCGACAGTTACCCTGAAGGCCGGTATTGAAAATCTGTTCAAGAGAATGATGCCCGATGAGGTATATGCAGTTGAAGCTTTGAGCTAGTAGCTGCTTGATATAAAATCTGGAAGCATGGTCGTCCCCATGCTTTTTTTATTTGCCAGACACAAAATCTTACGTCGCAAAAAAATGGTCTGATATTAGCATCTTTGATGTAAACTATTTTCGACTATGAGGAGGATACTTTTTATTCTGGTCCTGTTTGTCACCTTTGGCGCGTCAGCCCAATCATTCAAGGTAATGACCTACAACCTGCGTTTCGACACACCGAGCGATGGGCCGAATGAGTGGGGTAAAAGGAAACATAAGGTCCTTGAACTACTCGATAAATATAATCCCGACATCCTCGGTGTTCAGGAGGCGTTGTTGCATCAGATCAGGAACATCACGAGTGTGCGCAAGGATTATACATTCGTCGGTGTGGGCCGCGATGACGGCAGGCAGGGGGGAGAGTATTCAGCCTTGATCTTTAAAAAAGACCGCTATCAGCTCCTCGACCAGGGTACTTTCTGGCTTTCGGAAACTCCGGAGATTCCTGGTAGCAAAAGCTGGGATGCTGCGATCACACGTATTGCTACGTGGGCTGTTCTGATAGATAAGGAATCATCCAGAAAGTTCGTCGCGATCAACACGCACTTCGATCATATGGGCGTCGAGGCAAGGCAGAAGAGCGCAGAGCTGTTGAAAGCCCGCGCGGCCGAGCTCGGACACGACCTGCCAGTGATCATAACCGGTGATTTCAATTGCGAGCGCAGCGAAAGCCCTTACCAGACACTTGTTGATGGATCTCTTATCGAATTGATCGATCCCGCGCCCCAGCCCGAAGGTACATATTGCACATTTGAAGTGGGAAAGGAATGCAAGGGTATCGACTACATCTTCATCACCAACGAATGGAACGCCGATGCGTACAAGGTCATCAGGGACAATGATGGTAAATATTATCCTTCCGACCACTTGCCAGTGATGGTGACATTGTCATTGACTGAATAAAGTAAGGTCAACAATCTTCTTCCTAAATTGCAAGGTAATGATACCGTACCGGATCGATCTTTTTGCAATTTTCATTTTTCTCGGAATAGTGCAGGCTGTTTTCCTTTCCGTGTTTTTTTTCTCGAAGGAAAACAGAAAGGTGCCGTCAAGTATTTTTTTCGGAGTACTGATGCTCAGCATGGCGCTATGCAACCTCGAGATACTCCTCAATTACACGGGTTATATCGTCAGGGTTTTATATCTCGTGGACTTTTCAGAGCCGATCGCATTTCTGATCGGACCTTCATTCTACCTGATGGTGAGGTCACAAAGCCGGGGTTCTATTCATAGGGCAGATTACCTTCATTATGCGTTTGCGCTGGTTTATCTCATCATGATCATTCCGTTTTTCCTGCTCCCCGAAGACGTGAAGTTCAACTCGTGGGTGGAATCACATGGACTGGATTTACCGATGAGACCTTACGATTACCGGGACGGAGACCCGCGGTCGTTCTGGATCACAGATCATCATACTCTGCTCGCGATCACCAGCATAGTAGTTTATGGTGTGCTCACGCTCTGGGAGGTTGTGCGGGTATTCAGACTGAAAAAAGAATCATTCTTCAGGCCGCGGCATGTAGTGCTTAAGAATTTTCGAACCGGTACAGTGCAAATTACTGTTACCATTCTGCTCACACTACTGGTCAAGTGGCTGCATCCCAACGATACAGGTGATCACATCTTTGCTGCGTATATGGCGATCGCTATCTATATGACGAGTTTTCGCGTGATGCGCTCGTCAGGCTTTTTTAAAGCGCCGGCCTTGACGGAAGCAGATCGGTATAGGAATTCTCAACTGACGCCCGATCATCAGAATGCCATTCTGCAAAGGCTTCAAAGGGTGATGAGTGAGGACAAGCCGTTCCTCAGCGCCGATTTTTCATTGCCGGATCTTGCTGAAAAAGTCGGCACCAGTGTGCATGTCCTCTCGCAGGTGATCAACAGCGGCCTCGGAAAATCTTTTTTCGAGATGACTGCAGAGTATCGCATCGGAGAAGCGAAGACACTTCTTGTCACCCGCAAGAATATCAAAGTCGAAGAGATCGCGGAACAGGTAGGTTACAACTCGAAATCATCCTTCAATACGGCCTTCAAAAAGATCACGGGATTTACGCCGTCAGAATACCGTAACACGAACAAGGCATAACAATTCACGATTACCCTTGCCCGCCATACACGGCAACGATCGCCGCATAGGCTATCCGTTCATCCTCTTCTTCGGATAAACCGCTGATGCCGATGCCACCGATCACCTTTCCATTTTGAATAACGGGCACGCCTCCTCCAAAGCCAGTGATCGAGGCATCGCCCCAGAATGCTGGAGGGCGATTATTTTGATTCATGAATTCACCCATCTGCTTCGTGGTCTTCCGATCGCGCGCTGCCGTGTACGCTTTGTTCTGCGCGATCACGGATGCGGCAGGGCTTGCGCCATCCATCCTGAGGAACGCAATGAGCTCGCCCTCAGGTCCGCAAACGGCGATGGCAATGTGTTTGTTGATCTTGCCCGCTTCAACAATAGCGTGGCCCAGCATCTTGATGGCCTCCTGCGAGCTGATCTTTTCGAATTGATACATAGTTTAATTTTTATCAAGTTATAAAAGCACGGCTTTCCGCGAAACATTCTGGTTTGTTATGCCGGAAAAAGGCACGCTTTTGTTACGTTTTGCCGGACATTAAAACACCTGCATATGAATGTAGAATCAGTGGAAAAAATCACCTCACAGCTGTTTACGGT
>CBHTUB010000294.1:0-7573 GCA_966095595.1 uncultured Chryseosolibacter sp. | reverse complement strand
AGTCCTCTTGTCAGGTCAACTCTGGTTACGAGCCTGGCATCGCAATCGGAGTCTTTTTTATTTTCGAAGATCAGGACGCCATCCACGAGCCTGGTCGGCATATCGTCAGTTGTGGTTATCCCGTATTCACCGACGTATCGGTTTCTCTCGTCAAAGATGAGGATTCGATTCGTAGCCCGTTGTGAGAGTCCCCAAACCCAGACTGAGTTCATCACCTTAAACACCTTCTGAGAATTGGTTTCAACTTTGCCAAGATATGTCAGATGTGTTTCAGTGCCTCAGTTTTCTGTCCACTTTCCGAAGATGAAGTCCTTATTGGCGATACCCCGCTCTAAAACGCTTTGCCGGATAGCGTGATCGTTGACTTGTGCCCTTGACGCCCGGATCGCTGTCAGCATCACCAAAAACAAAAGCACTGTCGGAATTTTCATTACTCTTCGGAATATTTTGCGTAAAGTCTGGGAAGCATTTTCTTAAGGTCATCGCTGTCTTCCCGCCATTCCTCACCCGTTGGTTCGAAGTTCTCCTCATACCCTTGGGGCATTTCCTGTTCCGTCATCTCTTCGAATACAGCTGCCGGAACATAGCTAAATCCCTCCCACTCGACATCTTCAATCGTAGTAGTGTCCACTTCTTCGAGTGATTCAGGATCTTTGATGGTTGTGTAATAAAAATCTTTCCCCTGTGCGATAAGCCATCCCCTGAAATCAATAAAGCTGTCGTCACTGCATCCTCCGTGAATCAGATAGATCGCTCCCCATAACTTCCAGGTGTTTGCTTGTTCTCTCAGATAACAGAAACGATTTGAGAACAGGATGATCTCATCCGGAGTTAACTTGCCCAGCTCTTTTGACAGCTCTCCCTGCTGCAGATCATAGTCACCCCGCGCTCTGTCCCATGAAGACTTTATGATTTTCCAAAATCTGTCTTCATCCATCAACGTGTCTGAAGAAGCGAAGTTGGGGCTCTTCTTACCCCCTCCGAAAAGTTTATCGAATAATCCCATAATGAAAGTTATCTTAGTACATAACGAAGATAATCCCTGGATCACTGCCGTCACAACAGGCCATCGATAAACTTCGCGGCTTAACTCACTTTTTTTGCGCTCGTGAATGTTTGCTTCTCCGGTCCGGCATTTTCCCGCGGGATGAGGTAGTTTACAACAACAAACATAATGATCGGAACGCCCCACAGTCCAACCAATGAAAACCAATCACTGAGGGGTTGTCCGCCATGTGAGTGCAACAGCCCAACACCCAATGGTCCCCTTGAAAAAATGGAGTTGAACGTAAAGTTCCAGCCGAGATGAAAACCTACTGGCGTGAGAATGGACCGGGTCTTTGCGAATGCGAGTGCCCACGCATATCCCATTAATCCAGTGCCGAGAAATACGATGAGCATCGGTATAATATTTCCGATTATTCCAAACGAGAACCAATGATAAATACCGAATGCGACAGATGAAATCATGATGCCTCTGGACTCACCAAGCCGTCGCATCAGGATCATAAAAATGGCTCCGCGGAAGACCAACTCTTCCGTGAGTACAGACGTTGCATCCCACCAGAACATCTGCAGGAATTTTCTTGTGTCCATCTCGCGATCTACGCTCCAGGTTGAAGCGCTCAGGGTGGACTCGAGATACAAGACAGCTGCGCATAGCCCTGCTGAGATGAGGAACGTCATCGCGAACCGGCTTATCTGTTTCATCATCGGCGAGAAGCCCAATGCGAGGAGACTTGCCCTGTTGTCGAGATAAAACAATAACCAGGAAACAATGAGCAGTACGAGGATTCCGACCATTTGGAAGAATTATATTATAACCAGGAACTTTGAAGCACGAAAAAAGCTCAGATAGTAAACCCGCAACCGGTTTAATACGCCTTGACGACCAACTCCTCCGTGTCACTACTAGCGACATGATAGATCAAATCGGCTAACGCCTCGGCAGTGATCCACTCTTTGAAGTTAGCGTCCGGCATAGCGGTCCGGTTTTCCGGCGTATCGATCGTTGAAGGGGCGACAATGTGGGTGCGGATCTTTTTTGAGCTGGCATCAGCATTTAGCAAATCCGCCAGATTGACAAGAAGTGATTTCGAGAGAGCATAGGAGAATACATGTTTGCCCCGCGCAGGTTCGAGGGCTGCACGCGATCCGATAAAAATGATCTTTCCCTCGGATTGTTTCTTCATCTGTTCATAAGCAGGACGTGCCGTGTTGTATGCTGTCTTGAAATTTAATTGATACATACGGTCCAATGCTTTTTCGTCGGTGTGACTGATGTCGCCGCTGGCAAATCCGCCAACGGTACACACTAATACATCAAGTCTTTTATATTGCTCAATTATTTTTTGCACAAGTCTAAAGGCCGCGCTTTCGTCTCGGAGATCTATCTCTTCATAGTACAGATCGGTAATTTTCGCGTTCGGTTTTTTGCCTGGGGTTACCGTCGCCACGACAATAAATCCTTCCTTTAGGTATTTCGATACTACCGCGGTGCCAAGGTTGCCGGCTCCGCCCGTGATCAACACAACTTTTTTCATGAGGTGAAATTATGATTTTTCTGCAACACTGGTCTCTTTTACCATTCTATACGACATCACGGCAAGGAAGATCATTACGACAACCAGAGCAGACCAGATGAACCACTTGCTGGTAAATAACGATGCTGTTTCTTCTACGGCAGGTTCCTCCAGCGCTACGATGGATTTGGCCTTTACAACCTGTGTGTTTTTTGGAACGCTGTCTTCGAAAAACCGCAGGTCGTAAACCGGCGCAGGCATGTCGCCTTCTCCTATGCGAACGGTATATTGATTGTTCCGCTCCAGCCACAAGGTTGCGTAGCGGTTGAGAACGAATGCCTTCACACTTTTGAACTTCATGGGCTGGTTATCGTGATTCTCGACAACCATGAGGATTTCCTTCATTTTCCTGCCCGGGATCTGGAATACCGATGGCTGGCCCGTTTGCATCTCAAACGTTCCGATGTAATCGACATACTGACTTTTCTTTCCACGCGGGGTGATCCGCTCCTCGACGGAATACACGATCACAGTACGCTTGTAGAGACGCTGGCCTGTCACTTCCCACTGAAGCCTGTCAACGAAGTGCGCCGTGTCGAACTTGATTCGGACATGGGAGACTTTTTCATGTTCAAGTTCGGTCTGTGAAAAATTTTTGAGAGGAACTTCCTGATATGTTCCGTCCTCGCTCCCATTGGAGTAATAACCCGCCTTCAGGATATTGAGAGGCCCCTCCATATTGTCCGCGATCCGGATCTGATAAAATTTATAATTGCTGAGCGGGAAGTCCACGATCTTGAGCTCCGAGGTGGCCGAGGCATTTTCAATATCCGTGAGATACAGACGGTCCTTCAGAATGTACCACGATTGATTGTCGTCACTGCCATAAAGTGATGCCTGCTTCGTCACATGCGCGTTTTTTATGAGGAGACTGATGTTGTCGATCGTCTTTTGTTCGGGGTTGGCGATCGTCAGAATGGTGGCGCTGTCTTTCAGTACTTGCCTGTTGAGGATCCGATACTCCTTGAATGTTGTTGTATAGAGATATGGGACCTCGAATTTTAAGAAATACGGTGTCTCTTTATTTTCCTTGTCGTAAATCCGAATATTCGAGAAGTCGTTGTTAAGGTATGCTGTGATGTCCGGCTCCAGTAGCACACGGTAGAATCCATCTGCAGGTACATTGGGAAGGTGAGACTCCGCTACAAATTTTTGTGCGGTGACGCTGATTGCAAAACAAAATGCAACGAGCGTAAAAACTAACTTCTTCATTTTACACTTTCGGTTTGCTCCGCGGGAGCATCATCCAACAATAATTTTTTCAGACGCTGATACATGAACGACACGACCAGCAATAAAACACCAAGCGATATAAAAGCGAGGATCTTGCCTGCTTCCGAAATGTCCTGAAGATCGAAAAGGAACAATTTAAGAAGTGTAACAAGCAGCAACACAAGCGAGATGATCCGAATGGTTTTGATCTTCTTCTTTAATCCGATCGCGATCAACAGGAAGGATGAGATTCCCCAGAGTATCGGAAACCCTATCTTATGGTTTTGTTCGATGATATGGTCCGTGGTGGATATGTCGCTGAACGCGATCATCAATACCGTATGGTCAAGCTCGCTGCTGGCAATGGCGATGAAAAACACGAGGAACACCCACCAATGGGCATTCGAGATGCTTTCGATGAACTGTTTCTGCGCGTTAATGCTGCGAAGGCATATAACAACATTGACGATCAGCAGACCAAGCAGCACGTAGTGAAGAAGAAATCCGCTCATTGAGGCAATGCCCGTGAGGTATTCATCCCGGGCAATAATAACATGGGCATGGTAGAAGAACAGATAAGATCCCATGACGATGATGCTCCACCCGGGAAATAATAACTTGAGTCCCTCCGGCAGGCTGATACGCCTTTCAACAAGCAACAATAGCAGGACAAAAAACATATTGTAGGTCCCGATGATGATCGTGCGTGTCGCAAATGAATCGATGTACTCCAGTGACTGGTAACGCAATTCCAGGAAGTTTGCGGTATATACAAGTAAGCAAAGAACGAACGTAATGGCGATCTTGTAGTCTTCCGTTTTGAGATACAAGCTGTAGTTTTCGTTTTTGAAAAAGCTATCTTTTTCGTTCTTAAAGAGCCTCAAGGTCAGCACAAGCGAGGCTATTGAAACCAGGCTTGTGATGTATGCCTTATTGAAGATTATGGTCAGCGGATCGTTCATGTTGAAATAGATCTGCCTGAGGTCCATCGCAAGACTGATGCACATAAGCGCATTGACCAGAACCGAAGCAACTTTAATAAGCTGTATTCCTGACTTCTGCGAAAGCCACAGTAACAAGACGCCTTCTGCAGCCCAGAACAATGTGATGTAGTTTCCTTCAAGCTGGATAGGAGCAGCCAGAGAGATGAACGTAAGGACAAGGCCGATCAGCATGAACACCAGGTTTCTGTCGACATTCCTGTTCTTGTAAAGCGAATAGGCAAAAATGAAATTAAATACACCAAGGGCCACCGTAAACAATCCCTGGAAAGCACGGACCGATTCGTCGGAAAGGATGATCATGCCGGCGCTATAGAACAGGAACGTGTTGCTCAACAGCATCAGAATCTCCATTGCTTCGAACCTTGTTCGTTCCTTGAGATTGTTGATGATATTCATGGCGAAGAATATCAGGTAAAACAACGTGACGAAGATCAGCGCATTTCTAACCATTGCGGCGTTATCACCCTCGAATTTCGCGCCCAGCCAGCTGCCGAAGATCAGAATAGTAAAGAAGTAACATATAACGTTGACGATCCGCCATTTCTTGTAATAGGCGAGAACCAGCATCCCGACGTTCAGAATAAGGAGGTAGGTAAACAGAACAACATAATTACCCTCTCCCGAGGCAACAAAGAAAGGTGATCCGAAACCTCCAAGAATGGCAAGCACAGCAAGCTCCACCCGGTTGTATCCAAGGGAAAGCAGAATGGTGAAACCGGTAATGAACACCATGATGATGAATGCTATTGTCTGACTGAATATTTGATATTCGTGATAGGCAATGGCGATGGTGAAGTAGAGCACGGCAATACCGCCACCGACAAGAACAGAGCTGAATGCCGAGAAGGTTTTCCGGAGTTTATGAGCGATGCCAAGTAATATTCCGCCGCAAAGTATCCCGATGAACACGCGACCGATCTCGCCGATCCAGTTTTGGTCGATGGCATACTTTACAAAGAAGCCTATGCCGAGAACCAGGATGGCAATACCGATCTTGTTCGCGAGATTTTCTCCGATGAATTTCTCGAGGTCCGGATTGCGCTCGAAGAATCCGGGTGTTTTCGGAGCAGGTGGCTGTGGCGGCGGAGGAGTATTCACCGGTGGTGCCTCGACCCTTGTCGGAGTAGCTACGGGTTTAGAAGGTTCTGTTTCCGGAACTTTGACCCGTGGAGGTTCGGGCTGTACCGTCGGTGGCGTCTCTATCCTCGGCTGCGGGGCCACAGGTTTTTCAGCGATCGGCGTCGGTACGATACGGTGCGCGATACGCTCCTCTTCGGGCGGTTTGGGAGAAATGCTTTTCGTCGGCTCGTTACTTTCCAGCTTCTTCAGCTGATTTGAAAGCAAATTTATTTTCTGTTCAAGCCTCAAAAGGTTGGAGGAGAGGCTGCTTTTTATCGAAAGCACAACGAACAGAATAATAAGGACGAGGATGAACAGTAAAAACGCAAATGCTTCCATGGTCGGGCTAGTGGGTTTTAGCGGACTGACGAACTGGCTGATTCTCAGTTCATACTTCGGCAATCCGGATCACCAAGGTACTAATTTTTTACACGCGCAGAGGCACATTCCTAACACCCGTTTAAATCCAAAAAAAAGACCCTTCCACGCATATCCGGTAGTAACTAAAAATTATCTTTGCCCCTTATGGCAAATCAAGAGGATAATCTTTTTAAGAATGTAATCTCCCATGCTAAGGAGTACGGCTTTATTTTTCCTTCAAGTGAAATTTATGATGGACTCAGCGCGGTATACGACTACGGGCAAAACGGTGCTGAGCTCAAGAACAATATAAAGGAGTACTGGTGGAAATTCATGACCCTTCTCCACGACAATATTGTCGGGATCGATGCTGCCATATTCATGCATCCAACGACCTGGAAAGCTTCCGGTCACGTGGATGCCTTCAACGATCCGATGATCGACAACAAGGATTCGAAAAAGCGTTACCGCGCGGATCAGCTCATCGAAGGATATATCGAAAAGCTGGAAGAAAAGATCAATAAGGAAGTAGAGAAGGCTGCAAAGCGTTTCGAGAACTTCGATCGCGATATGTTCGTCACCACCAACGCGCGTGTCGTCGAATATCAAAAAAAGATCGATGAGATCAACGAACACCTCAAGAATGCGATGGGCAACGGCGATATGGCCGAGATGAAAAAGATCATCGACGATCTGGAGATCACAGACCCCATCAGCGGTACAAAGAACTGGACCGAAGTTCGACAGTTCAACCTGATGTTCTCCACCGAGATCGGATCACTTGCCGACGAAGCCAACAAGATCTACCTGCGTCCCGAAACGGCACAGGGCATCTTTGTCAACTTCCTCAATGTGCAGAAGACTGGTAGGATGAAGATCCCGTTCGGTATTGCGCAGATCGGTAAGGCTTTCAGAAATGAGATCGTAGCGAGACAATTCATTTTCAGGATGCGGGAGTTCGAACAGATGGAGATGCAATTCTTTATCAAACCGGGAGAGGAAATGAAGTGGTATGAATTCTGGAAGGAGAAGCGGATGCGTTGGCATAAGGCACTTGGCCTCGGCGACGACAACTATCGCTACCATGATCACCTGAATCTTGCCCACTATGCAAATGCAGCCTGTGATATTCAATTCAACTTCCCGATGGGCTTCCGCGAGCTAGAGGGTATTCACTCGCGCACAGACTTCGACCTGAAGAATCACGAAAAATTCTCGGGTAAAAAGCTTCAATATTTTGACGGCGAGGATAACCAAAGCTACATTCCCTACGTGGTTGAAACATCGGTAGGTCTT
>CBHTUB010000293.1:0-7581 GCA_966095595.1 uncultured Chryseosolibacter sp. | reverse complement strand
ATCCCCTACGCAAAACCAATTCAATGCGCGGAGATCTGGATGATGGACACCGGAGCGGGTTGGTCCGGAGTGTTGTCGATGATGGATATCGATACGAAGGAAGTTTTTACAAGCGATGCAGTGCCAACGCTTTATCCGGGGATCAAGGGAAGGACCAGGAGATAGCTGTAATTTCAGATTTCAAGATCGCAGATTTCACATTCAGGTATCCCACGCCCACACAATCCGACCAGGGCCTGCATGTGAGAGAGTCGCGAAGCTACTTGTTACTTGTAAATCCACAACCTTATTTCAAATTTCAACTTCCCCACACAATCCTGAGCATGGCAAGTGCGCTGGCGAGCAGCGAGCGAAGCCTGCCTGTCGGCAGACAGGGATCTGGATGGGTCTAATCGATACTCAGCACGTAGCCTGTAATCCCACGCGGCGTGAACATTTCCTGTTGTTGTGACTGTAATTGCATTTCATGATTATGTAGAAGTTCGAATGACACTAGATTTCAGTCAAAACTTACATTCTCTAAGTAAATCGCTACTGATTGCATACATTGTGTAGCAGAAAATCATTCAAGATGAATACAAAGACCCTTTACCTATTCCTCGTCCTCATTCTTGCCTTGCACACCGCTTTTGGTCAGGCCACAAAAACAAAAAGCGCTGTAATCAACCAGGTAAAAAAAGAAGATCTGGCTGCGATCAAAAGCAGACCACTGATCATAGCCCGTACAGGGCGAGCACAGGTTGACAAAGACATTGAAACGCTGGTAAAAAAAATTTGGACCTTCAATTCAGAAGTATTGTTTTACAGTGTGGACGATATAAAAGCAAAACTTGATGTCAACGAAGCGGGTTACTCCATCATTTCGTTTGATCTCGTCAACTATGCGCTGGCAAACAAGAAGGTACCGCAGGGAGCTAACGGATGGGTGCGGGTGTCCATAAAATTATCAGAGCGATACAATAAGCCTGTACCGGCTTTTTTCCAGGATGTCTCCGCCGGCCTGACGGAAAACACAATGACCCTGCAGAAACGGGAGATCATCTTTGCGCTCAACGTCATTCAAAACCACCTGAGGGCAAAAGATGCCGGTAAAAGGAACACCGCGGAGATGCTTGAAAACCAGGGACTGCTGGCCACGAAGACGTTGCTGATTGATGAGAACTTCATGGATGACAAATTCACAGCTGCGGATATGAAACAGAGTTACCAGTTTCCGTTCAAGGTTGTCAAACGTGATGTTATAGAAAAAGCACAGCTGGAAAAGAACAAGGATTACGCTTTCCTGGAATTGACGCCCATGGGCGATGACGTGAATTTATTGACGCACCTGATCATCAACTGCGAAGACGGCGAGCTCCTCAGCTACGGCGAGTTCTTCAATGGATTTGCAGATTCATACAGCAATTTTGTGAACAAGAGCCACGCCGAAGCTTATATCAAATATTCAGACTACAAGGCCTACAAGCAAAATAAAAAGTCGAAGTAGCGACTTTAGTTTCGGGTTGGTTAGAGTAACCAATGCTAGTTGCCTCGCCCAACGAGCTCCGCATACGCCTTTAACGACTGCTTCATAATCGATTCTTCATTCGCTTTGATCTTCCTGCTTCGTTTGTTCATCACCCTGCAATAGCGTTCCATGGTTTCGTTGGTTTCATCGAGTCCCATTTCCGCAAGGATGAGTCTGTCCAGATAAGGTTCGAAGGCGCAATCTTCTAGGCCGGCGTTTTGCAGACCGAGGAAGAGGCGGCGGATTTTTAGTTCCTGGGAGATGAGAAAGAGGATGGTGTCGGTTGATCTATCAAGCTTTGTTGATTGGTGGTACTCCATGAGGCAGATGTTAACTGAGTGGTGATCCTTTCGCACAATATTAAAGATTGAGCATGTCGATTCGCAAACGGCATTAATCGTTATGTTTTTAGCTTAACACTATATTCTAATGATGTAAAAAGCGATTTAAATGGCAGGGAAACCAACCAAGGAGGCCCAAAATTTTTTTTGGTAGCGAACCGAGAGCCTAAATACCTTCCATGTATTGCACTGATGTAGTCAAATTGCGCAGTCTTCTTTGAAACGCTTGCATAAATGACCGCTGTTGTCCTTGATGCTTTCCCTACTTGGCCTTTTGGTCAAGAATTTCGCCATGCAAGGAAATAATAAAGGAGGCAAGCCTATCAAGTAGTTCAGAGTCAGGCCTCAGTTTATCAACAGCAGGCTCGCCCTTTCCCAAGCTCACTAAATATGCGTCGTAGCTTTTTGCTAAGACTTTAACATCTGCCAACAGTTTCTTAAAAGTCTCATTGTTGAAATCGTATTTGAAAAAATGTCCATGACGAACCTTAAATAAAAACAGTGCTTGGTATAATATCGAATAAGTAGAGCCCACGCGGCTTAGTTCGTTATAAACGTCGAATAGATGCTGTCGCTGATGCTCAAGTGGAAGGCGCTGCACAAAACTAAAAGTAGAGCTGATACGGCTCAAATGACTGGTCATAAGGTTGACTTCTTTAAGGTGAAGTGTTATCTCCTCGAATGCAGCTACTCTTTTTTGAAACAGAGACAGTTTTTTATTTTCCTCGGAGCTATGCAGACTCAGCTGGTAGGTTAAATATGCTAGAAGTATGAGATTGGCCAAGGAGATCAATGGATTCATCAACCCACCGACATAGTCCCCAAAGACTCCCCAGATGGCTGGATCAGTCGAGACGGCTGAGTGGTTAAATTTCAATATGTAAACCGAAACTGGGATAGTCGAAATCACCAGCACAACACTGATGAACAATATCAGTCTTTTTCCAAGTGTCATAGTTTTATCATTGAAATATTTCGCAAAATTAGCGTAGACATGCTTCCCGGGGTCGCGCATAAGAATGTCCTCGGTCACCCAAGTCCGGGATAGTAACACAGCGTTTGAATAGTCGTCCGTAACTGGTAATGGTGTCGTTTATACCAGATCATCAGTAAAGATGGAGTTATTCAGACTCGTTGGTGATACAGGTCTGGAAACTCGGGCATCTCATCCCACGTCCTTCCGTCCAGCACACGTCCGGCTTTTTTCTTATTCGTACCACCCCATTGCTTAAAGAAAAAAGCAACTTCTGCCTTCTCACACCGCTCCTGAATATCTAACACCCAGTCCACATCCATGGGCCTCGGTTTTCTTCCGCTTTCTCCTCCAACAATTACCCAGTCAATCTTTTTAAGATCAAGATTCGGCAATGGTCCGATCAGCGGCTCCAGCGATAGGAATTTTGTTTTGGCTTTAGTCTTTCTTAGCAAGTCTATGCGTTCCACCACCCGGCTATCCTCCACGCTAACACCCATCCAAATGTTATGAGTCCATTTCAGGAGATTTTGCTTGTCATATTCTAAAAGCAAGTCAGCCCGTTTTGTCAGCACCTGAAAGACGTGCTGAGGATTGTCGTTCATCACCCTGAATACTTTTTGAATAAATTCAATCGGTACCTTCTTATGAAAAAGGTCGCTCATCGAATTCATAAAGACAATCTTTGAGTTCTTCCAGGTGTAAGGAGTTTCGAGTTCTTCATCATGCGTCCGGACCTTGAAGTTATCTTTATACTTTTCGACACCCATCGCCTTCAATCTTCTCGACATTATTTCCGCGTAGCAAAAATTTGCAGCCAGCAGAAATCTTGTCGCAACCCGTTGTCGGGTTCCACGTCATTTTGGTCCATTCAATCTTTGATTGAGCCATTGCCTTTTAGAGTAGATTTTTAACAAGCTGACCAATGCAGCAGGTTATAGCAGTAGGTCAGGCCCCATCAGTTTTACTTTAAAATGGGCTGACGTTATTGAATTCACTTTGCTGTATCGTTATAGTACCCATAATAGATGGCTGGGATGAAATTCCAATTCAGTAGCTCGTTTACAAGCAGCCAAAAATTGACAGGCATTGTCACACATTTTCATCGGTTGGCAAATGGCTCAAAATTTGTCGACATTTGCACAACACAAAAAAACAGATGGCTTATCAAGCGAAACAAATTGCCGATGTGATCCTTGGCCTTTCCAACCCGGAAGTGGGAGACATCATGTCGAATCTGAAGCTTCAGAAGCTGCTTTACTACGCGCAGGGCTTTAACCTCGCCGTTCATGGAGAGCCTTTATTCAATGAAGAAATCTATGCGTGGCAATATGGACCAGTGGTTCCCGAGGTTTATCACAACTTCAAGTCATTCGGGTCAGCGGCTATTGCAGTGCCCAAAGACGTCGATGCATCATTTATGAAGGCAAACGAGCTGGAGCTGTTGAAAGAGGTGTATGACGTCTATGGCCAATTCTCTGCTCTACGCCTGATGAATATGACACACGAAGAGCGTCCCTGGAAGACAACACATCTCGATCAGATCATCCCAAAGGCAGTGATGAAAGACTTCTTTGTCACGCTGACTCAAAAATAAAATGGGAAAAATAAAGCCCGTTGCGGCAAAGCAAGGAAATCAGGTTAAGGTTTCCGAGTCAACGGTTACGGTTCCGAACCACGATCATCCCATTTTTTGCTTCAGATATCTCCATCGCGATTACCATCTTGACGATTGCAACGACGATGAGAAAAAGAATCTGATAGATCAGGTTGTAAAATTAAGTCAACTATCGTGGACCCAAATTCAACTCGCTCCTAAACACGGGATGGGCGCTGAAAAAATTGCTGTATCGTCACTGAAGGCAAAACATCCGAGGCTAACAACAGATGTTTCCCATGTTTTAGCACTCCGATTCGATGGGAAAAAGCCGATGGTAGGCCTTAGGGATAAGTTTATCTTTCATGTGATGTTTATCGACAGAGCCTTTACGTTGTACAGTCACTGAAAAAAATTGGGTGTTTCAAAAAATAAGGCGGCTGGCTCTACAATTCGGTAAGATCCTTCTCTCGCTGCTCTCTCACGCACCTGCCATCCTCAGTATCGTGTTAAGGGAGTAGCTGACTTTTAAGATTGAAGTTAGATAAGGGACTAACGGTAGTGCAAGGTGCCCGCCAATGCATTCGACTGCTCAGGATTCTGGAAACCGGTTGGTAATTGAATCTTGCCTTTTTGCATTCCCTCTGTGAACCTCCGTGCTTGCCTGCCGTAGCGGTTCGCATAGGCAGGTAATAGATTTAAGTTCGCACACGGAACACCCCATCAAAACACCACCACCTGCGACCCCCGCGGATTCATCAAATACGAATTGATCAGATTCTGCACTGTCGGAGTCTCTACGCTTTTCTTCACGTAGGTTCTTGCGGATTCAATGTTGGAGATTGCCGCCTGGCTGTCGAAGAAGCCATAGCCGAAGTAGGAGCCCTGCTCTACGAGAACAAGTGAGCTCTCCTCTGCATTCCTTCCTTTGCCGATGATGGCTACGGTGTATGTGTTGCCACGGAAAGCGTCGATGGCTTTTTGGGTTTTGCGATTGTATTTTTTGGCTGTCTCCACGCCCATGCACGCACCGCAGCATTCGCCGCTCTGGTAGTCGAAGCACAAGCCCTTTGCTACCTGTAAGCCGCTGAGCTTCGGGCAGAGGTCGAACTCGCGCACCTTGGCCCAGAGGAAATTCCAGGCGTCGCCTTTCGAGGTGAACTTGATCAACGGACGAGAGCCGCGCGTGACCATGTTCACGGAAAATCTGCGGTAGCCATTGCGGTCTTCATAGTCGTAGATGCCCCACTCCTCCACTTTCCATTTCTGCGCCTGGTTGTATTTCGGCCACAGCCTGCGGATCTCCTGCGACTCGAGGATGAGCGCGATCAGCTCGTTGCCTGTGAGCTCGTAGGAGATGTGATGAATTTCATTCCTGATCTTCGACCTTCCCCATTCGCGTGCGTCGCCCGTGAAGTGTCCTGCAATTCTTTTTTTGATGTTGATGGCCTTGCCTACGTAGATCACATTTCCCCTGGCGTCGTGAAAATAGTATACGCCGCACTTTGCGGGGAGCTTGTCGAACTCGTCTTTCGAGAGATTGGGCGGTAGAATTGTCTCGCCTGAATTTCGTTTGAGTGCTTTGGCGATCTGTCCGTCGTGGTCGCGGTGCAGGAGCTGATCGAACACTTTCACTGTGGCGCTCGCGTCGCCATCTGCGCGGTGGCGATTCTGAATCTCTATGCCGAGACTTTGCGCGATGCTTCCGAGGCTGTAGGACCTCAGGCCAGGGATGATCTTGCGCGTGAGGCGTACGGTGCAAAGCTTTTTGGCGTTCCACGATATCCCTACCTGCTCGAACTCTTTTTTCAGAAATGAATAATCGAAATGTGCATTGTGGGCTACGAATACTTTTCCTTCGAGCATGTTATGAACCTCCTGCGCAATGGCTGCAAATGTAGGAGCCACGCCTACCATCTCGCTGGTGATTCCGGTAAGGCCGGTGATGTAGTAAGGGATGTTTCGTTCGGGGTTGATCAGCGAATGATAGGTATTCGTGATGGCCAGCCCGTCGTGATGATAAATTGCTATTTCGGTGATGCGATGATTTTCTGCGTAGCCGCCAGTCGTCTCGATGTCCACAATAGCATACATGGACGCCAAGTTAGAATTTGACTTGTTGAGTTAAAAGCAGATATTACTACAAATTTTTTTGCCCGCGATGAACTTCATTATTCGCTTTTTGCTCAACGGATTGGCGGTTTTCCTGACGGCCTATCTCCTCGATGGCGTCGACGTGGATGGTTACACAACGGCGCTGATCGTTGCCTTGCTGCTTTCCATCGCCAATGCCGTGGTAAAGCCCATTCTGATCGTGCTCACCATTCCCATCACCATTCTCACGCTGGGATTATTCCTGCTCGTCATCAACGCCCTGATGATCCTGCTTGTCGACTATTTCGTGGATGACTTCTATGTGAAAGGCTTCTGGTGGGCCCTGCTTGCGAGCCTGATCTTGTCGATCTTCAACAGCATCTTCGACGATCTCACGAAAAAGAAAAAAAGCAACGACTAAGCGGCAATATCAGTCTTCCGTCGGAAGCGGCCGTTCACTGATGCACGTGATGCGCACAGTTTTGCCCGCCATGCAGACCGACATGGGAGCAGTCATGACCTCTTCGTAGTCGATGTATACTTCCTTTCCATCAACAAATTCAAAATAATAAAGAGGGTCTTCCGAAGCCGATGGAACGGTGCAATAGACCAATTGGAGGGGCTCCAGATAACTGCCATCGTCAAGCTGGAAAATAAAGCCACAGCCATCCAGGCGGCCCCTCAGATCGCGAACCGTAGCGGGCGTGCCGCATTGTGGTCCTGCCACCTGAGGATCGTCAGAACACGCCGCAAACAGAAGGGATGCGATCGCAAGAGGGAGTAAGGTTTTCTTTTTCATATAGCTTAGACACCAGATCGGGGGGAAAGGGTTGTAACGTGGATGAGAAATCTTCCGCGTTTCGGCGCATCCTAAATGCCTGCCTACGCGAGACGCTACGGCAGGCAAGCACAAAAGGGGCCTCAAAGAAAAATGCATTCACTTCTAAAATCTTAAATCTGCAATCATCATTCTTAAATCAAATCCCTAAGCTTTCGGTGGTACCGAACGGTCATCATCGAGATGTCTCTCATTCAACATACAAAACCAACCCTTTGAGGTATTCTCCTT
>CBHTUB010000292.1:0-7584 GCA_966095595.1 uncultured Chryseosolibacter sp. | reverse complement strand
ATGGCAAGCCCTGCGGGGTTCTGCATGATATAATGCGATATCAGATTAAACATGATGTTGCGGCTAATCTTTACGGTTATAAGGCCCAGATTAAAAAAAACGCCGGCGAGCAACAATCCTGCCTCTGTTGGAATCGTGTTCATTCTTCAGGAGTTTCAAGAAAACGATGGACGATCTTCTTTTTCTGTCTGCCGAGGTGGTAGGCGCCTACTATTCCCGACATCAAAAGTATTCCACAGAGCTCCACGGCAATTACGTATGGGCCATACAGTGAAATACCAACCGCTTTCGCTTCGATCACGTTCTCATTTAAGGTTGTCCCCGACGTCGAGCTCCAGATCATGTACATGATCTCGCCCAGAAGCACGATGCACAGCAACGCAGGGCCGACATAAATATTGGGCGTAAGCCACTCACGTTCCTGCTCGACCGACTCTTCCTTCAGATTCAGCATCATGATGACGAAAATGATCAGCACGACAATAGCGCCCGCATAGACGATGACCTCCAGCGCAGCGATAAACGGCGCGCCCAGAACATAAAACACGATCGCGACGGCAAGGAACGATACCACGAGGTACAACAAAGCGTGGATCATGTTGTAGCGCGTGATCACCATGATCGTTGAAAGAATGGCGATGGCAGCTGCTATATAAAATGTGATCATATTACTATCCTTTACGGTACCAGACTTTTTACATCGACGGGCTTTTCCTCATTCATCGCTTCTCCCTTCGCCTTTCCTCCTATTGCTAGTCCGGCGACCTTGTAATAGTTGTAACCCGGATACTTGCCGGGGCCGTCGATCAGCAGCTCGTTTTTTTCATAGACAAGATTCTGCCTGTTATACTCCCCCATCTCGAAGTCGGGGATCAGCTGTATGGCCAGCGTGGGGCATGCTTCTTCGCAGAAACCGCAGAATATACATCTGGAGAAATTGATCCTGAAGAACGCAGGGTATCGCCTGCCGTTTTCATCTTCCGTGGCCTGAAGCGATATGCAGTCAACCGGGCAGGCTGCCGCGCACAGGTAACATCCTACGCACCGCTCACCCATGTCAGGGTCTCTTGTCAAGACGATCCTGCCCCGCCATCGCGTGCTGAGCTTTGCCTTCTGCTCCGGATATTGGATTGTTTCGCGCTTGTGGAATGCGTGAAGGAAGGTGAGCCACATGCTTCGGATCAGACTAAACATATTCTTTCAGTTTAAAGTGGTTGATCTCTCAATAAAATTATCGCCGCAGTGATCAGAACATTTACCAACGTGAGGGGAAACAGTATTTTCCAGCCGTACTCCATGAGCTGATCATATCGTGGTCTTGGCAGGGAGGCCCTCAGCAAAATGAACAGCATAATGAATGCAAACATCTTGATGAGGAACCAGACGACAGGCGGAAGAAAATCCGGCCCCAGCCATCCACCGAAATAGAGGCATGTTACGAGCGAAGAGATGAGCATGATGCCCAGGTACTCGCCTACGAAGAACATCCCGAACTTCATTCCTGAATACTCGGAGTGAAAGCCTGCGATCAGTTCACTTTCAGATTCCGGAATGTCGAAGGGCAACCGATGCGTTTCGGCAATTCCGGCAATAAGGAATATGATGAATCCCAGGAACTGCGGCACAATGAACCACAGGTCCTGTTGCGCCAGCACGATGGTATTCAGGCTGAACGACCCGGCCTGCAGCACAACGCCCATCAGCGACAGCCCCATGAACACTTCGTACGAGATCATTTGTGCTGCGCCACGCATCGCTCCGAGCAGTGCGTATTTATTGTTCGACGCCCACCCGCCAAGAATGATGCTGTATGCACCCATGGATGACATTGCCAGGAAGAAAAGGATCCCTATGTTCATATCGACCACGATCCAGCCAGGCGAAAATGGAATGATAACGAAGCTGAGCAACACGGTGATCACGACGATCGCCGGAGCAAGTACAAAGACAAATTTGTCGGAGAACGGTGGAACCCAATCTTCCTTGAAGAATAACTTGATCGTATCGGCGAGCACCACCAACACGCCAAATGGACCCGCGCGGTTGGGACCATATCGATCCTGCCACAACGCGAGTGCGCGGCGCTCGAGCCATATCAATCCTGGCGCGATCAGGAGTAAACCCCCGAGCACACCCACAACTATGAAAATATGTTCCGATGACGGCGATATCATAAAACGAATATTAATCAGTCACCATACGTTGTTACTTTTTCTTTTCGACCTGCTTTTTTCATTTTCAGCAATGCCCACGCAGGCAAAGCCGGGAACCTCAATTCGGTAAAGCCTGCCGGAACGCCGGCAAGTCCCTGAGGGAAATCGACGCTTAGTTTCACCGGAAGATGATATTCATGATCTTCAATGGTGAACGCGAGCACCTGATTTTCGACTACATCGATGCTTTTCGCATATTCGGAGTTGAGCATGACATAATATGCCGGAACCCTGGAGCTTACAGACTCTGCGAGCACGCTCAGCTCCTCCGAGCCGAAGATGTGATGAAGAGGAACAACCCAAAGGTGATCTTCCATTGACCGGAATGGCTCCGGGACAGCTCTATAGTAATTGGGCTGGCTTGTTACGGGGTTCAAAAGCCGCTTGCCCGGATCACCGCCCCTGAGGGATGCTCCCACTTCTTCCTGGTATTTATTGACGGACTGTACCGAATTCCATCCCGGAGACCAATAGAACGGTATCATCGATGACGGCGGCAAAGCCCGCAGGCCTTCCATCGTATACGACATCGGTGAATCGGGATCTTCCGGTGGCTTGGGCTCACTCACATTATGGTGGGCAAGCATGGCAGTACGCCCGCTGTAGCGATGAGGTTGTCGCGGTATGCGCTGACCCGCAACGCGAAATCCCGGCGATGGATTAACGTCAGAGACACCTTTCAGATGTTTTTCGGAATTTGAAATGGCTTTCGTGATATCCTCGAAGTTTTTCCATTGTGTCATCTCGTGATTCGGGACGGCTTCCGCGATGGCAAGTATCCACCGCCAGCTCTCCTGGATCACGTCAGTGGATTCGTACACCTGGTAATATCGCTGAGCCCTACCCTCGTTGTTGATGATGATTCCATCCGACTCTGCAAACGTGCCGGCGGGAATAACGATCTGGGCTTTTTGCGCTGTCCTGTGGTTGAGATGATCTACGACCACCAGTGTTTTACATTTGGCAAGCATCGCGTTGATCACGGGCTGGCTGCCGTGGCGATACAGATCATTCTCCATTACAATGACCGCGTCGGCATGTTCGTTCATGACGGCGTCGATGGCTGACTCGAGGCGATGTCCGCCCATCATGGCGAGCCCAAGGGAATTACACTCCGGCATGGTAAGCGAGATCCGCGTATTCGGATTGGCTGCAGTCAGCGCCCACGCTACATTCGCAGCGGCCTTCGTGACATTGAGGTCTTCACAGGACGAGCCTGAGATGATCACAGGATTCTTAGCAGCAAGCAACGCAGCAGCTATACGCGATACTTTCTCTTCTTCCTCCGTCTCCAGCTTAATCGATGGTAGCGAAGGATTGAGTTTACTGGCAATGGCAAGGCCAAATCTGGCGATGTCTTCTGGAGCGGCGAGATAGCTGACCGAAGCAACGTCGTCGAGCTTTGTCCTGGATATCGTCGCAAGAAAGATCGATCCTTTCTGGTCCTGGATGATTTCCCTGGTGGCTGCATCGTGCCATGCCGGTATTCCTGTTTTTGCAACCTCGGGCGTAAATTTGTTCTTACCTGCCTGACGTACCGCCAATGCAAGACGGGGAGCCGTATTGGTAAGATCCTCGCCCAGCACAAGAACGGCATCGGCGTTTTCGACCTCCCTGATCGTCGCCGATGGTGTAGGGCCACGCAGAATTTCTATCGAAAGCTCCACTATGTCGTGCTCATTATCCGACACACCATGGTAGAAGTTGTCGGCGCCCACCAGCGACTTCAAGGCAAAATTCGACTGAATGGAAGCGCGCGGGGAACCGATGCCGATCACTTTTTTGCTGTTCTTTAAAACAGAAACGATGTCGGATATCAGCTTCGGACGATCCACATATGCGCCATTCACGATCGGCCTCTGGATCCTGTCGCGGCGATTGACAAAGTCGTATCCGAATCTTCCACGGTCACAGATAAAGTAGCCATTGATGTCGTTATGGTAGCGGTTCATGATCACCCGTAATTCGCCGTATCGCTCGCCGGCGATCGTGTTGCATCCCAGGCTGCAGTGCTGGCAAACCGATGGCGCCATGGTGAGATCCCACTTTCGTGTGTAGTGCTCCTTGAGTGTCTTGTCGGTGAACACCCCGGTAGGACAAACCTCGGAAAGATTTCCGCTGAATTCATTTTCAAGGCATCCGTCTTCCGCCCTGCCGAAGTATACATTGTTTTTGGAAGCAAATACATTGAGGTCGTCGCCACCGGCATAGTCACGATAGAACCGAACGCAACGGTAGCACTGTATGCATCTGTTCATCTCGTGGTTGATAAAGGGACCCAGGTACTGGTTCGTATGTGTTCTTTTTTTGTACCGGAAGCGCCGGTAGTTGTGGCCTGTCATCACGGTCATGTCCTGCAAATGACAAGAGCCGCCTTCGTCGCAGACGGCGCAGTCATGCGGGTGGTTGGTCATCAGCCACTCGATGACATTGGACCGAAACTCGACCGCCTCGTGATCAGAAATGGAAATTCGTTGCTTGTCCGTGACCGGCTCCATACACGACATGATGAGCCTTCCCTTCGTATCGTTTTCGTCCTTGAACGATTTCACGGCGCATTGCCTGCATGCTCCGACAGACCCGAGCGCGGGATGCCAGCAGAAATAAGGCAAGTCGAATCCCAGGGTAAGACAGGTCTCGAGAAGGTTCTTCCCTCCCTTCACTTCATACGGTTTGTTATCGATGTACAGTATCGGCATAATCAGGCAGTTTCGGCAAGTGCGTTAATGTGATGATATGGGCATCGTCCTTCGTGGATGTGCTGATCGAAGTCTTCCCTGAAATATTTCAGCGCGCTCTGAAGCGGTTCCATGGCGCCCGGCGCAAGCGCACAGAATGTGTTACCGGGCCCGAGATATTTGGTATGCATTTCCAGGAGCCTGATGTCGTCTGGCCTGCCCTTTCCCTCCTCGATGGAGTTGAGGATTTTCTCCACCCATGGCAAGCCTTCACGACACGGCGTGCAAAAACCACACGATTCCTGTGCAAAGAAATGTTCGAGGTTTTTTACAAATCCGACAGGACACGTCTGATCGTCGAGCACGATGAGTGTACCGGTTCCAAGCCTGCTTCCCGCAGCAGCCACGGCGGCATAGTCCATCGCGACATCAAGGTGCTCTTCGACAAGAAAATCCGTAGATGCACCTCCAGGCAATGCTCCCCGGAATCTGAGGCCGTCGAGCATTCCTCCGGCGTGTACTTCGATGAGCTCCCGCATGGTTGTGCCCATGGGCAATTCCCACGCTCCAGGTTTTTTGACTTTGCCGCTCACGCCGTAGATCTTGGTACCGGAGTCTTTGGTGAGGCTCAGGGATTTAAACCACTCTGCACCCTTTTCTACTATATGCGGGATGTTGCAAAGCGTCTCGACGTTATTCACGATGGAGGGTTTGCCGAATAAACCGCTTACCTGTGGAAATGGTGGTTTGGCCCTCGGCGTAGCCCGTTTTCCCTCGAGGGAATTGAGCAGCGCGGTCTCTTCACCACACATGTAGCGTCCGACACCGGTATGAAGAGGCATGTGAAGGTCGAAACCCGACCCTAAAATATTGTGACCGAGATAACCAGCCTGAGTAGCCTCCGCGATGGCAGCGGTGATCGCAACTGCGGCATGCTTGTAGGCCCAGCGCAGGAATACAAAGGCAGTGTCCGCCTGAATGGCAAAGGCAGAGATGATCATTCCCTCGATCAACTGATGAGGCGTGCTCTCCAGAAGGATCCTGTCCTTGAACGTGCCCGGTTCCATCTCATCGGCATTTGCGATCAGGTATTTGGGCTGGGGAGCATTCAGTGGGACAAAGCTCCATTTAAGTCCTGTGAAGAAGCCTGCACCACCTCTACCCCTGAGGTTGGAATCTTTCACGACGTTCTGGACTTCCTGGGGCGTCATTCCCTTCAGCACTTTCTTCAAAGCCTGGTAGCCACCCACGTTCTCATATTCCCTGAGCGACAGCGGTTGTTTGTCTTTGCGGATGTGTTGTGTCAGAGGCTTTTCCATAGGGTGGTCAATGGTTATTGGTCAATGGTCAATAGTTGATAGTCAATGGTCAGTGCAGTTGGCTTTTTTGCAGTTGGCCAATAGCCATTACCCAAATGCCAATAGCAGTTCTGTAATTCTTATTTGTATTGCCCGAGAATTTTATCCAGTTCGTCTATCCTGATGTTTCTATAAAGATCGTTATCGATCATCATGGCAGGCGCGCAATCGCATGTTCCGAGACAACAGTTCGGCAGCAACGTATACCGCCCGTCCTGTGTCGTTTCGCCGTAGGTGATCTGTAACCTTCTTTCGAGCTCAGACTTGATGTTCTCGTATCCCATTACCCAGCAGCTGATGCTGTCGCACAAAAGGATGACGTGTCTCCCAACCGGTCGGCGAAACAAAAGGTTGTAAAACGTCGCCACTGAATCGAGCTCTTCAGCGCTCATGTCCATATAGGCGGCAACATCCTTCAAAGTTTCGTCCGAGATCCATCGGCGCCTTGCCTGCACGATCTTTAATGCTTCAATGCCTGCGGCTTTCCTTACGGGTACTTGCGCGATGGCCTGATCGATCTCGTAGGTTTCTTCCTGGGTCAGCATGATAATCGTTTTAGTTCCGTGTTTTATCGTTCCGCGTTCCTCGTTCAGCGTTCAATACTTTTCTCATAGCGTACAGCTCGCATCTTGAAGCTCACTCTACCGGTCAATATCCGCGAGTACATAATCCATCGCCCCAAGTATCGACAACAGATCGGCTACCGTATATCCCTTGCTGATGTAGGATATCATTTGCATGTGTGCGAATGACGGCGTTCTCACCCGCATGCGATAGGGCGACGTGTTGCCATCGCTGATCGCGTAATAGCTGTTCGCGCCCTTGGTTGCCTCGATACAGCTCATCGCTTCTCCCCCCGGAATCACCGGCCCCCAGCTTACGTTCAGAAAATGGTTGATGAGCGTTTCAATGTCTTGCAGCGTGTGCATCTTTACCGGAGGTGTCGACAACGGATGATCGGATTTGTATGGGCCTGATGGCATGTTCTTCAGGCATTGCTCGATGATCCGCAGGCTCTGCCTCATCTCCGCCACACGCACGACAGCGCGGTCGTAGCAATCGCCATTTTGCGCCGTCGGAATGTCGAATTCAAAATTCTCGTATCCGGAATACGGTTGTTTCTTTCTGAAATCCCAATCCAGCCCGCAGGCCCGCAGCTGTGCACCGGTCGCACCCCACTCGATGCCCTCCTGTAAAGAGAAGATGCCGATGCCGACGGTCCGCGCCTTGAACAAAGCATTCTTCATTACCATGGCATCATACTCCTTTAAACGTTTAGGGAAATAGTCGATGAAATTCTGCACAAGGGTCTCCCAGCCTTTCGGCAGATCCTGC
>CBHTUB010000291.1:0-7587 GCA_966095595.1 uncultured Chryseosolibacter sp. | reverse complement strand
GGTGCCAAAGGTGCGATCGATTTTGCCGGAGGAACCGTAGTTCATATCTCTGCAGGTGTAAGCGGACTCGTCGCCGCGATATTCATAGGATCCAGAAAATCATTTCCCCACCTTCCCATGCGTCCCAACAACCTGAGCATGACGCTCATCGGTGCCGGCCTGCTGTGGGTAGGATGGTTCGGCTTCAACGCCGGAAGCAGTGTATCAAGCGGACTTGCCGCAGCACAGGCATTGACGGTGACACAAGTTGCCGCGGCTGCAGGAGCAATGACATGGGTGATCATAGAAGGATTCCACCAGGGAAAAGCAACTGCTGTCGGATTTGCCAGCGGGATCCTTGCCGGACTTGTGGCGATCACGCCTGCGGCGGGTGTTGTTCAGGCCAGTGGCGCGCTTGCCATTGGCGCGTTGGCGACAGTGTTCTGTTACCTCGGAATCATCCTCAAGAATAAACTCGGCTACGACGACACACTCGACGCATTCGGCGTCCATGGCATCGGTGGAATCGTAGGCGCGATCTTCCTTGCATTCTTCATTCGAGACAGCTGGATGGCCGACGCCGCATCGCTTCGCCCCGGTTGGAACATGTGGGATCAGCTCGGCGTGCAGGCCCTGGCAGTAGGTATCGCGATCGTATACTCGGCTATTGCAACATTTATTATCTTGTTTGTGGTAAACAAGATCGTTCCGATGCGTTCGAGCGCGGAAGGTGAAATGAAAGGGCTAGACCATTTCTATCACGGTGAAAGAGGTTACGGTATGATCAACCCAAGCTAAGCTGTATGAAACTCATTGTAGCAATCATAAGAGAAAATCAACTCGATCAGGTTCGTGAGGCTTTGATCGATGCAGGAATAGAACGTATCACGGTAAGCTACGGATCCGGGCACGGACGCAGCAAAAGCGAAGAGATCTACCGCGGACAAAAGATCGTTCCCAATCTTATTCCCAACGCACGGATCGAGATCGCCGTCAACGACGAGTTTGTGAAGATCACATGCGATACGATCCTCAACGCTACCCAGGCAAATGATGGAGGCCTCGTAGGCAGTGGAAAGATCTTTGTGATGCCGCTGGAAGAATGTATCCGTTTGCGCACGGGCGATCGTGGTTCAGCCGCGATATGATGGCGGAACTGTAAACCGTAGATCAAGCGGTAATTTTTGCAAGCACTTGCACAACCGATGGCTTATGGCTTACAGCTCATAACTCCCCAAAACATTCTGCGGGGCCCTGGCAACCTTTCGTGATCAAAATCAGTTACACAAAGGTTATGAGCAGAAAACAGCAGGCCCTGATCATTCTTGTACTGGGATCGTTATCGACCGTGAGCCCATTCGCGATCGACATGTACCTTCCGGGCTTTCCGGAAATTGCGAACGATCTGAATACAACGATCGATAAGGTACAGCTCTCGCTCACAAGCTATTTTGTCGGGATCGCCGTGGGCCAGCTTCTGTATGGTCCGTTGCTCGATCGCTTCGGAAGAAAGCCTCCCCTCTTTGCCGGACTGGCACTTTACGTGGCTGCCTCGATCGGATGTGCTTTTACATTCAGTGTCGAGTCGCTTATTGCCATGCGCTTTTTGCAGGCGCTCGGAGGCTGTGTAGGCATGGTGGCAGCACAGGCGTTCGTACGCGACATCTTTCCCGCTTCCAAAACTGCCCAGGCATTTTCGTGGATGACACTCGTTGTTGCCGTATCGCCAATGATCGCACCGACAGCCGGCGGCTATGTAATCCCGACCTGGGGATGGCACAGTGTCTTCATCGTTCTGGCGCTTGTTACTGCAATCATTCTGGTAATGAGCTATACCATTCTACCGGACGGAAAAAAATCTGACCCGAGCATTTCCCTGAAACCCGCAGCGGTGATCGGCAACTTCTGGACCGTGATGAGACAACCACAGTTCTTTCTGTATTGTCTGGGAGGCGGCATTGCTTCCGCTGCACCGTTTGCCTACATCGCCGGGTCTCCGGATGTGTTCATCAACCTGTATGGCACATCGCAAAAAACGTACGGACTCATCTTTGGAGGAGTCGGTGCACTTTTGATCGCTACTACACAGCTGAACCACTTTCTGCTCAGAAGATTTTCCAGCGAGCAGATCGTAAAGTTCTCACTGATCTATCAGCTGGCAGTAGGGACATTGCTGATCGCCGCGACCGCATTGAATTTGCTGAGCCTCAGTGTGCTCATCGTGCTGATAGCGTTGTTCATGGCGGTGCATGGCATCTGCAATACGAACGCCAGTGCGCTGGCGCTCATCCCGTTCAAAAAACATGCAGGCAGTGCGGCATCCCTTGCAGGCAGCTTCAGAATGGCAATGGGCGGATTATCTTCCGCACTCGTCAGTGTGCTTTACAATGGCAGCGAATGGCCCATGATCGCCGTAATGGTAGCCTGTTCCGTAACAGGCCTCGCGGTAATCCTCACCGGCAGAATGATACAAAAATACCGTGCTCTCAAACACGGCATTTCTGACCCCGAGCCAATTGCACTATGACAGTCGATGATCAATGGTTGGTGGATGGTAAATTTTTGGAAAGAGCACGATAAAACCAGAAGTGGAGGCAATCCCGGGATCTGAAATTTAAAATATTAGACCCAGTGATTTGATTCAACCACTCACATCTCCTTCCTTGTATCCTGACAATCCTCTACCCTTGACCATTGGCTAATGACTATTGACCATTGACCACCATTCCCTGATCCATCACATCCGTCTATCCGAAGCCGGAGCGTGCGGGTTGGGGTTACTCCTTCCCTGCTCATCACTTGCTTTTTTGTTGACAGAAGCGCTTCTCCATATGAAAAGCGTCACTAAAAGCAGCACAACCAAAATCATCACGAATTCCATAAACAAAAATTTAGTGTTTCATCATTTTCTTACTGTAGCCGGTGTACCGCGCTCAACCACTTTGATGAGGGTACCCGCCTGAACTGTCTCATTCAATCGCATGCCATTCAGCACTGCCACCTCTTCAAGTCTGGCAGACGGTGTCTGGAATCCCGTAAGTATGTTCTGCAGCGATGTTGTTCTATCCACTGTTTTTATCCTTACCCGTTCGGGCTCACGATTGATCTTCTCCTGATCGGTGAGCTCGGCGAAGCTTCTCATCGTATTCTGGAACGTGTTCGCATATCCATTGAACGTCTGCTTCGCAGAGGCGCCGATCATTGCATAGATATTGCCGCCATATTGAATGGTGTAGATCAGCGTTCTCACCGCTGCCTGCTGCTGTCTCCCCTGCTGCGCCGCCTGATCTGCAATCACAGCGACTGCATTCAGGCCATTTACCGTTTCACGCGCAGACTTGATGGGTTGCAGCTGATACTTCTGAAGCAAGGACCGCATTGCGGCTTCGAGATCGTTACCTTCCGCGAGCGTGAGCAGCATAAAAGCCTGTCCCTGGGGCTCCACCATCTGCACCTGCTCCGGTGTATTGGTCACTTTCCATTGGGCCGGGATCGGGAATTGAAACTTCAACACCGGGTGATAGAACATATTGTTCTCGGTAAAGCCCTGCCGCGGATCGTCGCCGTAGATAATGCCATCGATCATTCGCAGATAGCTATCCCTGCCCACCTTGAGCGAGCTTGCATCCACCTTTGTTTTCCACTCCTTCGCCATCTTTGCAACCTTGCGTTCGCGGTCAGCAGGGTCTGGGTGTGTCGACAGGAACGTTGGCACTTCGGGACTTCCCGATACTTCCCGCAGTCTGTCCAGCGTGCTGAAAAACTCCGACATCTCCTGCGCATCGTATCCGATCTTCGACGAATATTCAACGCCAAGTTTATCCGACTGACTCTCGGCGTCGCGTCCGAACTTCAAAAACAGCAAGCCTAGTCCCTGACTGGCAAGGTCCGCGTATTGCGCGAAGGTTGGCGAGACCACCGATCCTGCTACAAGTCCAATTTGAGCAAGCATGGCGTTGCTGTATTGCTTTGCTGAATGTCGCGCGGTGATGTGGCCGATCTCGTGTCCGAGCACACCGGCAAACTCTGCCTCGTTATTAAAATGCGCCATGATACCCCGCGTAAAATAGACGTATCCGCCCGGAACGGCGAAAGCATTCACCACCGGCGAATCAACGATCCTGAACTGATATTTAAGATTTTTCCGGTGCGAGATCGCTGCCATCTGCTGTCCCTTCTCGTTGATGAAACGTTGAAGGGCCGGGTCTTCATAAACACCCATATAGGCTTTTATCTCAGGGTCGGACTGCTGTCCCATCGCTATCTCCTGTCCTTCCGACATCAGCATGAAATCACGCTTACCCGTCACCGGATTCTTCGCGCACGAATGCAACAGCAGCAGCGAAACCACCAGCGACATGCTTAAAATTCTCGTTTTCATATCCTTACACTTTTTCAATCCCCACTACGATCATCGGTATAATAAAAAGAACTATACCTCAGCATAACACCATGCAACTCCCGTGCTGGATCAAAGCGACCGGTAAGCCGGAAAAAAAAGAGAAAATTCCCCGTGCAGGCGCACCAAACGTGAATGCGCAGCGTTCTTGAATTGGATTTTCCCAGGCACGCTTTTTACATAACGTGCTTAGCCATATTCATAATAACTAGTGGGGTTTAAAAGGTTAGGATATGGATAAATTTCCCCGGAAGCCGTCCGGGGAATCTTTTTTAAAATTCAACCTTCCAATATATAGTAGTAAGTGGGAAAGTCATGGAGGGAGAAAGCCCCGCATTGCCAAATGCGGGGCTTTTATTTTTGCCGCCAGTCGGAATACAGCCGGTATGGCATGGCTTTTTTACTTGCAGGGGTACTCTTTATCAGTAGATAAGGTATTACGTTTCCTAATTGATGAAATTCCCCGGAAGATGTCCGGGGAATTCATTGTACAAAAGTGGCTCATCCATACGGTTAACAAATACGAAAAAGCCCCCGTTAACGCGGGGGCTCGCTTATTTTAAGATCACCGTATTTTATACCCGTTCAAGTGTCAATTCTGCCGGCTGAACATCTTTCGGATTGCTCTTATACCGAAGCTTGATCATCTGGTCGGACTGCTGAACCACAACCCAATCCTGGGTCAGGTCCCTGAAACTTCCTTCACTCGAATTGAACTCCAGATTCAACTTCAATTGATCCTGTGTCGATTGATAACTGGACCACATGCCTGTGATCGATTCGTCGTTCCTGATCACCTGTAGGCTCCCATCTCCCTGGAAGATGAACGTATAGCCTATCAGTTCTGATGAAGCATCCTGATCGTTGAAATAATAGGTTGCATTCCATTGAGAGGTCTGCAGCGTATTCTCGATGAGTTTTTTGGTAGGTTTGGCTTCGACTGTTTTTACCGTCTCGTCGGCAGACTCGTCGCATGAAGAAACTGCGACCAGAATTGAAAGGCTCATCAACCCTGCAACCACAAAAGCCCTGTCTATTTTTCTCATACCTCATTCTTTTCCACAACCGTCCATGTATAATTCGTATGCCCGATTCATTCGCGAATGTATAACGACCGGTATGCTTTTTTCTTGTGGCTAACCGGTTTATCCGGCCGCAGATCAACCGTTCACAAACCTTACGGACACCATTGGCAAACTGATAATACAATGTAAATGGAACTGTCTTCCAACCGGCAGATGAACTGATTGACAGCCCAGGCCGACATTCTCCTCCCGAAACTCATCCGCAGCCGACAACGGTAACGTTATTGGCATCTATGGCGCTATCCTCGGACTTTCAATGTCATTACAGTCGCCGAAGAGATGATCGATATCAGAAACAAGACACGGAACAGCGGGACCATACAGATCTCAAAGAGCCCGACCTTCTGGGAATCGGGATACCCGAATGTGAGCTTTTGCCTATGGGGATTCCCGGCGTACACCCGCTCCGAACCAGGTACAATTACCTTTTCACGCGCCTCTGCGCGACGACCAGAAAACAACAGCGATATGGCATGATATTTTAGATTCAGTTTCCGACTACTAACAGTCAACCTTCAGGTATAGGTTAGGTAAATAAAATCCCCCGGAAGCCGTCCGGGGGTTTTATATTTTAAGACATACCGTGTCCTTAAGCTACCCCGAAATTAAAAAAGACCACCTCTGCAGATGATCTCTTTTTTATTACGCCAATTGAATAAATCGTTAGTCGGCCTTCAACACCATTGTAGAACCATCCCCTGCCTGCAATTTCATCTCATCCTTGTCGAGCTCAAGCACGGCAAAATTTTCGGTCACATTTTCTCCTGCAAAATGTAATCTCAGCGTGTTGCCCTCCAGCGACCACTGTCCGCTCATACTCTGATTGCCATCTCCCATTTTTACATTGCCATTGCGCCAGAAAGTGATCTCCTGTCTTTTCTCATCCCTGTTCAACTTGTCAACGCTGCCACTGGCAGTTGTCTCCTTTTTAGCTTTCCAGTTCTTCGAATCTTCCCCGGCCAGCTTCTCCTCATTCGTCATCGATCCTTTTTTTCCGCACGCCATCAGCATCACTATAGAAAAAAATAAGATCAAAAAATTCATCCGGTGTTTCATACATCTTTGTTTTAAGGTATCACAATCTTTTGCCCCGGATAGATCATGTCGGGATTCTTTATCTTGTCTTTGTTCGCATTGTAGATCTTCTGCCAATCTCCGGCATTACCGTAAAACTTCTTTGCAATTTTGGAAAGGCTATCGCCAGGCTGGATGGTATAATCTCTTCTCGACGCCCCGCCAGGTTGCCCGACATCCGCAGACGAAGCAGGTGCAGATGGACGATCCGTATTGGAAGCGGGCTTTGCCGCAGCACGTTCAACGGGCTGTTCCTTACCCCTCTTAAAAAAATCAAGTAAACCCATACAATGAAATTTAATTACAACTAATTTCTCACTGCTACCGCAGCGTACCCTGTAGCTCGAAAATTATGCCCCGCTAAAACCAGTTGCCGGTCAACAATAAAATCACCGGTCGCCAGGCGTCATGCTATTGTAGCGACCTTTAAGAACGTGCAGTCCTGAGGAAATCACCCAAGTCAAATGACGAGATCGAGCAACGGGTCGGAAGATCGGTTTTTATTTGCGGCCCCCTCGTACCTCGGGCCGGGCTATCCAATACAAGTCCTCGCGCCACGCGCATAGCTCCCTGCTGCGGGCTTTCCATTTCTATCCCTGGCCAACAGCTTCGATTCATACTGCAGATTCAGGCGATGGATCCTTAAACAATGACCGTGAGGGATAGCATAACTTATCCGCCTTTGGATTGAACTTTGGAAAAGATTAATTTGACTCCGATGTATCGGACGTTGTAAGCATAACACGAGACAATGAAAACGATTATAACAGTTTTAATGCTGGGAGTTTTGATTAGAACAGGATATGGTCAAACTTCCGAAAAACAATTTGTATTTAATAAAGATGATGAGGTCTACTGTGAATACATTAGACCCGATGCTGTGAAATTCACACCATCAATGGCCGAAATAAGTACGGCCGACAGCCTGGCTGAAATTCATATTAAAAAGAATAAAGAGCATTACGGGTCAAGGAAAGAGATATCCGACTATAGATCCTACTACAGGCAATACCTGGGATACTTAAATGAAAAGAAGGAAAGGATTTCGCA
>CBHTUB010000290.1:0-7590 GCA_966095595.1 uncultured Chryseosolibacter sp. | reverse complement strand
CGTTTCTTGCCCTTGATCTCATTATAAACGGGCTTGATCAGATAATGATAAAGTTCTTCAAAAGGTTTGAGATATTGATCCTTCTGCATCATCTGATCCGCAATTTCGGCCCTTTCCTTTTCTTCATTCTTCAAATCAAGCTGAGAGAACGACCCCAGCTGATTTTTTGTGATGTTTAAGACAGCATTTACATCTTTGGAAACGGTCTCACCGTCCACCGACACTATCTTGGCGACCACGGTGTCGGTAGTGGCCGCGAAAATGTACAACTGTTTCTCGCCGACGAGATAAGAGAGCAACGCCATATCTGCCGGTATTTGCTTTTTGATCTTCCTAAACTGCGTTGGCTGAACGCTGTTATTGAAATACCTGGACAGCTCCGGTTGAACATTGATCTGCTGGTTGATGAATTTCAGATACTCGGATTCTGCTATCGTTTTTACTTCCTCGAGATTTTTTATCTTTTCGAGATTCTGTTTTCCGGCGGCCAATCCTTTTTCACGCTCAATCTGCTCCTCTATGCCATCGAGCCTGGCCTTCATCTCCTTCTCTTCTTCCAACGTACGTTTACGATCCTTGTTCTCAAATTTTACATCGAGGGATTTGAACTTTGCCTTCAGGTTGTCCTCGTTGTTTTTTTGAAGGTATGTCATCGCCTCCTCAGTTTCTCCAAGCTGGAGCAGAACATCGATGAGGGCGTCATAAACTTTGAGGATGTTTTTGTCAGACGAGAACAGTTTTCTGGCTTCATCACCGCCCGATACCTTGTTCCTGATCTGTTCGATCACAGCAACAGATTCCTTCAAAAATTCCCTGCTGCTTTTCAGGTCGCCTGAGTTCTTGTGATAGATCCCCATGAGATAGAGCGCTTCCCACAGGGTCGATCGTTTACCAATGGATTTGGAAAGCTTGATACATTCTTCAATAGAGGGTTTAGCTTTTTCGTACTGCTTCTGTTCAATGTTGGCCTTGCCGAGCAAAAGCAGGTTTCCAAGGTAGGCCACGGTCATCCCAGAATTCTTGCTGAGGGTCAAGCCTTCGTTGATATACTTAAGCGCCTCGTCATATTTCTTTTCTTCAAGCATCAATCTTGCGAGGACCGTGAGGTTGTCTGCCTTTGGTCTCATGGCGCCCACTTTGTCACAGATCTGCAATGACTCCCTTAACCACTTGTCGGCTTGCGGATATTCGTTCAGGTAGAAGTGCGCTTCCCCCACGCACGCCTTAATGATGGCGAGATTCTCATTCAGATCGCCGGCCTTCTCCATGATGGCCAATGATTGCTGATAATATTCAAGACCTTTTTTATAGTCGCCCTGTGCCGTATAGTTCTCGCCCAGGTTGGCCAGTGGTGCCAGACGGGCATAATCGAGACCCATTTTCCGGTAGAGGCTGTCCGCCATGTTTTGATGACGAATGGCCAACCCGTATTCAGACGTTTGCTTGTAGATGTTACCAAGATCGATATAGGTGCCGGCCAATCCCCAATCATTGCCGAGATCCGCGTAAAGTTTGAGACTTTTGCTGGCCATATCTATGGCTTTATCGAACTCTCCCGTTTCGCGGTAGACACTCGACCGTGAGGAGTAGATCGAAGCCTGAATATTGTTATCGGCAAGCGTATCGATCAGGGCTTGCGCCTTGTCGAAGTATGCCATGGCTTTTTTGACATCCCCATACACATAGTGTGCATCATAACCTATGTCGACGTACGAACTTGCAACGTCCTTCCATCGCTTATTTTTTTCGTATAGTGCGAGCGATTCATTTGCATACTTATCGGCCAGCGCTGCTTTGCCCTGTGATCGATACAAACCTTTCAATCGTCCATAGCAAAACGCAATGTTCCCTTCGTCCTTGAGCTCTTTGGATATTGCAACTGCCTGATTGAGATATTCGAGCGCCTTTGTATAGTTAGCGTTCACGGATTGCTCGATGGCGCCCATGTTCGACAGGCAGTAGATCTCACCGTCACGCTCCTTCAACTCCCTTTTTATCTTCAGTGCTTCCAGATAATATTTCTGGGCATTGGCATATTCTCCCTTGGTGTGATAGGCGTACGCAAGGTCATAGTATGAAACACCGAGCGCCGATCTGTCTTTCTTCGCATGGCGGATCGCGATCGCTTTTTCAAAATTTGCAAAACCGGTTTTGTAATCTTTGGCTTTGACATAGCTGTTTGCTATTTCATTGTATGAATTCGCGAGCTCGAGGCTGTCGTTAACCGTCTCCAGGGCTGCAACCGAATTCTTCAGCGCTTCAAAGCTTGCAACGGGGTTGTTCGACTCCGAATATAACTGGGCAAGCTTCGACCACGACTTTGCCACCTGCTGCATGTTCCTGATTTTCGATGCGATATCGATCGCACGGCGGTGATACTCGATCGCCTTGTCGTATTTGTAAAGACTCCAATAGGACTGACCGACGTTTGAGAGCATGACTGACGCATTTACGGAATCAGGGACCTTCATGTAACGATCATAGGCGATGAGGTAATTCTCGATGCCGCGTTCATACTGGCCCATGTTGGTTCCGATCATGTACGCGTAATCCCAGTAGGACGAAGCTTCATTTGCCTTATCACCGGCCAGCGCATAGAATTCGATGGCCTGCCTGTGGGCCTTTATGCCTTCCTCATAATTCTTTATTGCGCCGTAAGTTTCGCCCAGGTAATCTGCCATTGCACCTGCCTTGCCATGGTTGTTGATGGACCTGTAAACTTCAATGGCCTGCCTGTAGCATTGAATTTCCTTCTTTCTATTACCAAAATGTGCGTACGCCTTTGCCGCTTTATCAAGGGCATACCCCAGATCATTCCGGTCTGAATAATTGCGGGCCAGCGCGATTCCCTTCTCGTGATACTGGTAGGATCTAACGGAGTCACCAATTACACGGTAGTGGTATCCGAGGTTAGCGTAGATTGTATTGAGGTTCGATGTGTCCCTGAGCTCGCGGTAAATCGTTGCGCACTGCTCGTAGTATTTGATGGCCCCCTTATCATCCTTGAAGTATTCCCCCAGTGCGTATCCGATCTCCCACATCGCATCTGCCTTTGATGACGGATCACCCTGCACAAGGAGCAACCGTTCCTGATGCTCTTTCAGGGCGAGATCATATTTCTTTTGTGCCGCGTAGAATTTGGCAAGCTTCTTCTTTGCTTCATTCGCTTTTGTATAATCCTTTCTATCGCTGGCGCTTTTTACAATGTCCTTTTGATATCTGATGGCCTCATCGTATTGCTTACTTTCCTCAGATACGGTAACGAGGAATCCCTGCATCTTCGTGATCCGCTCCTGGTTACCCCAACTCGATGCGATGCGGAGTGCCTCTTCACCGATCTTTCTCGCACCCGCGTAATCCCCGCGACGATTCAGGAGCAAACCCTTGTTGCGCATGAGATCGACTACGCTTGCGGTGTCGTTCAGTTGCGTATACAGGGTCACTGCCCGTGAATAATACGAGAAAGCTTCATCATCCAGCTCGAGGCCATCACCACATACATAGCCGAGGTTCCATAGCGTTGTGGCTTGATTTCCGACGTTCTGGCGCTTAACGGCGATATCCAGTGCTCTGGAGAAGTTGGCCCTGGCATCAGCATAGCTTTTGAGAGACGATTGCAACTCAGCTAATGCATTTACGGCCGTATATAGATCTTTTTGTGAAGCATCATCGTCAGGAGATTTTTTCAAAAGCTCCTCACGCAGGGCAGCACATTGTTTGTACTCCGCGATGGCCAGGTCATATTGCTGTATCTGATTATAACAATCCGCGAGATAGTAATGTGTACTGGCAAGCTCGGTGCCGCCGGGAAATTCTCCATATAATACGGCAGCCCGTTTGTACTCGCCGATGGCATCCTGATAATTGGAAAGAACATAGTGGATGGCAGCCTTGAGATACGTCGCATCAGCCTCGACCTTCTTTTCATTTGCGAGTTCACACAGCCTGATGAGTTTTTGAATTTGCCCGAGCGACTCTTCATACTTTTGCTCACGGGCGACCTCACGTACCTTCTCCAGCCAATCCGAAAGCTGGATAGCCGGCATCTTGTTCCGGTATTGCCTGAATAGAGTCTCCAGTCCGGCGTCTGAGCTGCTCAGGATATCATCCCACAGCAAGTTGGGAAGTATCACGTCACCCTGTTCGACATACGATGCATAGTCGGTCGAGAAGACATAGGTTTGGCCCATTGTCGTCATATACGACATGAACGTGTGGTAGAGATAGTTCCAGATCGCCAGCGTGTCAGTTGTGGCGAGTACCTCAGACACAAGCTTTCCTTCATTGGGTCCTGCCTTTACGATCTTTTTATCACCCTTTGATTTGAGGCGTTCACCGTACGCGTTGATGAATTTTTGCATGACAAGAAACTTTTCGGTCTGCAACGCATGTCCGTCATGATATAAGATCTCGTCGAAGGAGTGGAAAGGTTTACCGTTATCGTCAACTACGTCAATTGCGTAGGCTGAAAGGTAGAGGTACGGGCTTCTGTAAGATGCTGGCGGTAGGGAAACACTGAGATAGATCAGGTCGCCGGCAAGCAATTTTTTGTCTGTCGAAATTTCTGCAACTGCATAATTATTCGCAGACTCGACGACCTGGCCGTATCCGAAGTTCGCGAGGTGGCCGGCGAGTTCTTTACGTTCTATCCCCCATACCTCACCTTCGTCGCCCTGCCGGATACCGAGATCGGCACCGTGGCCGATGTGGAAGGTATAAACGCCTTTACTTTTTTCTTTGACTTCGGAAATTTTGAAAGCGAAGGTCAGACTCTGGTTTTGTGCCAACGCGGTTGAAGACAAAAAGAGAAAAACCAGAAACAAAACGACTGAAGTGTTTCTCATAGATTAAGCCAAGTGGGTATAACAAATATACTCAAGTCGGCTTTCTCTTTTCCTGCGGAAACGTGGAATTTCCTATGGGATGTTCATGTATTTATGGATCTGCAGGGATACAGACCATTGCGGATTTCTCTTGACGTATTCAATGATCAGCGGCAGCATTTCCTTCTCACGTGACCACTCTGGTTGCAAATAGAGCTTACAGTCCGGCGAGACCTTTGCCGCAAACTCCTCCGCCCATTCAAAATCAGTTTTATTATAAACGATGATTTTTAGTTCGTCCGCCTCTGAAAACACAGAGGGATGCGGACTTTTAAATTTTTTCGGCGAGAAGCAAACCCAATCCCAATGGCCTGTTAACGGATAAACGCCGGAAGTTTCGATATGTGTTCTAACATTCGCGCGATTCAATTCAGTTGTGAGAACTGACAGGTCGTGCATGGCGGGCTCTCCGCCCGTAATAACGGCGATCCTACCGGGAAAATCTTTAGCGCGTTTGACGATCTCGGCGACAGGTAAAACCGGATGCGCATTCACATCCCATGATTCTTTCACATCGCACCACACGCAACCCACATCACATCCCCCGAGGCGGATAAAATAGGCTGCATGGCCCTGGTAATATCCTTCACCCTGGATGGTATAAAAATCCTCCATTACCGGAAGATCCGTAGCGCTGATTTTCGAAAGCGTTTCCAATATCAAGCCTCCCTATGGATGGCGCAGTTCAGTTGCCTTTAAAGTGTTAAGCAACAATGACACGATGGTCATCGGCCCGACGCCGCCCGGTACAGGTGTTATATAGGATGCTTTCTGAGATACGTTCTTGAAATCAACGTCACCCTTGATCGCCCAGCCTTTTGCAAACTGCGGGCCTTCAACACGTGTCGTTCCTATATCAATCACGACTGCACCTTCTTTCACCATGTCGGCGGTTATTAATCCTGGTTTACCGACTGCTACCAATAATATATCAGCAGAACGCGTAAATGCGGGCAGATCGTTCGTGTATTTGTGACAAATTGTGACGGTCGACCTCCCCTGTTCGGTCAGCATCATACTCAGCGGCGCACCGGCAATTCTACTGGCACCTACAACGACAGCATGTTTACCTTATGTCGGAATATTGTAACGGCGCAGCAACTCCATCACTCCGAAGGGTGTTGCCGGCATGAGCAGCGGATTCTTGGATATGATACTGCCAAAGTTGTGATTGGTGAACCCATCCACGTCCTTATCGGAGCGGATCTTCTCCGTGATCTTTTCAACCGAGATATGCTCAGGCAACGGCAGCTGAACGATAAAGCCATCTACATCATCGTCGTTGTTGACGTGATCGATATGCTTCATCAGCTTTTCTTCACTGATCGTATCTGCAAAGCGCATCATGGTGTAGTGGAAGCCGACTTCCTTACACGACTTCACCTTATTATCCACATACGTCTGGCTTGCACCGTCATCGCCGACCAGGATGATAGCAAGATGCGGGAGCTTTTTTCCCTGTTGTTTCCGATGCGCAACCTTGGCAGAGATCTCTGCCTTGATTTCAGCGGCTACTTTTTTACCGTCGATGAGTGTGTAGGTGGTTTGAGCAACTTCGGCCATGAGGTTTATACAATTACTGATTAGTCGATTTTCAAGACAGCCATGAACGCTTCCTGCGGAACCTCCACCGTTCCTATTTGTCTCATTCTCTTCTTACCTTTCTTCTGTTTCTCCAGGAGCTTACGTTTACGGGAAATATCACCACCGTAACATTTTGCCAACACGTTCTTTCTGATGGCGCTGATGGTTTCGCGGGCGACGATCTTCTGACCGATCGCGGCCTGTATCACTACTTCGAACATGTGGCGAGGAATGAGCTCTTTCAGTTTTTCGCACAGCTTCCTTCCCCATTCCTGAGCCTTTCCCCTGTGAACTATAGCGCTCAATGAATCCACCTTTTCACCGTTCAACATCACATAGAGCTTCACCATATCCGACTCGCGGAATCAGATGAGGTGATAGTCAAGCGACGCATATCCTCTCGAGATGGATTTCAATTTATCGAAGAAATCAAAAACAATCTCGGCGAGCGGCATTTCGAAATGTAACTCAACACGATCCGTAGTGAGGAAATTCTGATTCTTGATCACGCCCCGCTTATCCATACACAAACTGATGATCGGCCCGATATATTCTGATTTAGAAATGATCTGCGCCTTGATGTATGGTTCTTCGATATGATCTGTCTTTGTCGGGTCAGGCATTTCGGAAGGAGCATTGATATCGTGAACAGTCCCGTCAGTGAGGTAGGCCTTGAATTGCACGGACGGAACGGTTGTGATCACCGTCATGTCGAACTCGCGCTCGAGTCGTTCCTGGATGATCTCGAGGTGGAGCATACCGAGGAAACCGCAGCGGAAACCAAAGCCCAATGCTGCCGATGTTTCAGGTTCCCATACGAGCGACGCGTCGTTCAGCTGAAGTTTCTCCATTGATGCACGGAGCTCTTCAAATTCGGTTGTATCAACGGGATAGATACCGGCAAATACCATCGGCTTCACGTTTTCGAAACCTTTGATGGCCTCGCCAGGCTGGCCTGGATGTGTGATGGTATCACCAACCTTTACTTCCTTCGCTACTTTGATACCGGAGATCAGATAACCTACGTTACCTGCACCGATCTCATTCCGAGGTGCCTTATCGAGCTTCAGGACACCGATCTCGTCTGCGTTATATTCTTTTCCGGTTGCAACGAACTGTACTT
>CBHTUB010000289.1:0-7595 GCA_966095595.1 uncultured Chryseosolibacter sp. | reverse complement strand
CGTGATGTTGTATTGTCGGGCGATCCTCAGCGCTTCCTCTCCTGCCTTTATCCCTTTCCTATATTCGCCCATTTTGGAATACAATTCAGCCATGGCATAAAGATCTGAGGCAATGAAAAAAGGATTTCCAACTTTATCACGATAAGGCTTCGCTTTCAGATATTCAGCTTCTGCAAGCTTATATTGCCCGGCCTCCGCGTAGATCGTCCCAAGGATAAAGTGACCATTGGCTATGGTTTGATTGTCATTCGAGATCCTGGCTGCCTCAAGGCCTTTTTGAATGTAGTGTTTCGCTGAATCAAGCTTACCCAAAGCACCATAGGCAACCGCAATGTTATTGAAGGTGATCAGCGACATCCACTCGAATGGAGTGCCTTGCATAGCCGATAAATTCTTCAATCCCGAATCAACACAGTGCCTGTACTGCTTTAATTCCAGGTGCGCCCATGTAATGTTTGTGCGAAGCTTGAGCTCCATCTCCCGATCAGGATGTTTATCCACGATCTTCAAACCTTCATATAAATACCCGAGCGCTTTTGCCGCCTTCCCCCTCGATACCAAAAGATAGGAAAGTGCATTGTAGGCTTTTGTCAATGCGTTATAGTTATGGCTTCTGATCGCCGCATCCTTGCCGGCTTCGAGCAGGATCATCGCACTGTCGATCTGACCGTTTGAATTTTTATACATGCCCTCGCTGAGAAAGCAATACGCAACAACTGCATCTTCTCCTGAAGTCTTTCTAATCACCCTTGCCTGTTCTACATACTGCGCGGCCTTCTCCGTGTTCGCGCGCAGGTAGTAGCTTGTGATCTCAAAAAGTGCCTTTGCTTTTGCTGTGCCGGTCAGCGACGGAAGCTTCGATTCCAGACTATCAACAGGAGCCGATTGTGCCAGCGCCCGACAAGAGATGACGGAAATCAATAAGAGTATTACGACGGGGTTTCTCATATCGCGTATACCGCCGGTAAAGTCGGCATACCAATGTCAAGTTACAAAAAATCGGTCGTCCATGTTTATCTTAAAAGATGACGCAACTTCATGCAGATCAGCGCATAAATTCATAAACTTTACCTTTGAAAACACTGTCGCTTCTCAATGCTTTTACAGAGGGGATTCTGCAGATCTCCAAATGAAAAATTCCAACCAAACACTCGTCAGCATCGAAATTTTTTTGATCATTTCATTGATGCACGAGGCAGTTTTCTGCATCTTCGTAAGTCACAAAACCATAACCGAGAAATAATTTAAAGCAATCGTTTTAGTATAAAGTAATTAGTACCGCCCCTTCCGAAAATCTCGTGAAGGGGCGGTTTCGTTTCAAGGATCTTGATACAAACTAACACTTGTTACCGACGATATTTTTTAAAGCTAACAACATAAGATGAGCCAAGCGAAAACATTGTTCGACAAGATCTGGGACGCACACGTCGTCAAGCAAAGTGAAGGGTACCCGGACGTTCTTTACATCGACCGGCATTTCATACATGAAGTCACAAGCCCCCAGGCATTCGACGGATTACGCAAGCGTGGAATAAAGGTCTTCAATCCTGCACGCACCACTGCCACACCTGACCACAACGTACCCACCAAGGATCAGCACCTGCCGATAAAGGAAGCCTTGTCAAGACACCAGGTCGAAACGTTGAGAAAAAATTGCGCAGAGTTCGGTATCAACCTCTATGATCTCGGGCATCCTTTCCAGGGAATCGTTCACATCATCGGTCCGGAGCTTGGCCTGACCCTCCCGGGAATGACCATAGTTTGTGGTGACAGTCATACATCCACCCATGGCGCTTTCGGAAACATCGCTTTTGGCATCGGCACCAGTGAAGTTGAACAGGTACTGGCAACCCAGTGTATCCTTCAATACAAGCCGAAGCGTATGAAGATCGAGATCAACGGCAAGCTCGGCAAAGGCGTGGTGGCAAAAGACATTATACTCTACATTATCTCGAAGATCTCGGCAAGTGGCGCAACAGGCTACTTTGTCGAATATGCCGGCGACACGATCCGCAGCCTCTCTATGGAGGCACGCATGACGATCTGCAACATGAGCATCGAGATGGGCGCGCGCGGAGGACTGATCGCTCCTGACGAAACAACTTTCAATTATATCAAGGGTCGCCAGTTTGCTCCCAAAGGTGAGCACTTCGAACGTCTCGTCGAGCAGTGGAGACACCTCAAATCGGATGCTAAAGCTGAATTCGATCTCGTGCTTCAATATGACGCGGCAGATATCGCGCCGATGATCACCTATGGAACGAACCCTGGTATGGGCATAAAAGTCACAGACCGCATTCCTACCGTTGCTGAATTGAAAGATATCAGCGAGCAGAACTCGTTCTCGAAATCACTCGAATACATGGGTCTTGAACCCGGATCGCAGCTCCTCGGAAAATCGATCGATTATGTATTCATCGGCAGCTGTACCAACGCGCGAATCGAAGATCTGCGTCTCGTCGCGGAAATGGTAAAAGGAAAGAAAAAGGCTGCTAACGTGGAGGTGTGGGTGGTACCTGGCTCCAAACAGGTAGAACAGCAAGCCCGCAAGGAAGGCCTCGACAAGATCTTTGAAGCCGCGGGCTTCGAGCTCCGTGAACCCGGATGTTCAGCATGTCTTGGAATGAACGAGGACAAGATCCCGGCAGGCAAATACTGCATCTCGACGTCCAACAGAAATTTCGAAGGCAGACAGGGACCAAAATCGAGAACGTTCCTTGCCAGTCCGCTGTCAGCCGCAGCCGCAGCAATCACCGGAAAGGTAACTGACGTCAGGGAACTTGTGTAGCAAGGATAACGATCACACGAATAACGGATAACGTTAACATGAGCAAAGAAAAATTCATAACACTGAAAAGCACGGCAGTACCCCTGCCAATAGAAAATATCGACACCGACCAGATCATCCCCGCACGTTTCCTCAAGGCAACAACACGCGAGGGCTTCGGAGAAAATCTCTTCCGCGACTGGCGATACGACGGCGAAGGGAAACCGAAGGCAGACTTCGTGCTCAATGACAAAACATATTCCGGCAAGATCCTCGTCGCCGGAAAAAACTTCGGTTGTGGAAGCAGCCGCGAGCACGCAGCCTGGGCGATCTATGATGGCGGATTCCGCGTCGTAATCTCGAGCTTCTTCGCCGACATTTTCAAAAACAACGCACTTAACAACGCGCTTTTGCCTGTTCAGGTGTCTGACAAATTCCTCAGCAAGATCCTGGATAAGGTAACGAAAACACCTTCTACAGTTATCACGGTCGATCTGCAGAATCAAAAGGTAAGCCTTGAAGACGGCACATGCGAGAGTTTCGAGATCAACGCCTACAAGAAAACATGTCTCATGAACGGCTACGATGACATCGATTATCTCCTCAGCCTCCGTGAAGATGTGAAGCAATTTGAATTAACCCACTAAGCCATAAATCGAATGAAGAAGAAGATCACCATTTTACCCGGCGATGGAATTGGAAAGGAAGTAACAGCCAGTGGCAAAAAAGTCCTCGAGCAAGTCGCCGAGTGCTTCGGTCACGAATTCATTTTCGACTATGGCCTCATCGGTCACGATGCAATAGAAGCAACCGGCACTCCCCTGCCAGATGAAACGCTGACGAAGCTGAAAAACTCTGACGCAATCCTCTTCGGAGCGGTAGGGCATCCCAAGTACGACAATGACCCAACACTTCCCGTAAGGCCGGAGCAAGGTCTTCTCAAAATGCGCAAGGAACTCGGCCTTTATGCGAATCTGCGTCCGATAAAATTATTTGATGAGCTGCTTCATGCTTCAAGCATCAAGCCGGAAGTACTGAAAGGTGCGGATATACTTTTCTTCCGCGAACTCACTGGTGACGTATACTTCGGCGAGCGCGGTCGCAAGAATAACAACGATACAGCCTACGATACGATGATCTACTCGAAATACGAAGTGGAACGCATCGCTCACAAGGCATTCAAGGCTGCGCAGACAAGGTCGAAGAGATTGACCTCTGTTGACAAGGCAAATGTTCTCGAAAGCTCACGCCTTTGGAGAGCAGTTGTACAGGAAGTAGCGAAACAATATCCGGACGTGACCGTAGATCACATGTTTGTAGATGCAGCCGCGATGAAGCTTATTCAAAACCCAAGAAGCTTCGACGTAGTGCTCACCGGAAATCTCTTCGGGGATATCCTCACAGATGAAGCTTCCCAGATCGCTGGATCAATGGGTATGCTTGCCTCTGCTTCGATCGGCGATAAGGTAGGATTGTACGAGCCGATCCACGGAAGCGCACACGACATTACCGGAAAAGGCATAGCCAATCCGTTAGCGTCGATCCTGTCGGCGGCGCTCCTGCTCGATATTTCATTCGGGCTGAAGGAAGAATCGGAAGCAGTGATCAAGGCCGTTGAAAAGACGCTTAAGGACGGCTATCGCACAAAAGACATTGCGGATGCGTCCACTGCGCACGAAAAAATACTTGGTACAGAAGTAATGGGCAACGTAGTCTGCAACCAGGTGAGAATGTCTGTCACTGTACCTGTCAATAACTAGACCTCCAATTAAAAAATAAACCGAATAACAATGAGTCAAAGAATTCAAATCTTCGATACCACGTTAAGGGATGGTGAACAGGTTCCGGGCTGTCAGTTATCGACTGACGAAAAGATCACGATAGCCCTCGAGCTTGAAGCGTTGGGTGTCGACGTGATCGAAGCCGGCTTTCCGATCTCGAGTCCCGGAGACTTTCTTTCGGTGATTGAGATATCGAAGGCGGTCAATGTTGGAGTATGCGCCCTGACCCGTTCGAAGAAAGATGACATCGACGTTGCCGGCGAAGCTCTTCGTTACGCGAAGCGCGGGCGCATCCATACGGGAATTGGCTCGTCAGACATTCACATCAAGCATAAATTCAACACGACACGCGAGAAGATACTCGAACAAGCCGTATGGGCTGTTCAATATGCAAAGGGCAAAAACGTAGAAGTTGAATTCTTCTGCGAGGATGCGGGTCGGGCCGACCTCGCGTTTCTTGCACAGATGGTTGAAGCCGTGATCGGTGCCGGCGCAGATGTTGTGAATATTCCGGATACGACTGGTTACTGCTTGCCGCATCTTTATGGCAAGAGGATCCAATACCTTTATGAGAACGTGAAAAATATTCACAAGGCGACGATATCGGTGCACTGTCATAATGATCTTGGACTTGCAACAGCCAACACGATCGCTGGTCTCGTCGGCGGCGCACGTCAGGCAGAAGTGACGATCAACGGTATCGGCGAGCGCGCAGGCAATACCTCGCTGGAAGAAGTAGCCATGATCCTGAAAACGCATAAGGACCTCGGATTCCACACCGGAATCAAGCATGAACGGATCTATGAGATCAGTCAGATGGTCTCCCAGATGATGCGCATGCCCGTTCAGCCTAATAAGGCGATCGTGGGAGCAAACGCTTTTGCACACTCTTCCGGCATTCACCAGGATGGCTTCCTCAAAAATTCCGAGAACTATGAGATCATCAGCCCGGACGAAGTCGGTGTTCCTTCTTCATCGATCGTATTGACTGCACGCAGCGGAAGGGCCGCATTAAAGCACAGGCTTGAGTTGCTGGGATACCAGCCTGCAAAACCTGAGCTCGACATCATTTACGATCACTTCCTGATTATTGCCGACGAAAAGAAAAAAGTAGAAAACGAGGACCTCATCGCATTGATGGGTCAGATGCCGATACTTGTCAAATAGACTAGTTATGTTTCCGCCTCGCGGATGTCTGAGCAATCGGACATCCGTTTTTTATTTCCAGGAATCAGATGCAACTTTGTGTTGGATAAATAACATCACCATGAATAAAAATATAATCTGCCTGATGCTTATGCTTGCCGCTGCATTCGCCGGCTGCAACAAGAACAGGGACAATAAAGAATTGATGGATTGTGAAAACAATGAAGAGGCCTCCGATGCAACTGATGTCAGCGAGAACCAACTCCTGTATAATGAAGTGATGAAGATCCATGATGAAGTGATGCCAAAGATGGACGATCTCCATCGCAAGAAACAAGAGCTTCAAAACAAGATCGCCAACAACCCGCAGATCACGGAAACCGACAAAAAAGCCATCGAGCAAAAAATTGCAAGGCTGGATTCTGCCAGCGAAGGCATGATGGTATGGATGAGGAAGTTTGCACCGATCTCAGATTCCGAAGGTGAAGAAAAGGCAAGAGAGTATCTGGAAAACGAGATGGAGAAAGTGAAGAAAGTCCGGGAGGATATTCTTTCTGCCTTGCAAGAAGCGGAGCAATAGGATGCCATGCTGCTACTCTCCGACATTGTAGCCAAAGAAAATCGTAAAGAAAACCACGTGGGGGCTACAAGAGTTTAGTACTGTTGGCGCCCCCTTCCATTCCTTCTCGCTTCTGCATTTCCCGGGCCGCCCTGCCCACTTCGAAAAAAATTTTACCTTTGCTCCACTTTATAACCTATGGAGCTTAAAAACATACCGCTTAATGACCTCCACGTGAGACTCGGAGGTAAAATGGTGCCGTTCGCCGGATACAACATGCCTGTTCGCTATTCGTCTGATATTGAGGAACATATGACCGTCAGAAATGGGGTTGGCGTATTCGACGTGTCCCACATGGGCGAGTTTACCATCAAGGGTCCGAATGCCCTTGACCTCATTCAGCGCGTAACGTCAAACGACGCTTCGAAGCTGGTCGACGGACAAATACAATATTCATGTCTGCCAAACGAACAAGGCGGTATCGTAGACGACATCACCGTTTACAAAGTAAAAGACAACGACTACCTTGTGGTTGTCAACGCTTCAAACATCGAGAAGGACTGGAACTGGATCAGCAAGTTCAACACGAAGAATGCGGAGATGAAAAACATCTCGGACGACATTTGCCTGTTCGCGGTTCAGGGGCCGAAAGCAACACCGACGCTTCAGAAGATCACAAAGACCGATCTGTCATCGATCAAATACTATCACTTCGCAATCGGAGAACTCGGCGGAGTTCCCAATGTGATCATAGCAAACATGGGTTATACCGGAGCCGGCGGCTTTGAGGTATATGTCAACAAGACGCACGCTGAAAAACTATGGAACGCCATCTTTGAAGCGGGTAAAGAATTCGGAATCAAGCCAATCGGACTTGGCGCGCGGGATACACTGCGACTCGAGATGGGATTCTGTCTCTATGGCAACGACATCGACGACACCACTTCTCCGCTCGAAGCGGGATTGGGCTGGATCACAAAATTCACCAAGGACTTTACGAATGCCGACAACCTCAAAAAACAGAAGGAAGCCGGTGTCAAGAGAAAACTGGTGGGCTTCAAAATGATGGAGAAGGGTATTCCGCGACATGACTATGCACTAAAAGATGCCCAGGGGAATGTCATTGGGAAAGTTACCTCCGGAACGATGTCCCCGATGCTGAACGTAGGTATCGGCCTGGCCTATGTTACGACCGAGAATTCAAATCCAGGCACCGAGATCTTTGTTGACGTAAGGGGAAAAGGTCTGAAGGCGCAAGTGAGCAAGCTTCCGCTGATCAAATGAAAAGCAGACTGAAGCTGTTTCAGGTCGATGCATTTACGGATCGCATATTCGGTGGTAA
>CBHTUB010000288.1:0-7600 GCA_966095595.1 uncultured Chryseosolibacter sp. | reverse complement strand
GCCTCACCGTTACCGGAGGCACTACACCTTATAAATTCACCTGGAGCAGTGGCGATAGCACACAGAATATCTCGAACCTGCGGAAAGGAGATTATACCGTGACCGTGGCGGACAATAAAGGTTGTCAGCAGAAGCTCTCCGCATCCATCACCGAGCCTCCGGCACTTTTGGCTGCCGTGAAGGAGATCGTCAACATCAATTGTAATGGTGAAAAGACCGGGGCTGTTACTACCGAGGTAAGTGGAGGAGTTACGCCGTACAACTTTAGCTGGAACAACGGCGCGACGACGCAAAACCTCAGCAACGCCGGCGCAAGTGACTATGTGCTCACTGTGAAGGATGCCAATGGTTGCACGAAGTCGGTGAACGCCAAGGTCATCGAGCCCGCCGCGCTCGCCATGAAGGTGGATACGATCACGCATATTTCCTGCTTCGGAGATGCCAAGGGCCTTGCCGATATCTCGGTAAGCGGTGGAACGACGCCTTATGTATTCAGTTGGAGCAATGGCTCACGGTCCGAGGACCTGGTGAATGCACAGGCAGGCAGTTATACAGTGTCCGTACAGGATGCAAAAAATTGTGCGAAGACATTGGCGGTGAAGATCGACCAGCCCGAAAAACTGGTGCTCACACCTCAATCGACCGTCAACATCAAGTGTGCGGGCAGCGAAACGGGATCCGTAGGCATTGCCGTCAGTGGCGGAGTTACACCATATCGATATTTGTGGAACAACGGTAGCACGGAAGCACAGCTTTCCAACGTCGCCGCAGGTGAATATACGGCAACGGTGACCGACGAGAACGGATGTAAAGCAGTCTATACGACCCGGGTAACCGAGCCGATCAAGCTTGTCAAGACGATCGACGCCATTACCAACATCAGGTGTAACGGAGACACTACCGGAGCCATTCAGGTTACCGTTCGCGATGGTACCGCGCCCTACGGTTTTAAATGGAGCAATGGAGCAACGTCGGAAGATCTGAAAACCTTACGCGCTGGTAGTTACAAGCTGACGATCACGGAAGCCAACGGATGCCAGAGCACGCTCGAAGCGAATGTAGAAGAACCTACGAAGTTCAACACTTCAGTCGTTAAAATTACCGATATCCCCTGCTTCGGCATGAACACGGGCGAGATTGAGATCAGTGCCAGTGGTGGTGTTGAGCCCTACACTTACATCTGGAGTAATGGAAGCAAGACAAAGGATCTCGTGAACGTTGTTGCTGATCATTATTCCGTCATTGCAACCGATGCGAACGGATGTTCCAATACCTTGTATCCGGAGATCAGGGAGCCCGAAATGCTCGTGCTGCATATCGACTCGGTTCGAAATGTAAAGTGCTGTGGAGATAAAAGCGGTGCGATCTTCATTACGGTTACCGGTGGTGTGAAGCCTTATGACTATAAGTGGAGTCACGGAGCAAGAACGGAAGATATCACCGATCTTGTCCTGGGCGTTTATACCGTGAACGTGACGGATGCAAAGGGGTGTGTGGTGGCGACCCCGGAGGAGATGAGCTTATATGAGGAAGTGGTTTCAAAAGGAAAATTCACCACGCGTGATATTTTGTTTGATGTCGGGAAAGCAACGATCAAAGCGGAGTCCTTTAATACGATCAACAGGATCGCCAGCTTCATGAAAGAACACCCGGATCTTGTATTCAGCATCGAGGGCCACACGGACAGCGACGGAGATGATGCCTTCAACATGAAATTGTCGCAGGACCGCGCCAATTCGATCCGTCAGGCGTTGATCAAGTTCGGTATCCGTGAGAACAGGCTCCAGGCCAGGGGTTATGGTGAGACCAGGCCGATCGCTACCAACACAACAGCTGCAGGAAAAGCGCAAAACAGACGTGTCGAGTTCGTAACCCTTTCCGGAACGCTGGAAGGCACGCTCATCACCAACCTTAATGAATGATCTTTAACAAACGGGAGATCCGATCCGGGTCTCCCGTTCTTTCTCTTTGCGACATGAGAAAAAATATCCTGATCATATTATCGGCTTTCGGCATGCTGATGCCCGCGTGCTTGTTCGCCCAGCTCAAATTTGTTCCGACGATCGTGGCATTATACCCCCGCGAGATCAATAATGACTCAGTCTCTTCAATGGAGCTCAGGAATTATCAGCAGCGTGGCGTCGTTACCGAGCAGCTCAGAAAGCAATTTTTAAGGGATGGACTGGCGCCAAACTGGAAGACCATCCGGGAGAGGGAGCTGGCATTTATGGACGAGCAGGATTTTAATACGTTGTTCGTGCTTTCGCTGACGCGCGAGCTTACATACCTGGAGATCGAAAACCGACCCAACCTGTTGATCTATCCACTCAGGACCACCAGTGATAATTCACCCATTTCGTATAAACGATTGGCTGATGAACGCAAGGTGAGCTGGATCATCAATGTCACGAGAGTAGAGACTATTTCCGAAGGTGATAAGAGAGTGCTGAAGGTGAATGTTCAGCTTTACAATGTCGTTACGAACCGATTATTTCTGGACAAGCAATACATTTCCGATTCGACAAACGCGATTCCGACGGAAACATGCTCCGACACATGGCTGTGCATGGCTGAACAGATCCATAAATCTGCAGTCATTGACATTGCGGATAAAGTCGAAAAGAATATCAGACACGAGCGGAATTGATACATCCCGTCGCGGATGAAACAGCACGGACTACCGTCGCATTTACTTTGTGATCTTTGAGCTTCTTCGCGGACTTTGTGTCCTGGATCTAAGCCGCCGAAAATCTGACGTCCCAAACTTTCAAATCTGAGATCAAGTTTTCTGCTTCTTCTTCTTTGCAGCAGGGAAGAGAACGTTGTTCAGGATCAACCTGTAGCCGGGAGAATTGGGATGCTGATTGAGGTCGGTGGGTTCTTCGTTCACCTGGTGCTGATAATCCTCAGGGTCATGTCCCCCATAAAACGTCCAGAAGCCCTTGCCCAACACGCCATGGATGTATTTGGCTTCCTTGATGTCTTTGTTCTCTCCCATTAATACCACATCGGGTTTGATCAGGTTTTTCTTGAAGCCGGTTGTCTGGCCGAAAAATCCCTGGATAACTTTCGTATGGTTCTGGGTGAGCATTGTAGGGATCGGATCCCACTTTGCCGAAAATTCAAAAATGGTGAAGTAGTCGTTGTCCTGCCTTACGCCGCGATCACCGGGCTGGTTGTCGATGTCCGAAAACTCGTACTGGTATGGGTCGCGCACGATCCTGAAGTCCGTAAACGCGAGTGTATTTTCGAAGTTGAGCTTGCTCTGGGCGGTAGGATCTGCAGGGTCTCCATCATACATACGCTCACAGATATCGATGCCCTCGGCAGCAAGTGCAATATCGTAGGTATCGGTTGCCGAGCACATCGCGAATAGAAAACCTCCGCCGGTCACGAACTCCTTGATCTTTTTCGAAACGGCAAGCTTGAGCTGCGATACTTTGTGAAATCCGTGCTTACGGGCGAGGTCTTCGGCTTCCTTGACCTGCTCGACGTACCACGGCATGTTGCTGTATTGTCCGTAGAACTTGCCGTACTGTCCGGTGAAGTCTTCGTGGTGAAGGTGGAGCCAATCGTACTTGGGCAATGCGCCCGACATTACTTCGTCATCGAAAATAACATCGTAGGGGATCTCTGCATAACTCAGAACGAGCGTCACGGCGTCATCCCAGGGCTGCTTCGTCTTGGGCGAGTAAACAGCGATCCTGGGATACTTCTCCAGCTTCATCACATCGTAGTTTACCGCCGGTGAGGCGATCTCGGCCAGGATCTGATTGGCCTGAGCGTCGGATATGATCTCGAAAGACACGCCGCGAACCACCAGCTCGTTTTGGATTGCCGGGTGATATTGGCACATAAAGCTTCCTCCGCGGTAGTTCAGCAGCCAGTCCACCTCGTTATTGGTCCGCAGTATCCAATAGGCAATGCCATATGCCTTGAGGTGATTGGTTTGTTTTTCATCCATCGGGATGAATATCGAATTACCCTTTACCAGGCTCGTAAGGGTCACAAAAAACAGCAACAAAACTGATCTACGCATCGTACACATCCGGGTTGATTACTAAATTTACCCAACTTGCTACAGAACACCCGAAAATACTTTGCCAAAGGCATTTATAGTATACAAAAAGAAATTCCCGGTGTCGTATGTAACATTTACCCGCCATTTATCAACGTATAAGCATACAATAATTGTTTCAAACCCGGAAACTTTAGATGAATCTAACCGAGAATATTAAGGAAGGTCTTCGTTCCGTTCAGGCAAATCTCCTCCGTTCGATCATTACGGCGCTGATTGTCACGATCGGGATCACCTCGCTGATCAGCGTTCTCACAGCTATCGATGCGGCTGAAAAATCCCTGGCAGAAGGCTTATCGGCGCTCGGATCGAACACCTTTGACATCCGATCCAAACAATATTGGGGCAGCTCGAATCAGGGTGTGAAACAAAAAGTACATCCCCCCATCAAGCTTACCGAGGTTCAGCAGTTCCTGAACGATTATCGCGTGAACGCTGTGGTAAGTACCAGCGCGGATCTCACAGGTATTGCGGAGATAAAGTTCGGGTCCAACAAGACGAATCCCAACGTGAGGGTAGTGGGAATAAACGACGAATATTTCAGGATCAAGAATCTCAACATCGCCGCTGGCCGCGGTTTCTCCGATTTCGAGGTCACCAATGGGCGGCAGGTCGCGATCATCGGAAATTCGATCTATAAAACGCTGTTCAAGGATAATAAGAACGCTATCAATGAACGGATATCTTTTTCCGGAGGGTTGTTGCAAGTAGTCGGAGTGCTCGAGGAAAAAGGTCAGTCGTTCGAAGATAATTTCGACAACATGATCTTTATTCCCTTGCGCCTGGCCAATCAGCTTGCACATGGCAACCAGTTGTATTATGAGATCACGGTGAGCATCGCTGACCCTTCACAGTTGGATTATGCAATGGGGGAGGCCACCGGGATCATGAGGTCCATTCGCAGGGACAAGATCGGCCAGGAGAATTCGTTTGACCTCGAGAGCAGCGAGTCGTTAAAGGAAACCACAGCCGAGGTGGTTGGATATTTTCAGGCGGGCGGATTCGGTATCGGATTCATCACGTTGCTTGGTGCCTGTATCGCCTTGATGAATATCATGCTCGTGTCGGTCACGGAGCGCACGAGAGAGATCGGCGTTCGAAAGGCACTTGGCGCCACACCCCTGAAGATCAAGCTTCAGTTTATAGTGGAAGCGATCGTCGTGTGTCTCCTCGGAGGCATCCTGGGAGTGATCCTGGGCATTCTTCTCGGCAATCTCTTTGGCAGTATCCTCGGAAGCAAGTCATTCTTCATCCCCTGGCTATGGATACTGGTGGGCTTTATCGTATGCATCTTCGTGGGATTGATCTCCGGATACTATCCTGCAGCGAAAGCTTCCAGGCTCGATCCTATCGAATCCCTGCGCTTCGAATAGCACGGGTACCCTATTTGTTTTCATCCACGGAGTATTTTGTCTTCGCGCCTGTTGCGCAACAATGATTTTTTTGCCCGGATCGAAAACAACCAGCAGATCGCAACATGGAGATACCCGCTTTTTTTCGTTAGCAACCAATCTTACGCAATCGATTGATCACATATGTTCGATCGGGTGCGATTCGTGACAGCAATTATTTACACACCCAGCGCTGAAAACATTTCATTTGCCGGTCTCCAGGCAAGTGATGCAACCATATTCCTGCACCAGCTAATCAATCAAACAAATCCTTTACACTTAAACCAATTTAGTTATGAGACAGATTACACTTCTGTTAGTTTGTTGCGCGTTGCTTGTGACAACGCATCTGCACGCACAGACGTACACGTGGAAGAATGTTCAGATCGTCGGGGGAGGCTTCGTTCCAGGTGTCGTCTACAATGACACTGAGCCAGGGCTCCTGTACGCACGCACAGACATCGGTGGAGCATACCGATGGGACAATGCCACGAACAAGTGGATTCCACTTACCGATTGGATTGGATGGGATGAGTGGGGGTACACCGGTATCGTCAGTCTTGCAACGGATCCGGTAGATCCCAATAGACTCTATCTCGCAGCCGGTACCTACACGAATAGCTGGGATTCCAACAATGGCGCAATCCTCAGATCGGTCGATCGAGGCAATAGCTTTACGGTGACACCACTTCCTTTCAAGCTGGGTGGCAACATGCCGGGTCGCGGAATGGGAGAACGCCTCACGATCGATCCCAACAAGAATAGCATTATCTATCTTGGCGCTCCCAGTGGAAACGGACTATGGCGCAGCACGGACTACGGCGCGACATGGAGCAAGGTCAACAGCTTTCCCGTAACTGGCACCTATGCGGAAGATCCCACGGATCCCAACGGCTACCTCAGCGATCCGCAGGGAATTGTGTGGGTGACCTTCGACAAAAGAACAGGCACGGCCGGGAATGCAACCCAGACGATCTACGTCGGAGTTGCCGACAAGGGAAACAGCGTGTATCGAAGCACTGACGGAGGTTCTACCTGGCAGGTGATTCCCGGTCAACCGCAGGGATATATTCCCCACAAGGGCAGGCTTGACGTCGTTAATGGATATTTGTTTGTCGCCTACAGCGATACCGGTGGACCCTATAGCGGCGCAAAAGGTGAGGTGTGGAGATACTCGACTTCTACCGGAACATGGACAAACATTAGCCCCATCCCTGCCAGCAGTGGAGATAACTATTTTGGCTATAGCGGTCTTGCATTGGACCGGCAAAGTCCCGGTACCGTTATGGTCACCGCCTACAGCTCCTGGTGGCCTGATACGCATATCTGGCGGAGCAAAGACAATGGCACAACATGGACCCGCATATGGGATTGGACACGTTATCCAAACCGCTCTTTCAGATACACTCAGGATATCACCGCAGCACCCTGGTTGTACTGGGGAGGCGCACCTTCGGCAGGCGGACGCCCGGGAGCCGAAGTATATCCCAAGCTCGGCTGGATGACAGAGTGCCTTGAGATAGATCCGTTCAACTCGAACAAGATGTTATATGGAACCGGCGCAACGCTATATGGCAGCGATAACTTAACCGCCTGGGATACCGGGGGAAAAATCACAATCACCGTAAAAGCAAAGGGTATTGAGGAGACCGCGATACAGGAGCTGGTGAGTCCACCTTCCGGGCCTCAGCTGTTGAGTGGTATGTACGATATCTATGGGTTCGCTCATACGAATATAGACGTTGTTCCCAATGCGTTTTTTGAAGGGCCACGCATCGCTACCGTTTCAATTGACTATGCGGAGCTCTCGCCGTCGATCATGTTTCGTGTGGGCTCAGGTGACGCGGCAAATAGCCTTAAAGCCGCCGGCTACTCTACAAACGGCGGAACGAGCTGGACTCCTGTGACCGGCCAGCCTTCGGGTGTCTCAAAGGGAGAAGGTACCTGTGCCGTAAATGCAAATGGTACAAGGTTCGTCTGGAGCCCGACCGATGCAGGCGTGCATTATACGTCGAATAACGGCAAGACATGGACAGCATCAACGGGAGTTCCGGCTGGAGCGCTGATAGAATCTGATCGGGTGAATCCCAATAAGTTCTATGCGTTCAAGGATGGAACCTTTTACGTAAGC
>CBHTUB010000287.1:0-7614 GCA_966095595.1 uncultured Chryseosolibacter sp. | reverse complement strand
CGGTCGTGGCTTCTGAGTTGGAAAATACCAATGCGCCCACGTGGTTTAAATGCCTAAACGCGTTCGGCTACTATGAGCACTTCTCTTGCCTCCGGGTGAAGCTGGTTTTTCGAAACGGTTACGTTGAAGCCGTGTGCCCCCAGTTGTCCTAAAAATTCATCGATAGTACGGTGACTGATCCCGGGGTGATGTTCAATGATCATTTTTTTGATCAGAAAGATCTTGCCCGAATGGACCAGATCCGAAATAACCAGATCTTCAGCTCCTTCGATGTCGACCTTCAACAGATCGACTTCACGATCGATGAACGACGACAATTTTTTAGACGGTACAACCTGATAGGCGCTGCCGACGCCTCCGTAGAGCCCCGAGTTCAAAGTATTCGGTGCGCTGAATAATTTCACTTCACCTTCTGCGTCTGACAATGCGAGTTGATGGATACTGACATTTTCCAGTCTGTTCGCCAGAACATTTCGCTTGAGCAACTCAAAGTTTTGAGTGTCCGGTTCGAAACATGTTATGATTGCTCCGGGGTACATCGTTTTGAAGTATAACACCGACATGCCTATGTTGCTACCGGCGTCGATAATGAATGGTGAGGTATTGTCAAGTTCCACGCGATAGGATTGCAAAACAAATATCTCCTCGAAAAGGTCGATCAGGGCACCGTAGTCGGTAAAGTCGATTTCATAGTTGAAGATGTACCCCGATAATTGTCCTGGCTTTTTATCATCGAGTTTATGGTGTTTTATCGACCTCGTGATGAGGCTTAGCCAGGTCATTCCCAGCCTCACCTTGCTGTAAGGGTATTTGCTCCCGAGCATGACGTAAAGGATTTTCCGGCATCTGCGGATTAGCTCATGCATTTTTGTTCGTCGGTTGGCTGATAACCGTTTCCGGGAGGTAAATGTAAAAGATACTTCCTTCCCCTGCTACCGATCGCACCTCCAGAATGCCGTTGAGCTTGCTCACCGCCTCTTTGCTGATGAACAATCCGAGTCCGCTGCCCGTCGATCGGTCCGACCCGCGGTAGAACATGTCGAATATTTTTTCCTGGTGCTCACGGGGTATACCGATACCGTTATCCTGGACATAGATCGCCGACTTTTCCGTGTTGTATCCTATTTCTATGTAGGGCGTCGATTTATTCATGTCGTGATACTTGATGGCATTGCCTATGAGGTTGTTGAGCACAACGGTAAGCCTGATCCGATCAACGTGAAGCTCGAGGCCCTGCGGTATCTTGATCCTGAATGTGATCCTGTCGGCATTCAGATTGTACTTGAGCGAGTCGATCACTTCGTCGACGAGTTTGTAGAGATGTATGTTCTCGGAAAGGACTTCCGAGCGGGCATTTTTCGAATAGTCGATGATCTCCTGGATAAAATGGTCCTGGGCCGTTACCCGGTTTTGGATACGGGAAAGGATGTCATCCAGCTCGTTGGGATCTTTAGCCATTCGTGCGAGATTCGTCAAACCCAGAATGGAGCTGAGCGGCGAGCGCAGATCGTGTGATACGCTGTACACAAACCGATCGAGCTCATCGTTCACTTTTTGCAACTCCTGATTTTTCTGTTGCGCAAATTGTTCCTTCTCGATCAGCTCATTCTCTGAAAAACGGTTGAGATTCATAAGAAAATAAACGATCAATATGGAGATGATCAGCGATATGGTATAGTTCAGAATGAAGCTCAGCCGGATGTATGCTTCCGATGGACGTGTGACAGCGAAAGGTTGCAGGTCGCTAAAATATGCTAAAAGAAAAAGAATAGTGGTAAAGGCCGCAAGGGCAATTCCCGTCTTCTGATCTTCGAACCCAAGGATCGCGAATGAACCTATACCTGTGGGAATAAAGAACATGAAGGTTCCCGTCTCGAACGGATCGTTGAGGGCGGCCCAGAACACCACCATGTTTACCGAGATCATCAGGCAGATCTTTGCCGCACGGAAGTTTTCCGATCTGAGCAAAAACAAAGACACGATCGGCATGGTAAACAGTATGGCATACGAAGGCATTGCGTAGTAGACATCATGGATAAAATCCAGGATTGCGTAGATGATCGCAACGATGACACAAATCACGGAGAGATAACCCGTCAGGAGGACTCTTTTCAATTCCAGTCGCGACGGTACAGCGTTTTCGCCGATGATCAGGTCCTTAAATCGGATCTTTGTATTAAAAGGCATGCAGATTCAGCAATCAATGTACTAAAATGTTAATGATAAAACTTTGCTGAATCAGAGTGAATCTTACTTCAGAAGCCGCCCTTGATACGGGCAACTCCCTGTCAAGTAATCACCGGATCAAAAACTTATTTACTGACTGTTCCGGTAAATACACTAACCCGATCTGTAAACGGATTTCCGGAAGCGCGCCGGAACGAGACAACTTGCCCTACGTGCCACAGGGCATCGGCGATAGGCCCATTGATCATATTCCAGAAAGGAAATTCGCGTGTTCCCGACTGGCGTTTGAAGATAGCCCTGAAGCCCTTGAGATCTTCATCCTTGGCAGCGCGAAGATTCGTGCTTGCCTTGTAAAGATTATCCAGTGTTTTTGCGCGGAGCTGATCGAGCGTCATGCTTTTCGTATCCGGGGATTCATTGACCGCGGATGTCGTGGCATTGGCGATGATGATGGAGAGTTCGTAGATGTGAACCAGTGTTTCGAATGAGGTTCTGGCACCGGGTGATGGCCTGTAGTTCAGGTCTTCCTCACGCAGACTGTCCGTGGCCCACCGGTAGCGAAAACCGAGGCCATCGACCATTCTGGCAGCTACCGTTCCCGCAGTATAACGATCCGCTTCCTTCGGGATCTCATAGTAGGGGAGGTCGGAAGTTTGTGCGATGGCCATGTTGGCGATCACGGCGAAAAGAAAAAAAATGTATGTTTTCATGATCGATATTTCAGGGTGTAAAATTCTCGATAACTTGCTGCGAAATAACGCCAGATGTCAACCGAACAGCTTAATGGTATCGCGCTGAAGTGGTTCAGCGCGTTCAATCGTCACAATCTTGAAGATCTGCTCAGCCTTTATCACGAGAATGCTTCGCACTATAGTCCTAAACTTAAGGAAAGGGATCCTGAAACAAACGGGTTGATTATTGGAAAGGATGCAATGCGGGACTGGTGGTCGGGAGCGTTCAAAAGGTTACCGTCACTCCAGTACGAGGTCATCAGACTTACGCCGTTCGAAGACCGCGTCTTCATGGAATATTTACGCCACGTTAAAGGAGAGCCGGACCTCTATGTCGGTGAGATGCTAGAGGTGAAAGATGGAATGATCATTCAATCGCGGGTATATCATTCCTGAGGGATAACTCAATTGTCAATGGTCAATCGACAATAGTCAATGGTTGATCGTCGGGGAAGTAGAGAGTTATACTCTTTGATGAGGCACTAATGACCGTTGGCGTTTTCGCCGGTATTTTTTTCAAGCTGTTCGATCTTTTCGAGGTGTGATGCGATTGTCGGTCTGTAGCTGGACGCGAAGTTTCTGATGTCCTTGTCTTTGAATTCTTCAGCATCTTCAAAATTGTCGAGCTCTTTCTTGTAATCACGACGTATGACCTTCAGGAATTCTTCGTTAAAATCTTCGCCTCCCTCTTCACGGAGACCCTCCAGGCGATTGTGGTTTTCGTCGCTCATGGTCGCCGGCAGCGTAATGTTCTTTGATGCTGCCAGGAGACGCAGCTCCTTCAGCATTTTGTTATTCTCGGAGATCATCCATTCGCCACATTGACGGATCTGCGGTGTAGTTCCCTTTTCCCTCGCCAGCTTCCCCTCTTCGATCCGCGCCATTCGTGCATCGGCTGCTTCGGTGAGGAATATGGAGATCTTCTCATCGATCGCAGAATTGAGGTTTTGCTCCTGTGCCTGTTCAACACTATCTTTTCCCGAATCGCAGGAAAACAACATGAGCAATGATAGTAGCGATAATGCGAGGCTTTTCATATGGATATTGGTTTTCTCCAGGTGAAAAAATTACATGCCGTTTTTGATAATCGGCCTTGCCTGGCCATGCTGCGAGATTAGCTTTGCAAAATAATGCCGATGTTGAGTCATAGCCATTGATTACAAACCACGGACGATTAACCGATGACTAATAAAACCGTAAGCATTCTTGGTTGTGGATGGCTTGGAACGGCGGTCGCCGCTCACCTGATAGCCAAAGGCTATTCTGTAAAAGGTTCGACAACGTCAGAAGCCAGGACCGGATTACTTAAAAGCGAAGGCATCGAGCCTTATGTTATAACACTTAGTCCGCAACCGTCAGGGGCAGGAGCGCAGGAATTCTTTTCCTCGCAGATACTTATTGTCAGCATACCGCCCGGGAGAAAATCCGGATCGACCGCAATGTATCTTGAGCGGATGAAAGCATTGAGCGAGCATCTGACGACTACTATTGTCAAACACGTGTTGTTTGTCAGCAGCACCGCCGTCTATCCGGATGTCGCAAAAGAAGTGACGGAGAGCGACGCTGATCCCGATTCATATCTTGTTCAGGCCGAACGATACTTTCTCGAACATTCCACAATAAAAACAACCATAGTCCGCTTCGGTGGGTTGATGGGGCCTGGTCGCCATCCCGGAAGATTTCTCGCGGGAAAAACAGGATTGACGGGCGCGGATCACCCGGTGAATATCATACATCAGGAGGATTGCGTGAGTATTATCGCTGAGATCATAGAGACAAGGTGCTGGGGCGAAATATTAAATGCATGCTGCGATGTCCATATGCGTCGCGAAGATTTTTATACTGCTGCTGCAAAATCATTACATTTGCAAAATCCGGTGTTTGTCCACGATCAATCGTTCCTCCATAACGCCAATTCGTCGCCGGATGGCTTTCGCTTATCCTCAAAAGCTGTTAATTCCGGTAAATTGAAAAGGTTGCTCAATTTTCAATTCAACAATCAGCTGGTTCTTGATTTGCTGAAAAGCCCTGTTGGCTAGTCGACGAGTTTTCTTCCGGAAAATTTCTGAACTTTGTTAAACCTAATAACTGCCTCAATTGAGTATTGCCGACTATTTTACTATACTTTCCATTGGTGCCGGCGCGGTGATCATGCTGTTATCGGTGTTCAAAACCAGGATGCTTCGACGCATCATGGTGTCCGGCGTCAATACCAGCCGGTGGACGTGGCTCGGCAGATTCATGGTGATATTCCTTGCCGGATATGTAGCTTCTATTATACTTATCATCAGCGGGCATGAAGGACCCTTATTGCTGATCATCGGACTCGTCTTTTTGCTGGGTGCTTGTTTTGTTTATGTCGTTGTGTTCAGCGCCAAAAGCGATATCATTAAAATGAATGAGACGAACGAGCTTCTTGTTAAAAAGAACAATGAGCTCAAGAAAACGAATATGGAACTCGACGAGTTTGCCTATCGCACGTCTCACGATTTGAAAGCGCCCATCACTTCATTGAAAGGATTGATCAAGATCGCACAGCTTTCGGAATCGGAAGAAGAGATCCATGAATGTCACAAGATGATGCAGGACAGGCTCTGCAAGCTCGAAGAGCTGATTCGCGATATTCTCGACCTTTCGAAAAATTCCAGAACAGAGATCCAGTACGTCAACACAGATATCCGCAGTACCATAACCCACATTATCGACATACACTCGGATGGCAGTCCGAATCAGATCAGGGTGGATGTTGAGGGACCGGAGCAGTTCATCGTGAGGACCGATCCTACGCGAATAAAAATGATCCTCGGAAACCTTATCTCTAACGGATTGCATTACGCTGACCTCAGCAAGCATCAGCCCTTTATCAAAGTCAGGTATTGGATGGATGGAAGCAACTATCGCATTTCGGTAAAGGATAACGGTGTTGGCATCGATGAGACTTATCTGGACAGGATCTTTGACATGTTCTTCAGGATCGCTGAAAATTCCATAGGTTCGGGACTTGGTCTTTATATCGTGAAGGAGACGGTCGAAAGGCTGAATGGCAAAATTGAGGTTAGATCGCAAAAATCGATTGGTTCCGAGTTCATTGTTACATTCCCTTTTATTCAACCGCTGGTGCAAACGCAGGAACTCGTCGCATAATCCACTGTGCCTGGTCCGTGATAAGTAAGTGACGTACCGGGGCGCAAACGTTCGCCGACCGAAATGTTGCCTTTACCCCATGTGTATAAATGGATATGCGGCCCGCCCGCAGCGGGTAAACAGCAAGCGTCCGAAGGGCGGAGCGAGCCGCAGTCGATCGGTAGGGAATGAAGGTGTTAAAACACCAAATCTGTCGTCTGTTTTGAAGCCGTCTACTGGCGTCGCACGCTGAATTATAATAAATTTGTTATACTGGCTCGTTCCCGAACCGGGGGAACGAATTTTTTTATTTGATTTTTTGAACACTTTAAACATTTATGTCAAAAGAACGCGAAACCTTTAACAAAAAAGAGCACGAGGCACGACAGCAGAAGAAGAAAAAAGAGAAAGAACAGAAGAGAGAGGAGAGAAAGGCAAATAAGGGATCAAAAAGCTTCGAGGAGATGATTGCCTACGTAGATGAGAACGGGAATATCACATCAACGCCGCCGGATCCTACCAAGAAAAAAGTCATCAATGAAGAGGAGATCGAGATCAGTGTTCCGCGTCAGAGCCAGAGAAAAGAGGAATCTCCTTTCCGCCGGGGCCGCGTGACGTTCTTCAACTCTTCCAAAGGTTACGGGTTCATCAAGGACGACGACAGTCAGGAAAGTATTTTCGTCCATATCAACCAGGTGGATGGCCTGATCAAGGAAAACGATAAAGTAACATTTGAAGTGGAAACAGGCCCGAAGGGGCTGAACGCAGTACGTGTGAAGATCAGCCGATAGGCGGCCTTGCGTAGTGCCGGATATTGAGGTATGTGAGTATGGAGTCGAGGTTAATAAACAGTGGGTTGTTATTCCCGGAATTGGAGTTCCTCGCGTCGAGAAGCAGCGGCCCGGGTGGTCAGAACGTAAATAAGGTGAATACCAAAGTTACCTTGAAGTTTGACCTTACGCACTCCCGCATCCTGACGGAAGATGAGAAATTTCTTCTGGCTACCAAATTGCACAATAAGCTCACGGAAGAAGGCGTACTCCTGGTGTCGGCCCAGGACAAGCGTTCCCAGCTTGACAATAAAAAAGAGGCAATCCGAAAGTTCAACACCATCCTCGGAAAGGCATTTGAAAAGCAAAAGCCAAGAAAGAAAACACGTCCAACCAAATCGGCCGTCGACAACAGGATCAAAAAAAAGAAGGCACTCTCGGAAAAGAAAAAGTGGAGACAGTCTCCGATAGACTAGGATTCCCCCATAGACTAGAATTCCCCCAGCATTAGTGTGCGTGTACTATTTACACATATCCGTATCAGTACGGATAACCTTACCAGCATGACGGTATGGATAACATGGAAATGGCTGACTAAGTTTGTCTCATAAACCCCATGTCTATGAGAAAAAGGCTGATCCTCTTCGCAATCGCTTTGATCACTCTCAGCTCCCTTTCGGAGCAGGTACCGTCCAATCATCCTTACCGCAAACCCATACACCCCGGGCTTCATACGAGAAAGGGAAGCATGGCCATACAAAGTGTTTCGGAAAAAAATACGACCGCCGGAACCCATGCGCACA
>CBHTUB010000286.1:0-7674 GCA_966095595.1 uncultured Chryseosolibacter sp. | reverse complement strand
AAAGATTTCTACGCGCTCGTCTACGATCATATCTTTTGATGAGATCCTTGAATTCAATTGAATGCCTCCGAGTGTTCTGCACCGGCTCAGGGCGACGTAAAGTTGTCCATGGGCGAATGCTCCCCTCCCGAGATCGATGATGATGTTGTCGAAGGTAAGACCCTGACTTTTGTGGATGGTCATTGCCCAGGCAAGTCGCATGGGATATTGCCTGAAGGTGCCTTGTACGACAGAGGTTATCGATCTGGCTGATTTATCCCACGAATAGTTTTTGTTCTCCCAGGTTGCTTTTTCAACGTTGTGAAGTTCTCCGTCAGGAAAGCGTACCTTGACCTCTTCGTCATCCAGATATTCGATCACGCCGATGGATCCATTGACCCAGCGACCCTGCAGATCGTTTTTTACCATCATGACCTGTGCGCCGGCCTTGAGCCGGAGATGCAATGGCGCGGGATAGATCTTCTCGGGAAAATTGCCCTCGACAGTTGCTTCGAAAGCAAAAGCTGAGGCCTTCAGGATCATTAAATTTTTCAGGTTGATATTGTCGGCGATGGCATTGATCGTACTCAGCGTGACGGTAAAGTTATGGTTGGCTTGCCTGGCGGTTTGTTGATTCAGCTGATCAAGGTCATCATGTGATGCGGTTCCATTCCGGATACGGTTGAGCAGATGGAGGAAGTCATCGTCATTCTGGCGATACACCTTTTTCAACTCGACCACTTTGGGCATCAGATTCCGAAATGCCATGGAGTCGAAAAAATAGGGGCTCGCATCTTCATCACCTTCGACATTTTGGATGTCATGGGTCTGCTCAACCGGAGGCAGTTGAAACACATCGCCGATAAGAATGAGCTGTTTCCCTCCAAAGGGCGCGTCGTTGCCAAGGTTGACCCGCAGTGAATAGTCGATCGCGTCCATGATGTCTGCCCGCACCATGGAGACCTCGTCAATGATCAGGGCATCCATTTTTTGTAATACCTTCAGTCGTGGATGCGTTTTACTCCAGGGGCGAATATCAGGATCGTTGGGGATCATCGTCCGTAGCGGAAAGCCAAAGAACGAGTGAATGGTTGTGCCTCCCACGTGCAGTGCGGCAAGACCAGTCGGAGCCAGAACAACCGCCTTTTTCTTTGTGTGCTTTCGAAAATAGTTGAGCAAAGATGATTTTCCGGTTCCCGCCCTTCCGGTAATAAAAAGCGATTGGGATGCCGATTCCATAAGGTCATGGGCACTTTTCAGGTCATCGTTGAGGTGGAAATTCCAGGGGATGCCTACGGTGTCGGATTGTGCGGGAGCCATGCTGACGCAAAGTTGCGAAAGAATTCACAGATATATTTTTAATACGCTATCTTTAAAAGTAAACCCAACCTTCTTATGAAAAAGAAAGTCATTGTGACGATCGTTGTGATCGTGGCCCTGCTTGCGGCAGCAGTCGCATACCTGAACTACAGGAATCGTACGTTGAGCCCGCCGGGATCGGCTACGCTTACCAACGGTGACCTTACCGTTTCCGTGGACTATAGCCGGCCTTCGGTACGGGGACGCTTGATCTTCGGCGAGGAGTCGGAGAACGCGCTTCTCCCTTATGGGAAATACTGGCGGCTTGGTGCCAACGAGTCGACCGAGATCGAGTTCAACAGGGACGTGACGTTCAACGGACAGGCTGTAAAAAAGGGAAGATACAGGATGTATGCTATTCCGGGCCGCGATTCTTTTGAAGTAGGCTTGAACAGTGAGCTGGGAAAGTGGGGTTACAGCGAGCCTGATTATTCACTCGATGTATTAAAGACAAAGGTTCCGGTAGAAAAAAACGCTCCAGTTGAGCAACACACGATCTCGCTTGAAAACTCGGACAATGGGATCAACGTGATCGTTACCTGGGCAGCCGTGAAGTTCAGCGTTCCTGTGAGACCACAATAAGATGAGTGATTCTGTAAAAAAAAGGCTGTCAGCGACAGCCTTTTTTTTTTAGAATATTTTGATCGGCCTCCCCGGGCGTATAGATAAAGCCGCGGAGGTCGAAGATTATGAATGAGCGGTTCGTTTTACCTTATGTCCTTTTATTCCGTAGTAGAAGATGTACAGATACGGCAGGATAGGGAAGAGCATTGCTTTCTGATAGCCTACAGCGCTTACGATAAGTCCCATGACAGGGGTGAGGATCGCTCCGCCAACAATGGCCATCACGAGGAGTGAGGAGCCCTGGCTGGTGTACTTTCCTAGATCGCGGATAGCAAGTGTGAAAATAGTCGGGAACATGATGGAGTTGAAGAGTCCGATGGCAAGCACTGACCATAGTGCAAGCTGTCCCTCGGTGAACACGGTGAGCAGCAACAGCCCAACCACGACCAGGCAGAAAATCGCAAGTGTTCTGGCGGGGGCTGATTTTCCGACGATGAAGGCAAGGACATTGACAACGATCATTGCCAGTTCGATCAACGCAACGTTGAGGTTGCCGGTCACAAAGTAAACTGTTGAGACTGCGATGAGCGTGATTACAGCAATGAACAGGTATTTTTGATTTTCGCTTCGTCCTGTCAGTGAGATTGCCCCGATAAATCTTCCAACCATTGCTCCGCCCCAATAGTAGGCTACGTATTTAGCGGCAACCGCTTCTTCAAAGCCCATCAGTTCATCAAAATAGTTGACGAGGAAACTTCCAATGGCAACCTCTCCGCCAACATACATGAAAATGCCAATTACGCCCAGCGTCAGGTGATCGAATTTCAGAACGCCGAGTCCCTTTTCTATTTTTTCACCGGTGAATTTTGGAAGCTGTGAAAAATAGATAATGACAGCAATGATGACCAGGGTTCCGGCGAGGAATAGGTAGGGAGTTTTCACTGCATCCGCTGTCATGTTCTCCTTTCCTCCAACGCTTTCAAAGATCACAATGCTTCCGATGATCGGTGCGATGGTTGTACCAAGCGAGTTGAACGCCTGGGTAAGATTCAAGCGGCTTGAGGAGGTTTCAACGTTGCCAAGCAAAGCAACGTAGGGGTTAGCTGCCATTTGCAAAATGGTGATGCCACTGGCCAGGACAAACAATGCGACGAGAAACGTAGGATAACTTGTCATTTCCGCTGCAGGATAAAAGAGCAGACACCCTACGGCAGCCGTCAGGAGTCCAACGATGATGCCGTTCTTGTATCCGATCTTTGCAAGAGGATCGCCAACATTGGCAGAGATGATGAAATAGATCAGGGACACTGCGAAGTATGCACCAAAGAACGCGGATTGTATGAAACCGGACTCTGCCGGGGTCAGATTAAAGATGTTCTTCAGAAACGGGATCAATATGTCGTTCATACACGTAATGAATCCCCACATGAAGAACAACGTTGTCAATATGATCAAAGGGAGCGTATAGCTCTTGCTGGAGTCTGTACTGACTGCCTGCGTAGAAGTGGTGACAAAAGATGCCATTTAATAAATTGGTTTGGTTTGGGATACAATTATACCGCTAGATTTCCAGTCAACGCTCAATGTTGAAGTTAATTTCACACGCGAGATTGAAATCATTTGGAGACTAGTGAGCGTTAGGCAGACGGCAGTAAGTGCCACAAGTGATTGGAGCCGAATCCCAAATCAGCAATCTAACCCTTACGGCAGATATGAAATCAATCACCCTGATCTCATTAAACGCACTCTCGCGGTAACAGATGGTGAGAATCTATTTTGAAAGATTTAGCCTGATCAGATTGAGGGCAGCGACCGACGACATCCGGATGTTGATTGATCTGTCTTTAGATAACTGAAGCTTTCTTGCTGTAGCGCCATGGTTGTCAGCGTAGGCGATCCACACAGTGCCTACCGGCTTTTCGCCGGTACCTCCATCAGGTCCGGCGATGCCCGTTGTCGCGACGCCGATGTCGCATCCGAGCTTTTGCCTGACGCCTTGTGCCATCTCCAATACAACCTGTTCACTTACCGCGCCGAAATTGTTCAGCGTTTCGGGCTGGACATTCAGAAACTCCGATTTGACCCTGTTGTCATAGGCGACCACGGTTCCCATGAAATAACGTGAGCTTCCGGGTACAGATGTTATCAGGTGACTGAGAAATCCTCCGGTGCAGCTTTCGGCGACACCAAGGGTGAGCTTTTTCGCTGTCAGTGTTCTTCCGAGCACAACTTCCAGCGGATCTTCTCCGATGCCAAAAATAAACTCACCGGCCAGCTGTTTCAGCGATTCAACCAGGTCGTCGGATTCCTGTTTTAGTTTCTTCTCATCATCGCCGATCGCAGTCAATCTCAATTTCACTTCACCGAGATTAGGAAGGTACGCGAGCTTGATGTGGGGAGGTAGTGATCTTTCCCACGATTCGATTTTCTCCGCCAGGAATGATTCGCCGATGCCGACAGTCCTGATCACCGTGTGGTGTATAGTAGGTGTTTTAAAAACAGTTTGCAGTTTGGGAATGATGATGTCTGTCATCATGCGCTTCATTTCGTGAGGCACGCCCGGCATCGATACGAATACCTTCGAGTTCTTTTCGAACCACATCCCCGGTGCCGTGCCCATTTTATTGGTGATCTTCTCACAGCATGTCGGCAATGCGGCCTGTTGCCTGTTCACTTCAGTGAGCTCGCGTCCGCGACTTTTGAAAAATTCCGTGACTTCCGTAAGAGCTTCCTGATGAATCCGGATTTCACAATTGAAGTATTTCGCAAGACAGGGTTTGGTGAGGTCGTCGCTGGTGGGGCCAAGGCCACCGGTGATCAGAATGATATCGGCTCTTTTCCCGGCTTCGGCAAATGCCGTCAGGATATCCGATTCAACATCTCCGACTGTTGTCTTTCGTATGACCTTGATTCCCGTTTTTGCCAGCTCCACGCTCATCCATTGCGAATTGGTATCCACGATCTGTCCGTACAGGATCTCGTCGCCAATGGTGAGGATCTCCGCGCTAACTGTGTTCATTTTAAAAATTTCGTTATTATAGACGTTCGGAGGCCAAACGTACGAAAGTCATGGGGACCAAAAAAAATTAAAATATTTTTCCAGCGTTTTATTAAAACGTATGGTCTTACCTGCAAACACACATAACTCCCCTTCTTATGAATCAAAAAAAGAACAAAATAGGCAGGATATTGGGCCACGCCGGTTTGATAACGCTTTTGTCGGGGCTGCTCTTCTACTCCTGCGACACCCTGGAGTCGGATCAGCGGCCGATCGAATCTGCGGAATTGAGCGATAACGCAATATATATCACTCCATCAAGTTCCGGTATCATCAACCTTCGTTCGCTGGTCAATGCGAACATGGATGTGGTCCTGCAGGTATCCTCTGATCCTCAATACGGGTCACTTACGCCTCTGGGTAAAGATCTGATCCAGTACACGAAACATGAGAACGTCACGTCTGCTACCGATGGATTCCTCGTATCCATATTCTCTGGTAATAACACATTCCTGAGAAGTGATACGGTCGTGATCATCATTTCACCGGATTCAACGGATGTACCCTGTAATGGCTTTTTCGTCAATAATGACCACGTCGCTTATCCGGACTCCTCGGCTTATGTCGACATCGCCGTGCTTGGCAATGATTTTTTCTGTAATCCGGATTCGACTTTTGTCCAGGTGTTCCTTGTGCCTGCGCAGGTTTCCATTCCTGATTTGAATATGAATCTACCTGCCCATGGGACTGCCGAGGTGATATCTGATAACAGGATCCGTTACACCCCAGATGCCAATTTTGAATACGAGGATTATTTCATCTATCAGGTCACTTACGGTAATGAGATTGCGTTCGGCTATGTGTATATCTCTAAACCGCGTCCGTGCGAAATGTATGTGGCAATCGATGATGATTATACTTTTTCTGCTGACACGATTTCCTCTGACACAACATCGCATACGGTTTATTTGCCTGTATTGCACAACGACAGTATTTGCGGAGGAGTTCCGGTAAAGTATATTGTCTCACCGCCATCGGCGGGTAGTCTGTTGCATGCAGACACGGAGTCGTACTTCTACACTTTCCCGGATTCGGTGGGGGTAGGATTTGTAGACCAGTTTATTTACAGATTATGCATTGATGATAACAAGTGTTCGGAGGCAACTGTCACGATAAGGCTTGAATAGAAAAATAGAAATGCAACATTAAAGAACCACGCGCCGCCGCGTGGTTTCCCCACTTAATGACGAAGCATATTCAATTGATGGAGCGATGCAAAAGCGGTGACCGGAAGGCGCAACGGGAGCTCTATGATCTTTATAAATCGAGGTTGATGGGCGTTTGCCGGCGTTATGCATCCAGCAGGGAGGAAGCCCAGGATGTCTTGCAGGAGTCGTTTATCAAGATCTTTACGAAGATCAATCAGCTCGATTCGTCGGAGGCGATGGAAAGCTGGATGATTCGTATCACGATCAACACTGCTGTTGACTACTACCATAAAAATAAACGGTATACTTTCAGCGCGATCGAAACAGCCGATTCACAGAACAATGATCATGAGCTGATACTCTCGAACATTGGAGATGAGTTCCTTATAAAAACGATCAATGGGTTGCCCGATGGCTGCCGGGTTGTTTTCAACTTGTTCGTGGTAGAAGGATATTCACATGCAGAGATTGCAGGGATTTTGAAGATCTCAGAGTCAACTTCCAGGTCGCAGCTGGTGTATGCGAAAACAATACTAAAGGAAAAATTGAACGCTGTGGGCGTGCTCCGGTATGAAAGATATGCTTGACGATATCCCAGATGATGAATTGCGCAGACGCCTCCGGAATTTTGAGGAGGAGCCTGACAACGATCTATGGAATAAAATGGAGGGCGCGATCCCGCCTCCCGTCAGACCTATGCCTGAGCAGTTGAAGAACTATACGGAAGCTCCGGATGAAACGGTTTGGAGGGGAATCGAATCAGGACTACGCTTTGAAGTTGCAGCTTTCCGGATGGAGGTCGCCGCGGGTGTGCTGTCAGTGCTCTCGCTGTTGATGCTCGTGGTGCCGCTGATGCTGAACTCGCCTGGAGAGTCCGTCAATCGTTATTCGCTGAACGAGGACTCGGTCAACCTCTCAGATTCCATATCTGACGATCGTGGCGAAGGGAAACGCATTGAAGATATAACAGGCGCCACACAACACTCGAAAGTCGCGGATACTGGATCGGAAAAATTAAATGAAGATCAGACCAAATCAATGGCGACGCACGACAATGATCACCAGAAAAAGGACGTGGTTGGGTCAGATAGTGAAAAAATAGATCCTACATCCGGAAGCCAACAGTTGTTGAAAGGCGAAGACGTCTCTGCGAGTGAAAATGAGGGAAAGGTTTCCGGACAGAAAAAAATGAATTCGAAGAAAGTGGTACAGCCCTCATCCGGCCGGCAGCAAAAGGACATTTCTAAAAGCGGAGTCTCAACGCTCGACGAAAAGAAAAACAATGAAACTTCGGATGGCGATCGCCTGTCTTCTGATCGAAACGACGGGGAAACTTCATCGGATAACGAAGAGCAGGTCATTTTCGAACGGAAAAAGGGAAATTCCGGGAGGAAGAACATTGCCGGAAGGGAAGGATCAGCTCTTGTCCGGGAGAACAGAAATCTCGCCGGAGACGGTGAGCGACGTTCTTCTGAAAGGAAGGGTGAGATAGGTTCTGGTCGGGAACTCCAATCTTCCGTTGGGTCGAAAAATGAAAATATTTCAAATACTGATCAGCAAGGTCTG
>CBHTUB010000285.1:0-7690 GCA_966095595.1 uncultured Chryseosolibacter sp. | reverse complement strand
GGTTACTCCACTCTTTCGCAAAGCTAAGCCTTCAACCTAAACTTTCTCACAGACATGGAGAAAGATGCTTAACCCAGGTTCAGGACCATGTGGGAGAAGTACTGCCCCCTCACACTGCCGGCAACATTCGAACATACCATCGGCTCACTCGTACCGGACATCCTAAACCATATTCAGGAAAATGCGATCGACCTCGTCGTAATGGGGACACATGGCGAAGGCGACGGCAATTGGGGCTCCAATGCCGACAAGGTGATAAGACGCTCACCTGTACCTGTATTCGCAATCAGAAAAGATCCCGGACGGGATATCAAAAAAATAGTAGTGCCAGTGTCGCCAAACCAAATGGATACACGGTTTAGCGAAAGACTCAAAAAGCTCCAATCATTCTTCGGTGCCAGCCTGCATTTTCTTTGGATCAATACGCCACGAATTTTCAGGAATGACTCCGAGGCGCTCGACGAGCTCCGGAGCTTTACCAAATCCGGCAACTTCGAAAACTGTGAGATCGAAGTTCGCACCGACTACAATGTGGAAGAAGGCATCTACAGATTTGCCAGAGACATCGATGCCGATATGATCGCCATGGGCACCCACGGTTGGACGGGATTGACACACTTCTTCACTGGCAGTATCGCGGAAGACCTCGTGAATCACGTGAACCTTCCCGTCTGGACAACGACTCTGAAATGATGCATCGGAACATGACATTTATCATTTAATTGCTTGACCAGCATCACATTTTTTTCAACGCTCACAAGACATCTTTGATGGAAACAAACTGGCCATCGTGGAATCTTTGTTCAAAATCAACACACAATTCTTCACCGAGACCGGCGATATCGCACGGTTCGTGACAAGGTTCTTTAAAGAACTGTTCAGGCGAAGACAGGAGTTTGAAGAATTCTTCCGGCAATGCTACTGGGTAGGTTATAAATCCTTACCCCTTGTCGGCACAACAGCGTTCATCATGGGCCTGGTGCTGACAATTCAATCGCGCCCGACACTTGTGGAGTTCGGAGCAGAATCGTTGTTGCCAGCGATGGTAGCGGTTTCGCTCGTAAGGGAGATCTCTCCGGTCATCACGGCCCTGATATGCGCCGGCAAAGTAGGCTCGGGAATGGGAGCCGAATTGGGTTCGATGAAAGTGACGGAACAGATAGACGCCATGGACGTTTCCGGCACTAATCCCTTCCGCTACCTTATTGTCACCCGGGTAATGGCCACAACGCTGATGCTGCCTATACTTTCGAGTCTGTCAAATGCTATCTCGTTATATGGCGGCTATCTCGGCGTAAATATCCGGGGCCAGGTAAGCTGGCATTTGTACTGGACGCAAGTGTTCGATGCATTGAGCTTCGGAGACGTAGTGCCGTCATTGGTCAAAACTTTCTTCTTCGGATTTGCCATCGGAATTATCGGATGTTATAAAGGGTATAATTCAAAAAAAGGAACCGAGGGAGTTGGAAGATCGGCCAACTCGGCAGTGGTTGTATCGTCACTGCTCGTATTTATTGTGGACCTGATCGCTGTTCAGATTACTGATCTTCTCGGTTTAACGTGACAATATGGATAACGCGGTGATCAAAATAGAAAAACTGAATAAGTCATTTGGAGACAATCACGTACTCCGCGACTTCTCGCTCTCCCTGCTACAGGGCGAAACGCTGGCGGTCCTTGGTAAGTCAGGATCCGGAAAATCGGTTTTGATCAAATGCATTATCAATCTCATTGAAGCCGACAATGGAAAAATAGTCGTCCTTGGAAATAACGTAGACGATCTCACCAAGGAAGAGCTTGATGCATTGCGGGCGCGTGTCGGTTTTTTATTTCAAAGTAATGCCTTATACGATTCCATGACCGTCCGCGAAAATCTCGAGTTTCCGCTGAGACGACATTGGGAAAAGGAGGAGCGCGAAGACAAGGCGGAAAGCGCGGTGCTGGAAGTTCTAACCGACGTCGGCCTGGCACACACGGTCGATATGATGCCGGAAGAACTGTCGGGTGGAATGAGAAAACGCATCGCACTGGCACGAACCCTCATTCTGCGGCCCGCCATTATTCTGTATGATGAACCTACTACCGGACTAGACCCGGTAACGGCGCGGGAAATCAGCCAGCTGATCGTGAGAGTTCAAAAAAAATATAACACATCGTCCATCGTGATATCGCACGACATGCACTGTATCAATGCCACAGCAAACCGTGTCATCATGCTGATCGATGGTAAATGTTATGCTAACGATACATATGACAACCTACAACATTCAAACGATCCGAAGGTCAGGGAATTTTTCGACTAGCTATGAAGAACAAGACTTTAAATAACACCAAAGTGGGCGTATTCGTAATTGCAGGAGTAGTCTTCCTTGTATTTACGTTGTACATGATCGGCAAAAACCGGAATCTCCTGGGCAATACCTTCACCATCAAGGCAACGGTCAGCAACGTAAACGGGCTGGTCCCGGGGAACAACGTTCGCTTTAAAGGCATCGACGTCGGGACCGTCAAATCTATCTCGATCGAGAACGACACCGCCATCACCGTCACCATGTTGATCGACGAGAAAATGAGACCCTTCCTGAAAAAAAATGCGATCGCATCCATCGGAACCGACGGACTCATGGGTAACAAACTGATCAACATCAATTCGCAACCCGGCGATGCAGAACCTGTCGATGCCGGCGACCTCATCTTCTCGAGGAAACCCGTGGAGACAGATGAAATGCTGAGAACACTGAATACGACAAATGAAAACTTCGCAAGGATCACCAGCAATCTTTACGACATAACCGAGAAACTGAACAGAAGCGAAAGCCTGTGGACATTATTGACCGATACAGCCATCACACAGGATGTCAGGATGGCGGTTCACAACTTCAAAGATGCGGGAACAAATACATCAGCATTGACACAGAATGCAAAAAATATCGTCGCCAGATTTGAAAAGGGTAACGGTATAGCTACCCGCCTGTTTACCGACACCACACTGTCGTATCGACTGACTGCATCGCTTCAACAGATCCAGGACGCAAGCACACAAACATCCAAAATGATGAAAGACCTGCAACTGGTTGTCGACGACCTCCGGCAAGGTGACGGAACAGCGGGACTGATACTCAGCGATACGTCGCTGCGTGTGAAACTATTCAAAAGCGCGTCCAACATCGAGCAGGGTACGGACCGGTTCAATCAGAACATGGAAGCATTGAAACACAACTTCCTGTTCAGGCGATATTTTAAAAAGCTTGAAAAAGAACAACGCAACGACGCGAAAGCCAAAAAGGATTAATTATACTGCCATGAAGAAGATACTATGTCCCACAGACTTTTCTGAAACTGCGCAAAACGCTATTGCCTATGCCGCAAAGCTGGCGCAGACAACACATTGCAGCCTCACGCTGCTGAACGTGCAATCGGTATTTGACTTCACCCCTGCAGAAGTGCTCCGGGGAAGAGGGATGGCGCTCGCCGGCGCCGCGGAACGGCTCGAGGAAGAAAGCCAACAAATAAGCCAGGCCTTCAAGATAAGCTGCTATGCCGAAGTGGAATCAAGCTCAAGCAAACTAAGCTCGGTGATCCACGACAAGGCACAAGGGTACGATCTGATCGTTATGGGTACCGACGGCCCCGATGATCTGTATCAGTTCTTTGGCGGAAGCAACACGTACAATGCCATTCTGAAAAGCGAGATCCCCGTACTGTTGGTGCCCGCCGGATATGTATACAGTGAAATCAAGACCATCGTCTACGCCTTCGACTACCTGAAGGAAAGAAATTTACCTTTGACCCGGCTTGTGCCCATCACCAAAACGCTGAAGTGCGAGCTTACCATCCTTCAGGTAATGGAAGAATCTTATAGCAAGGAAGCTGAGGACGATCTGAGGGAACTACAGTTCATTATCCGCACTTTCTATGGCGACGACCTGAACTTCAAATACGACACCATCAGATCTGCCGAAGTTGCACAAAGTATCAACAGCTACATCCTGAGAAATCAGCCCGACGCACTTGCGTTGTGTTCCGTCCATCGAAACCTGATACAACGTCTTTTTCATAAAAGCATCATCAAGAACATCTCCGCATATTGCAATTACCCTGTATTCGTTTTCCACCAATAACTCCCTATTCTATAATTAATATGATTACATCAGCAGAACAAGCCATAGCATTGATCAAGCCATGCAACAGAGTTTTCATTCATGGTGGCGCAGCGACACCGCATTTCCTGTTGAACCGGCTTGCAGAGCAGGCATCAAGGTTCTGGAATGTAGAGCTCGTGAGCATCAGCCTCCAGGGAGATGCCGTTATTGCCGACCGAAAATACAAAGACAACTTCCGGATTAATTCGCTGTTTGTTTCTGAAAATATCAGGGAAGCCATCAACAACGGACGCGGGGACTATGTTCCGGTTTTTCTTAGCGAGATTCCCCTGCTGTTCAGAAAGAACATACTTCCACTGGATGTCGCCATCGTTCAGGTGTCGCCACCCGACAAGCATGGATATTGTTCACTCGGAGTCTCCGTTGACATAGCCGCAGCTGCCGTCGTCAACGCCAGGGTTGTTATAGCACAGATAAACAAGAACATGCCCAGAACACTTGGTGATGGCATCGTACACATGAGCAAGTTTGACGCAATGGTCTATGCCGACCAGCAGCTACCGGAACTTGTCAGCCCTCAAACTGAAATTGCTGCACGCATAGCAAAACACTGTGCGGAGCTCGTAGAGAACGGGGCAACACTTCAGATGGGCATCGGCGCCGTACCTGACGCTGTATTATCGAGTCTCATCGATCACAAGGAACTCGGCGTTCACACCGAAATGTTTTCCGATGGCATCATACCTCTGATCGAAAAAGGTGTGATCACGAACCAGCACAAGAAGAAATATAGAGGAAAAACCGTAACCTCCTTTTTACTGGGCAGCAGGAAATTGTATGACTTTGTCAATGACAATCCTTCTGTAGCCGTCCTCGGCATCGATTACGTGAATGACACTGCAGTGATCAGGACGAATCCAAAGGTTACGGCGATCAACAGTGCGCTGGAAGTAGATATCACCGGTCAGGTGTGCTCAGACTCCATCGGTACCTATCATTACTCGGGAGTCGGTGGACAGATGGACTTCATGAGAGGAGCCGCCCTTTCCGAAGGCGGTAAACCGATCATCGCCCTTCCCTCCACTACGTCGAAGGGTGAATCGAGGATCGTATCGATGTTACGACCCGGGGCAGGTGTAGTGACTACACGCGCTCACGCTCATTACATCGTTACCGAATATGGCGTTGCGTACCTGTATGGAAAGAATATGCGTCAACGTGCAAAAGCGCTGATCCAGATCGCCCATCCGAATCACCGTGAAGAACTTGAAAAAGCCGCCTTCGAAAGATTTCACAGCTACGAATTCGAACGGTCGTATTGATGCTGACAAAGATCAGCCTTTCCCCTGCGCAACCGCATGGCTTTCACCCCCACCTTGATATATCTTTATTCTACGAATCACAGAATAGATATCAAGGTTATGAAAACAATGGAAAACCAATTTCAGCGACTGCTGGACCAGACCACTGCCTTATATAATTCTGAAAAAGAAATATCAGGCATATTCGAAGCGCTGCGCATCAATACAAGCGAAGCTCATGTCAAACAAGGTATCGCGCTTGAAGCCGAAGAAAATAAGAACCATTGCACAAGGCTTGAAGGCCTTCTCAATGTGCTGAATCAAAAGCCTTACAAAAATTGCACAACTGAAAGTTCATGGACGAACTTCGTCAACCAGTTTTCAACCACGCTTAAGCGGATCCTGATCAAACATTCGGAGTTCGGATACCGCACGGCAATTTTTGCCGCCCTTGCTCTCGGACAAAACGAGATCGCCAATTTTCTCAGGTGCTGTCTTTCCAGTGGAAGTATGATGATCATCAAATAGCTGCGATGAAAAAGAAAGTGATCAATAGGATTGTCTCGTTTTCGATCTTCGTGCTGATCGGCCTGGTTTGCTTGCTGGCGCGCGTGGTGCAATGACGGCGCAGATGCGGACTGGAACTAAGCAAGAGATATTACCAGAACTCTTCAGTTTACTCCTCCCATGGAACATTTACGTCATTGGAATGTTGCCATGGGGCCTGTACGAGGCCCGGTCGGGAGAAGGAAAGCTCCCATTCATATTGAAACTCGCTGGAAAGATCTTCCTGATTTACATATCGGCCAAACGCGAAAATACGTGTTCTCCCGCCACGTTTGTAACCGACAAATTCCGAGATGGTAATCGCCTCGCCTTTCAATATTTTTTCTTTCTGCAAGCTGTCATTGTCGATATAATACGGATTTACCTTCACAAGCTCTTTATCTTTGAACTTATCAACCTCGTCATCAGGAATGCGTCGAAGATAGCATGTTTCGGTAAGCACCAGTGGCTTGTTTAAATATCGCGAAAGAGCGGAATGGTTGGCGAGGGGAACGATCGCGGAAGAGTAGTAACTCAGAAATAAATACCAGAGAAAATACGCCCATATCCATAAAAAAATCGGATAAGTCATATAAGTAATGTAGCGGCCCCCTGACGCCTTCAACAGGAAATAGGTGAGCACTCCTGCCAACACAAATCCAAACGACCAAAGTAATCCTACCCAAATAGTGGTGGGCCACACCCAATCTCCTGTCCACTGGGCTGGAGCATCAAAGTTCTTAAGAAAAATTGAAACGGGATAATACAGAATATACCCCAACGTGCCCATGGAAAGAATGCTTAATGCGGAGGCCGCGACAAGGCCGGCAAGGGCGATCTTTGTATTTAAGGAAGCTGTAAATCCCATAACCGCGTGAAATATGTCATACCAATATCAGCTATTTTCGTTGAAGAGCAACGAGTGTAAAAATATTTCGGGTTGTCAGTTCATTACTGACTATGACCACCGGTAAATTGTCTTCATTGCTTTTGCAAGGCCAGGGAGAGTGATAATTTTTCGTGCCGGACGTGCATATTCGGTATCTCGCAAAATAGATCCGAAGCTGTATAACGAAAAAGCAATCCGACGCCAAATTTCGAAAAGGATCTGATAATCCCTACACCGCCCACATAACCGATTTGATTTTTAGAGACGGGAAACATCTGTCCGCTCTCGGTAAACACAGCGCCACTCTGACTTTGCACGAGCTCACGAACGTTCCTGGTACTCGACTTGATCTGGCGATCAAAGTTAAGGCCCGCATTCAGCTTCACGGAATACTTTTTTCCGGGAAAGGAATAGCGCAGCATCAAGGGCATTGATATCGTAGTGACCTCGCAGCGGGCTTCGTAATAGGTAGTAGAGAATGCATTCGGCTCAACTATCAGCGACGAATAATCTGCGGCTGACAAATGAACTTCGGGTTGAAACGCGAGTCGTTCTGATAACTTCGGCGACCAGAATGCCGCCGAGATACCGATCGAGAAATACGTGGAGTGATATTGATTCGGCTGTCTGGAGAATAGTAACGCTTTGTCTACGGCCAGGGTTGATCGGTTCATGCCGAACACGATACCCACTTCGGATCTTGTCCATTGTTTTTTCGTCTTGTAAACCGTGTATGGCGATTGCCTGCAAGCGTTGTATCTGGCAACAAGCTCGGTGATGGGTCTTTCGGAAAAACGGAGTCGCTTAAGCGCGGTCTTAGCCCAAAAGCAAAAGCTGAACAAGGAAACGCG
>CBHTUB010000284.1:0-7704 GCA_966095595.1 uncultured Chryseosolibacter sp. | reverse complement strand
CGTCCTTGGTGATCCAAATGGTAGGGATGGAGTTGTTCTTATGGAGGATCTCCTCGGCAACCAAGGATATATGGCTGTTAAGGCTTTCGTTCAGCGTATACTCGATCGCCTTGGCGAACAACTGCACCTGCTGGCGCTCCCGATCTTTCAGCTGACTAACGAGAACATTGGTATAATAAATGGATCCTACACTTATGAGAAATGACACTGCGAGCACGATCCATTTTATTCGGGGATTATCGCGGTAGAAGTCGCCGGGAGAAACGTTGATCTTTTGTGCCACCTCCGTAAGTTATTCAAAAAATCGTTCACACCACGTGCACCAAAGCCCGACGCTCAAGCGCGCGAAACCCAGAATCCGGAACGCTAAACGCCCAACCCAGAACGCAGAATGCAAAAGCATCCAACCTTCCAATCAGCCCTTCATCATAAACCACTTCGCCAGCACCTTGTAGTTCACCTTGCTGCCATGCATGAGTATTCCCACCCGGTAGATGCGGGCAGCTATCCATGTGGTGAAAATAAAACCACCGACCAGAAGGACCTGCGACAGGATCACCTGCCATAACGGAGGATTGAAGGCAAGGCGCCCTACCATGGCAACGGGAGACGTAAATGGAATGATCGAGAACCAGAAACTTGCCGTGCTATGGGGATCGGGAAGTATGAACATGAACAACGCAAAGTAGCCAATGATCAGTGGCAACATGATCGGCAGATTGAATTGTTGCGCCTCCTGTTGCGAATCGACGGCAGCGCCAACCGCTGCGAACAACGATCCATAGAGCAGGTACCCGCCGAGAAAGAAGAATGCAAAGTTGAATGCTATCCAACCGATAGGAAGCTCGTCCAGGACCTTTTTGATCTCCGCCACGGGATTGTCGTTCATCGCGACAGCTACTTCCGGATCATTCATCTGTTTCGTCATCTGCTCTATTGCTTGCTTCTGTGGCTTGTCCATTCCGATCATGTTGAATGCTGCACTTGACAACACCGACATCAACACCATCCAGATCGCAAACTGAACAAGCCCCACCGCGGCAATTCCGAGAATTTTACCAAGCATAAGCTGAAAGGGCCTCACCGACGATACAAGCACTTCCACGATCTTGCTCGTTTTCTCTTCGATCACGCCGAGCATGATCTGCATTCCATAGACGATCACGAAAATGTAAATAAGGATACCGAGTATAAATCCGAGAACGTAAAACGCCTGGGTATTGTCTGACTTCTCGACACCGTCTTCTCCGACATTCTTGCTATCCAGTGACACATCCGTCTTCAGGTTTTTCAACGTTTGCTTGTCGATGTTGAACTGCAACAATTTCAGGTCATGGATCTTATCTTCAAGGATACCCTCAAGGTCGCCCTTTTTGCGTATGCTGACATTTTCCTTTGCAAACAGGATCAGGCCTTTGGGATTCGACAATTCAAAGTCCGGAACGTAGAGCACACCAAATGCATCCGAGTTCTTTATACCGTTCTTGGCTGTTTCCAGATCGCCCTTTACGTGAATAAATTCATATCGGTCCGTCGACTCCAGCTGCATCTTTCCGCTTTCGTCAAGAACATGAATGACCGTTTTCCCGGCTCCTTCTTCCTGCTTGACAAAAATATATCCCATCACACCGATGATGGCGGGAAATATCAACGGCACAAGGACGGTAGCAATGAGAAAAGATTTCTTCTGAACCCGGTTTAAAAACTCTCTCTGAAATATTAACCAGACTTTATTCATGTCTATAGGATCTATGCGTTGATGTTTACTTCTGCTTTTGATTGAACCGAAGGTTCTCCCTTCACCAGCTGGATGAAGATCTCGCTCATGGTCGGGATCTTTTCGACGAAGCTGTGTACTTCGGTGACGTCCGTCAATTCGCGGATCAATATGTTGGGAGAACGCTTGTCTCCGATCCTGATATGTGACTGATAATGATCGTCGTCAAGGCGCTTTTGCGAAACGATCTCATATGGCCCGTTGAGATACGATAACGTTCCTTTGTGTTCGACCACGAACGTATTGCTGCGGTAAGTATCCTTCACCTGTTTCTTTGAGCCTTCGAGTATCTTTCTCGAGTTGTTGATCAGGGCAATATGATCGCAAAGGTCCTCTACGGTTTCCATACGGTGCGTAGAGAAAATGATCGTGCTGCCTTTCTCCCTCAACTCGAAGATCTCCTGCGTTATCAGCTGGGCGTTCACCGGATCAAAACCCGAAAATGGTTCATCGAGAATGATCAGCCGGGGCTCATGCATTACGGTGCTGATAAACTGTACCTTTTGTGCCATCCCCTTGCTGAGATCTTCAACCTTTTTATTCCACCATTCGGTAACTTCGAATTTCTTTATCCATTTTTTGCTCTTCTCTACAGCCTCTGCCCTGCTGAGGCCTTTAAGCTGCGCAAGATAAATCAGCTGCTCGCCCACCTTCAGCTTTTTATACAAGCCCCGCTCTTCGGGAAGATACCCGATGGTACCGATGTGCTTCTGCTGAAGGCGCTCGCCGAAGATCGAGATCTCGCCCTTGTCGGCATTGATGATCTGATTGATGATCCTGATAAGTGTAGTCTTTCCTGCACCATTGGGCCCAAGCAGTCCATATATGGATCTGTCGGGAATCGTAATGTCGACGTTGTCGAGCGCAGTATGATTGGTGTACCGCTTGGTGACACCGGTTGCCTTTAATGCTTCCACGGGGTTAATAGATTTGAGTAAAATAGCTGATCAATCGCTGCTTGCGGTCAATTAGTGTTAAAAGATAGGAAGGAATTACAGGAAAAGTAAAAAGTTGTATCCGGAAGACGGTTGGACCGGATCTGGTATTTGCGACTCACGCGAAAAACTGGGATTTGCTTTAAGATCTCTGATTATTTCTGATGCCTGAAGCCTGCGGCGTTAAGCCTGTAGCCATTCTCCGCGACGAAGCTACTTTGTCTGCTCCTTGAAAACGATGCTTCCCATCGACACGTCAAGATCGAATGTGAGGGAGTTTTTGGCGTTCTGCTTGTAGGCTTTATTGGCGAAAGTGTTCTCGCCGATCTTCTTTAATGCTTCGGGCATCTTTACGCTGCACAACCAGCTTTCGTGGATCCGAACAAGAACAGGAGTTTCATCATTGGGTAACAGAATGATAAGATTTCCGGCGCCCACGCTGCCAACGATCCTGTTGCTCACCAGCGGCTGCTCGCGAAAATCCAGTGTCATATTTCCGAAGCCGACATCGGCAACCATGTAATGGGTCTTCGACAGGTTCAGATTCTTCACATTCAATGAACCGAGGTCCACTTTCACCGCGAAGGTATCCATGTCCACCTGGTTTTCCATGGATGAGTATCCCACATTCACGTCGGCGCTTCCGGTATTGATCTTCAGTTTTTTAATGGCAAGTCCGGAGAGGTCTACATGCGCATTGCCCACGCCGTAATTCAGCTCCAGCATATATGGCTTGGAATCCGTCAGGTACATCTTCCAGAGCTTATTGGTCTCTGGTTTATCCGAAGGGCCAAACATCCGGCTGGAAATGGTCTGTCCAATGCCTTCTGAGTTCATATCCTCGAGGTTCAGATATACCTCGCAGGTTTTGCCTTTCAGCTCCCGCTTGTAGTTGTGGGAAAACGTAGATTCATCCTGATTGGTGAAAACATTGAGAATTTCAGGATTCTGGCTTGGTTTTATGAAACAATTGCCACTGTTGGCTTTCAATTGAAGCCTGATATTTTCACAAGACGGGCTGTTTTCAACCGTAAACTGCTTCTTAATCTGTCCCCAGACCCCGCCCCCAATCACCAAAGCGAATACGGTTAACCAAAAACTTTTCTGCATGATGAATAATTACGTAGTGACCCCCTATAAGTTACGGAGTGTAAGATTATGGCAATTATTGACAAAAATCTACTACGTAGAAGTCTTGAACGTAAACGCTTTAATTAAGTTTAGCTGAAGAACTCCTTCATTCTTTCAAAGATGCTTTTCTCATTTGCGTCAGGACTGGGCTGGAAATTAGGGGAATTGCGCAGGTTTTCGAGTATGGTTTTCTCTTCCGCCGACAGCTTTTTGGGGGTCCAGACATTTACGTAAATCAGCTGGTCGCCAGTCTCGTAGCCGTTAAGATCCCTCAATCCCTTGCCTCTGAGGCGAAGCACTTTTCCGCTCTGGGTGCCCGGATCTATCTTGATCTTTACCCGGCCGCTGACAGACGGGACCTCGACGTGGGTGCCCAACGCAGCATCTACAAAGTTGATATACAGATCGTAAATAAGGTTATTGCCGTCGCGCTTCAGCTGCTTGTCTTCCTGCTCCTCGATGAGAATAAGCAAATCCCCCGGGATGCCGCCACCAGGGGCATCGTTGCCCTTGCCTGACATGGAAAGCTGCATTCCATCTGCCACACCGGCAGGTATCTTGACCGATAGGATCTCTTCCTTGCTTACGAGGCCAGAATTGTCCACTCCCGAAGGCTTCTTGTCAACAATCTGACCTGAGCCGTCACACGATGAGCAGGTTGTCGCGGATACCATCTGTCCAAGCATCGTGTTCACCACCTTTCGGATCTGCCCTGTACCCTGGCACGTTGGACAAGTTTTGAAGGTGACGCCTTCCGCTTTTACGAGTCTATTGACCTTGATCTTCTTCTCAACGCCATTCGCAATCTCTTCCAGATTCAGCTTCAGCTTGATGCGAAGGTTGGAGCCCTTGCGCTGACGTCGGCCACCGCGCGATCCTCCGCCACCACCGAAGAAACTCTCGAACGGACTTCCTCCCCCGAAAATATCTCCAAACTGACTGAAGATATCTTCCATGTTCATGTGATGGCCGCCATAACCACCCTGGCCCGGACGTGAATGGCCAAATCTGTCGTACTGGGCACGTTTTTCGGCATCGCTGAGAACTTCATAAGCCTCGGCTGCTTCCTTGAATTTTTCCTCTGCCTCCTTGTTGCCGGGATTTTTATCGGGGTGGAATTGAATAGCAACTTTCCGGTAAGCTTTCTTGATCTCTTCCGGAGTTGCAGACTTCGTGACCCCTAAAACCTCGTAATAATCTCTCTTCGTTGACATGCCAGTTCTTATTAGTTACCTACAACCACTTTGGCGTAGCGTATTACTTTTTCATTTAACAAATAACCCTTTTCAACCACATCGACAATTTTACCTTTCAGGGTTTCGTCAGGCGCGGGTATTTGCGTGATCGCTTCATGCAGGTCCGGATTAAAGTCAGCACCCACGGCGATGTTCATCGGCTTAACGCCGTATTGGTCCAGCACCTTCCTGAATTTGTTCTGTATAAGCATGAAGCCCTCGGAGTCCTGGTCATTTTTTTCCCTGAAGGACTTTTCCGCGCGTTCAAAATCATCAACAACTGGCAATAGTGCCTTGATCAACTGCTCATTCGCGGATTGGATCATCTCAAGTTTTTCCTTCGATGTTCTTCTCCGGAAATTTTCAAACTCCGAGTAGAGTCTGATGTATTTGTCCTTTGATTCTGCCAGCTCGGCCTGAAGCTTCTGCTCCTGACCCGATTGGTCCTTTTCGGATATCGCCGATGTATTTTCAGCCGCAGGATTCGCAGCGGCGGTTTCGCTCAATTCTTCGCTATTTTTCTTCACCTCTTCAGTCTGTTGAGTTGTATTTTCCATTGTTGACAGATTGATTACTGCGCAACTTGTCAATTATTCTGCCAAAGGACGTTTTGTGACAGTTTGTCCCTTTGCAGGGCCGGTGTGCTTGACAGGGCCGCTGATTAAAATGAAAAACTGACTAATTGAATCTGACACGGCCAGTGGCTGTCATATCCGATTTTCAATGCAGGCTTTTCCAGATCAGGTCCTTCAATTCTACGAGCCCGTGTTGTGTGATCGATGATATAAAAACTGCAGGAAGGTCACGCGGTAATTCTTTTTTCAGCTCAGCCTTCAGCTCGTCATCCAGCATGTCGGACTTCGACACAGCCAGGATCCTCCGCTTGTCGAGCAGCTCAGGGTTGTATTTACGCAGCTCGTTCAACAGTATCTCATACTCATCGATGATATTCTTAGAGTCTGCGGGGATCAGGAAAAGCAACAGGGAATTTCGTTCAATGTGACGTAGAAAACGGATTCCCAACCCCCTGCCCTCAGCTGCTCCCTCTATGATCCCAGGAATGTCAGCCATGACAAAAGACATTCCGTCACGATACGAGACCACACCGAGGTTTGGCGTCAAGGTTGTAAACGGATAATCTCCGATCTTCGGTTTCGCTGCCGAGACTACAGACAACAGAGTTGATTTGCCTGCATTGGGAAACCCGACCAGACCGACGTCGGCAAGAAGCTTCAGCTCGAGGACAATCCATTCTTCCCTTCCGGCTTCGCCAGGTTGGGCGTGCTGCGGAGCCTGGTTGGTTGGTGTGGCGAAGAAAGCATTTCCCTTTCCGCCTCGTCCACCAGGTGTCAGGATAAATTCCTGTCCGTCATCGTTGATCTCGCAGATGACTTCGCCTGTTTCGGCGTTTTTTGCAACCGTGCCGAGAGGTACTTCGAGGATCTCATCCTTTCCGTCGGCCCCGGTTCTGTTTTGTTCCTCTCCTCCCTTGCCATTACTTGCTATAACGTGCTTCCGGTACTTGAGGTGAAGAAGTGTCCAGAGTTGTTTGTTTCCCCGCAGGATCACATGACCTCCGCGACCTCCGTCACCACCGTCAGGCCCTCCTTTCTGTACGAACTTTTCGCGATGGAAGTGCAGGCAACCGGGCCCGCCATGACCTGACCGCGAATTGAACTTGACGTAATCAATAAAGTTTGGAGAGGACACAATTATTTTTTCAGGAGGCTCTTGTCGATTTCTACACAGATGTTCTTGAAGATCTCATCGATCTCCCCCACACCGATCACTGACGAATACTTATTGTGCTTCTTATAATATTCGGCAACGGCAACGGTCTCTGCCTTATACACCTTGATCCTGTTTTCGATCACTTCAGGTTTGGCATCGTCCGGGCGATTTTCCTTTGTGGCCCGATCGGCAAGGCGGCTCTTTAACTCCTCTTCCGGCACTACAAGCTCTACCAGGGTCTTGATGGGCGTTCCTTTGGAAGCGAGTAGTTTATCGAGCGCTTCGGCCTGCGGAATAGTCCTGGGAAATCCATCGAATATGATCCCGGAAATTTTTCCGCTGCTCTTGATCTTGTCATCCACCATGTCGATCACCAGCTGATCGGGAACGAGATTGCCCTTGCTCATAAAATCCTGCGCAAGTTTTCCCAGTGGCGTGCCTTCTTTCAGGTGTTTCCGAAAGAGGTCACCGGTGGATATGTGCGTGAGTGAATATTTTTCGATGAGCTTGGCGCTTTGAGTTCCTTTGCCCGCGCCTGGAGGGCCAAACAGGATAATGTTGATCATTTATTCGATGTTTTGATTGTAATGGGGCTTTTTACAAAGGGAAAAAGCTGACCAAGATAAAAATATTTCATTTAACTGCGAATCGCCCCATCAACGGTTTGCTTTCCTGATGTCTCGGGAATTACGTCCCAGACCGTCAAAGTCGAGGCCATAACCCAGTACAAACTCGTCGTCAATGTCAAAGCCCAGGTATTTAACGTGCAGCGACTTCTCACGCGCCGGAGTCTTGCGCAGCAGAGATACTACTTCCACGGATTTGGTGCCAAGCTTCTTGAGTTCTTCGATGATCTTTTCGAGACTGCGGTTCATGTGTTCCAATTGACTGTAGG
>CBHTUB010000283.1:0-7719 GCA_966095595.1 uncultured Chryseosolibacter sp. | reverse complement strand
AATTTCACAAATTGAAACATTATTAAACTATAGCAACCGATTCTATAAACGACAGTTCATCACCAGAAAAGCAGTCAATCACGACCTCCTGCAACGTTTGGATGATATTCTTGACGAGTATTTCAATAACGAACAACTGCCGGAGCGGGGACTTCCAACGGTTCAATACCTGGCTGATACTTTGAACCTTTCACCAGGTTATCTGAGTGACATGTTGCGGAGCATCACGGGTCAAAGTGCACAGCATCACATACACGATAAGCTCATTGAGAAAGCGAAGGAGCAAATTTCAACAACCAATCTAACGATCAGCGAAATAGCCTATGGACTGGGTTTTGAACACCTTTCCTCATTCAATAAACTATTTAAATCGAAAACGAATCTCTCTCCGGTAGAATTCAGAAGATCATTTAATTAGCGGGTGCCTTCTCGCAGCTTCGGGTGCTCATACGCGCTTGTTTTGCACACATGTCCACCCGCCCACGCGCACGTTTCTGTCGCCTTTACGATTCAGTACGCCGCGAGATTCCAGCGGGATCACCACACAAAGGACATTTAAAATTGACATTTCAAGAAACAAAAAAGCCTCAGCTGATTATCAACTGAGGCTTCGTGCGTGATCCCGCTGGGATTCGAACCCAGGACCCATACATTAAAAGTGTATTGCTCTACCAACTGAGCTACGGAATCGGGTCTCCCGATTTATGTTTTTCTCTACTCCCGATAGCTATCGGGAAGCTACGGAATCGGTCTTCAATTACCACTCAACCCATTTTAGTGACCTGAGCTTTCCGGAATCTTGCCTGTGTTTGACCTTTTTCCGTAATTGAGGACGCAAAGGTAATAGGATATGAAAAAAATGCAAAGCTGGAGTTTAAAAAATGTTGCGATTTGCATCGGGTTGATAATCACCACTTTTCAATTATCTCTGGCTCAATCCGACCAGTCCACGCTGAAAACCGCAGATTCCCTTTACCTCAAAGGCCGTTTTACGCAGTCGTTCCAGCAATATGAAACGCTGCTCCGGAAACACGCCTATACTCCCGCCATGCTCCTGAAAATGGCCTATATCCAGGAAGGCCTTGGCAACGTCGGCAAAGCCCTCTACTACCTCAACCTTTATTACCTGGCGTCCAACGACAAGGAAGCCCTCTTTAAAATGGAAGAACTCGCCGACAAGTACAACCTCGACGGCTACGCGGCATCCGACAAGGAACATTTCCTGTCCTTCTATCACGACTATTATCCCTACATCAGCATCGCCCTCGCGGCGATCCTTGTCTTTTTGCTCAGCACGATCTTCTACACGCGCATGAAGTTGAAGAAACGCCCCATAGCCGGACCGATAGCGCTGATCGTCATCATCATTGCCTTTGCAACCCATCTCAATCTCGGCGAACGCGTATCCAGCGCGATCCTTACCGCCAAGACCGCCTACATCATGACAGGCCCCTCTCCGGCAGCACCACTGCTCACCATCACCGGCGAAGGCCACCGCGTAGAGATCATCGGCAAAAGAGACGTGTGGATGAAGATCCTCTGGAACGGACAAGTCGGCTACGTGAGAGATCAGATGCTGCAGCCGATAGAGTTGTGAGAGTGCTTTTGGCTATTAGCCATTAGCCGTTAGCCATTTAAAGATCATTTGCCTGCAGCCTGTAGCCTGAAGCTTGAAGCCCTCACCGCCCTCGACTGTCTCGCCAACACCCAAATGCCAACCCCCAACAGCTATTTAATCGTCACCGTTCCCTTGTAATCCGTATCGGTGTAATGTATGGTATAAAAATAGATTCCCGGTGCTTCGTTGTTCGCATACCACCTGAAATTGCGCAGTGGACTTTCGAAAACCTTTTTGCCCCAGCGGTTGAAGATCTGAATGGACACAAATCGCGCGCGGCAGTTATCCAGCGGGAGATTGGGGATGACATCCGAATCACTCATCCTCAGGATCTCGTCGAGTCCGAAGAATTCGTTCAGGCCATCTCCATTCGGAGTGATTACGTTCGGTGGCAGGAACTCTTCGCGACGGCTGTCGATGTCGCTTATGGTTGCGTCGATCGTGACCGTATCTCCTTTTACCTCGACGCACGATTTGTCGAAGGTCCTGAATACGAATTTGTAATTCTTGCTCCAGAGCCCCGCATCAAAAATACTGCAGTCCGGTGACCACGAGAACGTGCTGCTGACATTATTGATGCCGCTTTTATCTTCGAAGCTGTATCCTGCAGGCAGGTCACTCAGTGCGGTATCGAGCAGCAAAGTGATCTGGTTGTGAGGACTGAGTACGTCGACGTCTTTGGAAATAACGTCGAGTATGATCGACTGGTTCACTTTTGCCGTGATCGTGCTGTTCGTGAGCAGTACTTCGGATAAGCTCTCGGCAGTGAGCACAGGCGCCGTGTTTATGGGGATATCGACGTGAAGATCGAGTGTCATCGTGTCGGGCTCGTTGAAATCGCATTCAACGTCATTCATCACGATCTTCACTTGAAAGTCCTGCCGTTCGCTAAAATTCAAAACGTCGCAGTTAGGATCCCACGTCAGCTTTGCATCGTAGTTTCCATCTGTCAGCGCAATGGTCTGGAGCGACATGCCATATTGTGAGAGTTGAAAGCCATCGGTAAGAACGGTGATCTCCAGAGGATTGACATCCGGATCGGTGCCGCTGATATTCCAGCTCTTCTCGACATTCACAGGGATAGCATCATCGACATCCGCGGTTTCAAAATAGGGATCCTGGTTCGACGGCGGCTCGACATACACGCTTATCAAAGTTGTGTCGGATAACGGCAACGAGCATGCGTCGTCCTGCGCGATGATACCGATCGTAAAATATCCGGTGGAATTGTAGGGACATTCTTCAAAGCAGATCCTGAATACTTTTTCGGGATGTGCCTGGTCCAGTGTTGCATTGCTCACCGGTGGAAGCACTTCACGAATATCGGCCTTGAATCCGATCGCAATAGCCTTGATCTTTATTTTTTCAGAGTTGCCCTGGGCAACCGATTCGATATCGGCATCGGTCACCTTCACTTCAATGCACCGGTCCTCGTCCGACACGGTATTGGCAAAGCTGACGCTGAGGTTTTGGCTATAAGTGTCGGATGACGTTTCCTTCGCCACGATCACGGGAGGTTCCGCAGGCTCGCAGTTGTCGACGACGAACATCTGGAAGTCGCGTCGCACTTCGCCGATCTTTTCGCCGTTACGGAATTCTTCACACTTCACGGCAAAGGCGAACAGGCCGGAGAGGGTAGGCGTAACGGTCAGAAGGCCGTCTTTGGAGATCGCGAGGTCGGGCAAGCCTTGCATCATATGTTCTTCGCTGAATCCGGGTCGCCACACGATATCCGGATAAGGCCCCGGTCTTGGCAGCAGATCGTCGGGTGGCAAAGCGTCGGCGGTGATGGTATTCAGCGGTGTCACGAGAGAGTATACCAGTGAATCGCCGTCCTTATCTGTCCCGGAGAAGTCCACATAGTATAATCTGTTAGGGCAAGCGTAGTCGTTCAGCGGGGGGAACAGGCTTGGGCTCGAGTCGATGAAACGTTGTCCGTCTTTCATCAATGGAGGAAACTCCAGGTAAAATGTTTGCCCTGCATAGGGATCGACGTCGGGAGGGTTCTGGGGATCGTCGCTGTAGATATTATTGATGATATAATTCCTGCAGCACCGTTCCCACGCGATGTAATATCCTTCGGGTTCAGTATAAAGGGTAGGATCGAGTACAAGGGTTGCCTCATAGACGATTTTCAGTGTTTCAATTTCTCCTTTCGAGCATTCGATCTGGGTATAGTCTACCATTTGCTCCAGCTCAGGTACACTTTGCAGCACAAAAAAATTGTTGAAGAACGCGTCCCTCATGATCTGGTTCGTCCTCTTGTTGAAGATGCGTACTCTTGCGATGTCGTCCCTGACCGTTGGGGTTTTGCGAACCGTTTTATAGTCAAGGTAAAGGATCAGCCTCAGTCGATAGCTGTTATCGAAAACGTGAAGGAATTCAAACTCTCCACCTACGATATGCGAGGACCACGCGGGGACTGACAGAACAAGTAAAACAAATAGAAGTAACCGCTTCATACCTTCAATCCATAAATATAACGAATCCGGAACAGGTCAAAAACACGACCAATTTGACTAGTTTTGCGCCTGAATAGGCTTAAAAACCATTCCTGATAATGAAGAAAGGCGATGTAATTGAGAATATCCTCGTAGGCACGATGGCTGCGGAGGGAAAATGCGTGGGAAAAATCGACGGACAGGTTATTTTCCTCGAAGGATGCGCCCCGGGCGATACGGTAAATGCCCAGCTTACAAGGATAAAAAGTTCCTTTCTGGAGGGCCGCGTGGTGGAGATCACGTCCTTTTCGAAGGACAGGGTAGACCCTTTCTGTATTCATTTCGGACTGTGCGGGGGCTGCTCATGGCAACACATCAACTACAACACGCAACTTCAATACAAGCAGCAGCAGGTAGTGGATAATCTCGAAAGGCTCGGGGGATTGAAGCTTCCTTCCATCCAGCCGATCATCGGATCTGCGAAGACAAGATTTTACAGGAACAAGCTCGACTTCACTTTCACGGCACAGAGATGGCTCACGCGCAAGGAGCTCGACGCCTCGGCAACCGGCGGCAGGGAAGAGCTGCCCGGACTCGGCTATCACATACCCCGAAAGTATGACAAGGTCTTCGACGTGCAGGAATGTCACTTGCAGGGTGATCCCTCAAATGCCATCAGATTGGCAGCACGCGATGAAGCGATCAGCAACAATATACCCTTCTTCGATCTGCGAAAGCAGGTAGGTTTTCTCCGAACGCTCACCATCCGCTCGGCCAATACCGGTGAGGTCATGGTCATCCTTCAGGTGACGTATGACAAAATGGAGTGGATCGAGATCATTTTGAAAAGACTTGAAAAAGATTTTCCCGAGATCACTTCGTTTCAATACGTGATCAACGGCAAGAAGAATGATACATTTGCCGACCTGAATATCATCTGCTGGAAAGGAAATCCATACATCACCGAAAAGATGCAGCGCCCCGACGGCAAAGGTGTGCTGCAATACAGGGTAGGACCTAAATCTTTTTACCAGACAAATTCCGATCAGGCGTACGTGCTCTATCAGAAGACCTGGGAGATGGCGCGGATCCAGCCACACGAAATGGTTTACGATCTTTACACCGGCACAGGTACGATCGCGAACTTTGTGGCGGGCAATGCGAAAAAAGTGATCGGTCTCGAATATGTAAAAGAGGCGATTGAAGATGCAAAGAAAAATTCAGCGCTGAACGATATTCACAATACGGAGTTTTATGCGGGGGATATCAAGGATCTCCTGAACCACGATTTTCTTTCGAAGCACGGCAAGCCTGACGTTGTGATCACCGATCCGCCACGCGCCGGCATGCACGAAGACGTCACGAAAATGTTGCTACAGGCAGATCCCGCCCGAATCGTCTACGTAAGCTGCAACGCCGCGACTCAGGCCCGCGACCTGCAGATCCTCTCGGAAAAATATGATGTCACGGGAGTCCAGCCGGTAGATATGTTTCCGCATACAACGCATGTGGAGAATATTGTGTCGTTGGTCAGACGGTAGGGTGGTGGATTGGCGTTTAGCGTTTGGCATTTAGCATTTAGCTTTTAGCATTTAGCTTTTAGCATTTAGCTTTTAGCATTTAGCTTTTGGTTTGCGGCAGACAGCGAAATGTCAGCAGAAAAAAAAGAGGCAGCCTCAGCCACCTCTCATTTTATTTCTCCGCTATCCGGACCGAACCCAAAAAACTCACAGCTCATAGCTCGCAGCTTACTTCGGGCTCACAGCTTATTTTGGCTTCTTCGTCTGCATCGTCATCGCCAGCTTCACGGCTTCGTAGGCGTTGACCATTCCACCGGTGCTGCTCAGCTCGCTGAATAACACTTTCTCATCCTTGGTGCCAGGCTTCGTTACCTTGAGGTTGTCGAACTTGCGTGTTGACTGTCTCAGGATATCCTTTACCTCGGTAGCGGTCAGGTCGGGGAAGTACGACATGATGATCGCTGCGACGCCCGACGTTGCAGGGCAAGCCATGCTGGTTCCCTGAAGATTTTCGTATTGATCATTGGGGACGGTCGAGTAGATCTGCACACCGGGAGCGAACAGGTCTACCGATTTTTTTCCATAATTCGAGAATGAGCCCACGAACTGATCGTCGGCACCGAATGAAGAGGCACCGATCTCGAGCCAGTTTTTGGATTGACCACCGGAGCTGAAATTCCTGTTGGGAAAGTTTGACTCCATGTCGAGGTTATCGCTGTCGTTGCCTGCCGCGTGGATCAGCAGCACACCTTTCGACTCAGCGTACTTCACTGCCTTGTCCACGGCTTCCTTCTGTGGCGAGAATTTCTTTCCGAAGCTCATGTTGATGATCTGCGCGCCGTTGTCGACGGCATAGAGAATTGCATTTGCAATGTCCTTATCGCGCTCGTCACCGTTTGGCACGGCCCTTACCGACATGATCTTCACATTGTCTGCGATGCCCCTGATGCCGATGGTGTTCTTCCTGTTGGCGCCAATAATTCCCGCTACGTGTGTACCATGGCGCGCATCAGGTCCTTCCACATCGTTGTTGCCATAGCCTTTCTGGTTGATGTTGTTGATGTCGTCGCCCACGATCGTGCGTGAATTGAACTCAGTGTTGTATCCGTATTTCACGGCTACGTCGAAATGGTCGACCCCTTCTTTGAGCTGGTCGAGGTATCCGTCGAGCTCTTCGAGAAATTGTTTTGCCGCAACATCGCCTTCAACGCTTTCCATGATCTTCATCAGCGTGTGCTTCGCGAAGTTCACCGTGTCGTTTTTTGCTTCGATGCTGGCCAGTGAAGATTTCAACACCGGGCGTCCGGATGCTTTTTCAAGCACACTGTCGCAAAAATCGATCGTGCGGTAGGCATTGATGTAAAGCTGATATTGCTGATTGTACATGTCGTACTGGTCGCGGCTGTGCTTGGAGTCACGCTCGTATTTGGCTTTTACTTTTTTCCAGAGCTCATATTCCGCCCGTTGTTTTTTGCCGACCTTCTTTTCTTCTATATTTTCATATTTAGGTTTCAGGCGCGCATACTCACGCGTTACCTCATACGTATCCGCGTTCACATTCCCGTCCTTCCCGCCGATGAAATTCCAGCCGTGCACGTCGTCTACATAGCCGTTCTTGTCGTCGTCGATCCCGTTGTTGGGGATCTCGTCCTCATTCGTCCAGATGACATCCTTCAGGTCTTCGTGCTCGATGTCGATACCGCTGTCAATAACTGCTACAAGGACCGTTTTTGAAGGTCTTCCATTCAGCAGGCTTGCGTAAGTTTTTTCTGCACTTACACCCTGAACCGTATCTTTTTCAGGGTCCCGCAGAAACCAATCTTCCGGTGGGGCCTGCAGGCTGTCTTGAAGCTGGGCAGAAACAAAGGTGACTTGTAAGGTCATCAGGAGGGCCAGAAAAATTCCAGCGCCGCAATTCTTCGTCATGATCATAAAATTTGTGCGAATATACCTGTATGCGAAAACTATTCCCGTTTTTTTACATCAATGGGGGTCAAAGTCAAAAACCGACAAAAAGCCGCTTAATCTTACTTTCGTGCTTACACCCGGTAGTCCGGAAAAATGTTTGAAGGCTGGCATGCGATATTTGGATAAGATAAAGCTGGCCAACTATGATATTTGTTTTTACAGCCGTTATAAG
>CBHTUB010000282.1:0-7748 GCA_966095595.1 uncultured Chryseosolibacter sp. | reverse complement strand
AGGAGGTTCGGCTATAAAGTCGGAATTGTAACAGGACTGGTCCTATTTTCGTTAGGCTCGTTTTTATTTATTCCAGCCGCTAACAATCTATCCTATGTCTTTTTTCTGTTCGCTTTATTTGTCATTGCCTGTGGTTTGGGATTTCTGGAAACCGCAGCCAATCCCTATGCAGTCGCGCTGGGTCCCCGCGAAACCAGTGCTCAGAGGTTGAACCTCGCTCAATCATTCAATGGATTGGCAGCGGCACTCGCGCCGGCCATTGGCGCAAGACTGATCCTGGCCAATGGACACACCGAAGAGCAATTAAACGCCATGACGTCGCAGGCGAGGCAAATTGCATTGGAGGCAGAAGCAGCTTCCGTAAAAGGGCCATATCTTACGTTAGCCATAGTTCTTCTGTTGATAGCAATCGTCTTTGCATGTTTCAAATTACCAAGAATTCAGAGCAATGATAGCGCCGCAGAAAAAAGCCCGGGCATACTGCACGCATTTAAGCACAAGCATCTGACGAGGGCACTCGTTGCACAATTCTTTTACGTGGGCGCGCAAGTCTGTGTATTTAGCCTGTTCCTTTTATATGCTACGAAATCTGCAAGTATCACCGCCGTTAAGGCCGCAGACTATCTTGGAATTTGCGGGCTGTCGTTTCTGATCGGAAGGTTTCTGGGAACATTGCTGATGAAATACATCAAGCCTGGAAGATTGCTTGCGATCTATGCAACCATCAATATCGTGTTAAGCATGGTCGCCATCGTTGGAACCGGTATGATAACAGTTTATGCCGTGATACTGATCTGCTTTTTTATGTCCATCATGTTTCCGACAATTTTTGCTTTGGGAATCAACGGGCTCGGGGCGGATACCGAATATGGTAGTAGTTTATTGATCATGTCCATCGTTGGGGGAGCTATTCTTCCGGGCGTATTTGGAGTGATCAGCGATTCCATGGGCGACATTCAATTCGGTTACGTCGTGCCATTATGCTGCTTTGCCGTGGTTGCATATTTCGGCTGGAGATCAGATCTGGCCGGCGATAACAGAGCACAATCTGCACACTAAGATGGCAATGGAAAAATCTTACAATCTCGAAGACAAGGGAACAAATCCAGCGATGGTTGACCTGCCGCCGGTGCTGTTTGGGACCAGTGGTTTGGGGAACTTGTTTGTCGCGCTTGACGAAAAGGAAAAGTTGAAGATCGTGGGCGAGTGCCTTCGCCTGTCAGGGGGAAAAGTAGTGTTCGATTCCGCCGGAAAGTACGGTGCAGGTCTTGCGCTCGAGACGCTTGGAAAATGTCTTAGGCAGTTGAATGCCCGGCCGGAGGATGTGATGATCAGTAACAAGCTTGGCTGGATCCGTACCAGGCTGACAACGGCTGAGCCGACATTCGAACCCGGCGTCTGGAAAGATTTGAAACATGATGCTGTTCAGCAAATAAGCTATGAGGGTATCATGCAGTGTTTCGAACAAGGCAACGAATTGCTTGGTGGTTATCCGGCTCAAATGGTTTCCGTGCATGATCCGGATGAATATGTTGCCACGGCACGCAGCGCGTCCCACTCGGAAGAATTGTACAAGGATATTCTCGACGCCTACCGGGCATTGTATGACTTGAAAAGGCAGGGAAAAGTACAGTCCATCGGCGTCGGCGCAAAAGATTGGAAAATCATCGAACGCATAACGCAAGATGTCGAATTGGATTGGATCATGATCGCCAATAGCATGACCGTCAGGAGACACCCTAAAGAGCTCCTGCGTTTTATTGCAGAAGCCGATCGCAGAGGTATCTACGTTGTCAATTCAGCGGTGTTTCATTCGGGCTTTCTTGTCGGAAGTAATTATTTCGACTATCGCCTGGTTGAACGGGGTAATTCAGAAGGTGATGCGCTATTCAAATGGAGGGAAGATTTTTTCGCAGTATGCACTGAATTTGGCGTAAGCCCGGCACATGCGTGCGTGCAGTTTGCGCTGAATGTGCCCGGCGTGAGGAGTATCGCTTTGAATACGACCGATGCGGCCCGCGTGGAATCCAATCTGGCGATGGTCAGGACCACTATTCCAACGCAATTTGGGCGCACACTAAAAAATAGAAATCTAACAGAGGTGGATCTTACCTCCCATGTGCAGTAGATAGTTATTATAAGACAAGTCACTGGTAAGCGAATGAAAACATTAGTCTGCACGAAACCCGGAGAGTTCAATTATGTAACTGCAGAGCAGCCACAACGACAGGCAGGACATGCGATCATCAAGATCAGGAGAATCGGAATTTGCGGAACTGATCTGCACGCGTTCGAAGGTACCCAGCCATATTTTGAATACCCGCGTATTTTGGGCCACGAGCTCGCGGGTGAGATAATTGCCGTTGACGATGTTCCCGGTTTCGAGATCGGGGAAGCCGTCACGTTTATTCCTTACTTCTCCTGTGGCAAGTGTATTGCCTGCCGGGCAGGTAAGCCGAATGCCTGCGTCAATATCAAGGTGTGTGGTGTTCATCAACATGGCGGAATGGTGGAATATTATTCTGTGCCATCACATGCGCTCATTCATGGTGAAGGTCTGAGTTTAGATGCTCTGGCCCTGATTGAACCGTTGGCCATCGGTGCGCATGCTGTGCGGAGGGCCGGAGTAACAAAAGGCGAGTTTGTTTTGGTGGTTGGCGCCGGGCCCATTGGGTTAGGCACGATGGAGTTTGTGCGTGCTGCGGGAGGAAATGTGATCGCCCTTGATACCAATCATGACAGGTTACGGTTCTGCAGGGAAACGTTGAATGTGAAGCACATCATCAACGCCATGGACGACGACGTTATTGAGAAATTGAAATCAATCACGAATGGGGATATGCCGACGGTTGTGATGGACGCGACCGGGAATCTGAAAGCCATCAACAACGCTTTTCAGTACATGTCACATGGGGCGCGATACGTTTTGATCGGGTTGCAGAAAGGCGAGATCTGTTTCAGTCACCCGGAGTTCCATAAAAGGGAAGCAACGCTGATGAGTAGCAGGAATGCGACAAGAGCCGATTTTGAGAATGTGATCTCACTGATCCGGCAGAAGGAAATCGACCCCACTATTTTTATTACGCATAGAGTTCATTTTGATCAGGTGAAAGATGAATTCGAAAAGTGGTTGGATCCTGCCCACCGCGTTATAAAAGCAATGGTGGAAATAGCTTGATCAATCTTTTACTCTTTTAGATAGTACGAACTTACAGAAAATGAAAAAATATTGTCTGGCACTGGACCTCGTGGATGACGCAAAATTAATTGCAGAATACGAAGCCTGGCACAAAAAAGAAAATGCATGGCCCGCGATAACAAAAAGTATCACTGAGTCAGGCATCACCAATATGGAAATTTATAGAACCGGCAACCGGTTGTTCATGATCATGGAAACGGATGATAGCTTCAGCTTCGAACGGAAAGCAGCCATGGATAATACCAATCCCAGGGTTCTGGAATGGGAACGGCTAATGTGGAATTTTCAACAGCCCCTGCCGTGGGCAAAAGAAGGAGAGAAGTGGATCCTCATGGACAAGATATTTCATTTGTAATTAAATTTTTACTCTATGCAGCCAAATGCCTTTGATCATCATTGCTTTTGTCGATCAGCGGACGTGACAACCTGCAATCATTCAAAAAACTACTCAGTAATATCATGATAAAAGTAAACCGCCTGTTTTTGATTTTGAGTATAGTTGCTGCTCTTGTTTCCTGCAAGACACAATCGGATATAAAAACATCGGATACAGCGAAGTTCGAAGAGACATGGGAATCACTTTCTACGATCGAAAGAGAACCCGAATGGTTCAAAGATGCGAAGTTCGGGATCTATTTTCATTGGGGAGTTTATAGCGTGCCCGCCTACAGTAACGAGTGGTATCCGAGATGGATGTACGTGCCGGGTCGGACAGGTTGGGGCGGCGACATCTATGAATACCACAAAAAGACTTTCGGTCCTGTGTCTCAATTCAACTATCATGATTTTATACCCATGTTCACCGCAGAGCACTTTGATGCCAAAGAGTGGGCTCAGCTGTTTAAAAATGCCGGGGCAAAATTTGCAGGCCCTGTCGCGCAGCACCATGACGGTTTTGCGATGTGGGATAGCAAAGTGAACCCATGGAATTCGAAAGCAATGGGGCCAAAGAAAGATATCCTCGGCGAGCTGTTTGCCGAACTCAAAAAGAATGACATAAAAACAATTGCGACCTTTCATCACGAAAAGCTTCGGCAACGGTATGCGCAGGATACAGCAAAGTGGGCACAGAACACACCAGACCCCGGATTTGACAGTCATTTCCCCTACCATCCTGAATACATCACGTCGACAACGGATCCGAAGCTGAGGCTGCTGTATGGCAACATGCCCGAAGACGAGTTCCTGGAATACTGGTTGGATCAGACAAACGAGGTGATTGATAACTACGGGCCGGACCTCATCTGGTTCGACTCGTGGCTGGACGGCATCCCTGAGAAGTACAGGCAGAAAATGGTGGCGCATCATTTCAACACAGCCACCGCTCGCGGTCAACATCCAATTGTTACCTACAAACAGGAAGACTTACCCGCTAATGTTGGTATACTGGATATCGAGCAGGGAGGAAAGACAGGCCTCTCTGAAGACTACTGGCTCACCGATATTACCCTGAGTAATGATAGCTGGTGTTACATTAACGGACAAACGTATAAAGAACCATCACTCGTGATCCGGAACATGATTGACGTTTGGAGCAAGAGGGGGGTCGTTCTGCTGAATATATCGCCAATGGCCAATGGGACGATCAACACCGAACAACGGAATATTCTGGCCACCATAGGGAAATGGATCAACAAACATCAGGAAGCAGTTTATGAGACTCGTGCTTATTCCACTTATGGTTATGGTGAAGCGGCGATCAAGAACGGAGACTTCGGAGGACAATCGGCGACCATCAGCTACACCAAAAATGATATTCGCTTTGCTGTGTCGAAGGACAAGAAGTATTTATTTGTGTATTCACTCGGACTACCAACGCCCGATGCGCCTCTGGAGCTTCGGGCGGATATAGAAGGAAAAGTGAAACGCGTTTCTGTTGTAGGGAGCGAAGTAGAGTTGAAGTGGTCGGTAGCGGGAAACAAGCTCACACTACAAACGCCAGACGCAAACAATATGGATGAGTTGGCTACGGTCTTCAAAATTGAACTTGAGCAGTGATAGATTATTCAAATCGAATCTTTTTGAGGGATCATCCGATTATGTGGGTTAATCAATAACTGGGTAAAGTCGATCATGTATGAGGATTTTTATGAGCCTGTTGGTGCTGTATGATTCGGGTAAAAAAGTTATTCATAGACGCAGTAGTGTCGGTCCGGATCGGCATCTTAGGGTAAACGTTTAAGCTGATAGCGGTTACCGTGGCGATTGCGGGATTATCAAAATATCTGGTTCTTTTGGGTTTTTGATTATAATGTGATCGCAGCAGGTGCAGACAAGTAGCTGTCCGGGAGAAAGTCCCGTAGGGGTGAAACGATCGCAAACTGCTCTATTGCACCTGAGCGCTATCCAAGCCGGGAATTCGGTTGATTTGCCCTGTTGGGCTGGGTGCTCGTGTCGGATTCGCAATGCGACTAAATGAACGTAAAAAGTGTGCTTTTTAAACAAGGTAGTATTTGTGATCGAAATGCAGCGGGATGCATTCGATTCTATCGTAAATTAGTAATCAGTCAAAAACTCTGAAGTGGGCAGGCCATCAACGCAACTGGATAAACAGGGCGGATGAGTGGCCTGAAAAATTGAATTCTATGATCAGAAAGCGATTCACGACACCATTGATCTTTCTGTTCGCCCTTGGGGTAACGAGTCTCTTTGCCCAAACGGAACAGTATAAGTTCAAACGACTGGACTTAAAGGATGGCTTGTCGAATCCGGAAATAGCCAGCATTTATAAAGACAGTCGGGGTTTTGTCTGGTTCGGTACCGGTTTTGGACTAAACCGGTTTGACGGTTATGCAATCAAGTCATTTCTGAACGACCCGCAAGATACCACCTCCCTGCCGGGCGACGGCGTTCATAACATCTTTGAGACTCCAGAGGGGCTGATGGCGGTGACCACGACAAAGGGTCTTGCCCTTTACAATCCTGAAACGGAAAAATTCCAACGGTATTTGCAACCTTTCCTCCGGAAGTATGGCGTATCGAAGGATCTCTTCAATATCATTCCCGATAGGGATGGCTCCTATTGGTTCCTGGAGCCGGGCAAGCTTGTCCGGTATGATTCAAAGGGAAAGAATTATGTCGTGATTGCAAATATTGCCTCCGACTCATCATCGATAGTGAGCGACCCGATCACTGATTTATGTATCGACAGGAGCAACAATCACTGGCTGGTGCATTCAAATGGTGTTGTCGAGAAGATCGAAGTGTACAACGGACAAGGCCGTGTGGTGCAGCGTATTTCTGCGCTTCGTAATCGTAGCACGTTCGGCACCGCTTATCGGATGGTCGCGGATTCCGATGGAGACCTTTGGTTCTGTACCCCGGCTATAAGTCAAGGCGTCTTTTTTTATAATATCAAGGACAAAAAGCTGGAAGAAATTTCAGCGCGTACGCGCCCGCTGCAACTGAACACGAGTTGGGTAACAGACCTGGTGGAAGATGGGAATGGTCTGATCTGGATCAGTACAGATCATGGAGGCATCAACGTCGTGGACAAGAAAAGAAACAGCGTTCAGTACATACTTCATCGCGATGGTGATGAAATGAGCCTGGCAGCGAACTCGATAAACCGTTTATACAGGGATAACGAGGGGATCATCTGGACTGGCGCTGGCAAACGGGGTGTCAGCTACTATCACCCTAATATTTACCGGTTCGATATTTATAAACACTACTCCATCGATCCTGCCAGCTTGCCTTTTGAAGACGTTAACCGGTTTGAGGAAGACAGGAAGGGCAACTTGTGGATCGGAACAAATGGTGGAGGACTTTTGTACCTGGACCGTGCAAACGGAAAATTCACACAATACAAGCATGATCCCAATAATGAAAACAGCATCAGCGGAAATGTTATCGTAAGTCTGTGTCGTGATGCCCAGGACAATTTATGGATCGGAACTTATAAAGGAGGGCTCTGCAAGTTCGACGGAAAGAAGTTCATGCACTACAGAAATATTCCGGGAGACAGCGCCTCGTTGCCAAGCGAAAACATTTGGGAAATATTTGAAGATTCGAAGAAGCGCCTTTGGATAGGAACAATCGAGCAGGGTGCAGCGCTAGTCGACAGAAGATCCGGGAAGTTCCAACGGGTCAGGCTTTGGGGGCCAAATGCATTGCAATCACCGACAGTGAGTGTTATTCGTGAGGATCGTCATGGAAACATTTGGTTTGGGACGGCGAATGGAATCGATGTCTTGTCTGAAGATGGAAAGACATTTACACACTATGCGTCATCCCCGGCGCCAAATTCTCTAAGGGACAACATTGTACTGGACATCATGAGGGATTCGAAGGACCGTATGTGGGTCGGATCCATCGCTCTCTGACCGAGTCAATCCTCCTGGGCGGAGCTCACCGCGCGGTGTCGATCGTCATGGGTACGGTGGCCGCGGCGCTCGGGCTCGGGCTCCACCAGTTCCTCGCCGGGCTCATCCTCTGGATGGGCGGCCACACATTGGCGGTGGTCGCGGCGAAGCGCGATCCCGATTTCGCGAGCGTCCTGGTGCGGCATCTGCGGCAGCGGAGCCATTGGGGATGCTAGCGCTCCATG
>CBHTUB010000281.1:0-7748 GCA_966095595.1 uncultured Chryseosolibacter sp. | reverse complement strand
ATGGGAGTGACCGTGTGCCATAAAGATTCATACTCCGTGGTGAAGTTCGCTGGTTTTGATGTGCAACAGGAGTGCAACTCCTATTTATTTTATTTCATTTTCCACCTATCTCTGACCTATGAAGAGAAGGACTTTTATCGAAAAAACGATGATCGCCGGAGTATCACTCCCGATGGTGTTTTCGCTGTCGTGCCGGAAAGAGGGGAACATCACTGAGCCAGTATATGGAAAGTGGAAAATATACTGCCCGGCGTATCGCAGAATTGTATATCAGTCGTATTGAAGAGTTAGATAAAAAAGGGCCGGCGTTGAACGCGGTCATCGAGCTCAATCCCGACGCCTTGACCATCTGCGATCAGCTCGACGCTGAACGGAAAAAGGGAAAGCTACGGGGGCCGCTGCACGGGATTCCCGTCATGATCAAGGACAATATCGACACGGCGGACTCGATGCAGACCACGGCAGGCTCGATCGCGATGCGTGGTAATTACGCGTCCGAAGATGCCTTTATTGTAAAAAAACTTCGCCAAGCCGGCGCGGTCATTATCGGAAAAACCAACCTGAGCGAGTGGGCAAATTTTCGCTCGACGCGATCATCAAGCGGCTGGAGCAGCAGGGGTGGGCAGACCAAAAATCCCTATGTGCTCGACCGCAATCCATGTGGTTCGAGCTCGGGCTCCGGCACGGCGGTGGCGGCAAATCTTTGTGCGTTCGCCATCGGCACCGAGACGAACGGATCCATCGCGTGTCCTTCTTCAATCAATGGTATCGTTGGGATAAAACCTACTGTTGGCCTTTGGGGAAGGTCGGGCATCATTCCTATTTCCATTACCCAGGATACTGCCGGGCCCATGGCGCGCACGGTGGAAGATGCTGCGATCGTGCTTGGCGCGCTTGCGGGTGCTGATCCCCGTGACCCCGCGAATGAATTCGGAGCAAAGGCCGACAAGGATTACAGCAAGTTTCTTTCTACTGTGAAAGGCATGAGGATCGGAATAGAAAAGTCTTTTCTGAAAGTGCATGAGAAAGTCGATGAGCTCTTTGCAAAGGCAATTGTCCAGCTAACTGAATCCGGTTTTGAAATGGTTGAGATAGACCTTCTGTCAAAGATCAAAGTCGAAGAAGCGGAATTTGACCTGTTGCAATTCGAGTTCCGGGACGGCCTTAATAAATACCTCGCCGGAGCGAAGGGAAAAGTGAAATCACTTTCTGAGCTGATTGCGTTCAATCAGGCTAACGATAGCCTCGCGATGCCATTCTTTGGACAAGAGATCCTCGAGAGCTCTGATAAAAAGGGGCGACTGGATTCGAAAGAGTATGCCGATGTGCTTGCAAAGATCCAATCGGTGAAAAAGATCATCGATGATACGTTGGCTGAACACAAGCTCGACGCGATCTGCGGGCCTACGAATGGACCCTCGTGGTGCATCGATCTCGTGAACGGAGATTTTTTCACGGGTTACGGAATGTACTCGCCTGCGGCGATGGCCGGATATCCGTCGATCACCGTTCCCATGGGCATGGTAGAAGGACTGCCCGTCGGGCTCACTTTCTTTTCAACCGCGCTTTCCGAAGGGAAACTGATATCGATCGGTTACACTTACGAACAGCGGAGCAGGCACAGGAAAGAGCCCGGATTCAAGTCGAGTCTGAGGTAATTGAACCTGACTAGCCAGGACGGGGCGTAAAGAGATATTTGCGTCATCCCGTCGGCAAGTCAGGTTTAAAGATCTCTTTATTCTTATCTCGTTCTATGCGAGTAGAATAAGAAGCAGGGCAATAAGGATCAACGCGCCAATGCTGATGTATACACCGCCGCTCAGCGCTTTCATTTCTTTTTTGATCTGCCTGACTTCGCCGCGCAATGCTTTTTTTTCTTCCCTCGAGAGTTGTTTCAAGTCTGTAGCACGGATTTCCTCCAGACGCTGTTCGAGCCGCATCAATTGTTCCTGGCGGTGTGCCGGTATGGAGGGATTGTCGCTGGCGATTGACATGGAAGGTATACAGATGGTGGCGAATACTGCCAGCAAAAGAGCTTTGAACGTTTTGGTTGCTTTCATGGTAGGTATAAGGATTAAATGATCATGTCGGATCATCTAAAAACCTCATGCCGCCTTATTCCATTTTTTCCGTCTGCATGACCCTTGAGTTCGCCCGCACTTCCGGTGATTGTGTCTTTGGCAGAATGATCACGAAAGTAGAACCGAAGCCCGGTTTGCTTTCAGCCCGGATGAGTCCATGGTGGTTGTCGACGATCTTTCTGCAGATTGCCAGTCCGATACCTGTGCCCTGGTATTGACTTGCGCTGTGCAGCCGCTGGAAAATACCGAAGATCTTCTCCCGATACTTCTCATCGAAGCCTATTCCATTGTCTTCCACGCACAGGACTACATGGTCTTCCGGATCGATTTTGTATTCGATGATCTCATCGGGTTTCGGTGGTCGGGCCTCTATTCTTACGATGGGAACTTCGCTATTGTTGAACTTCAGCGCGTTGCTGATCAGGTTCTGGAACAACTGGTGCATTTGACCGGTTACGGCGTCGATCACCGGAAGATCACCGATATAGATCTGTGTTCCCTTTTCGCGGATGCTGATCTCGAGATCATCGACTATGTGTTGTATTACAGCCTTGAGGTCTGTTCTGGTAAAAGGCATGTCGGCATTGCTGAGCTTCGACAACGTAAGCACGTCCTCGATGAGCCCCTGCATACGGTGCGACGAGCTGATGATCTTGTCCAGATAATTCTTTTCGTTCGGCTCGAGCTTCTTGTCGACCTTGGCGGCGAGCAGGTTTCCGAATGTTTGAATTTTCCGCAATGGTTCCTTGAGATCGTGGGAAGCGACAGAGGCAAATTGAAGAAGATCCATATTCGATTGTTCCAGCTTATAGTTGGTTTCCTGGAGCTTGCTCGATGTCGCCTTTAGATCTTCGAAGCTTTGCGCGATCAGGTCTGCAGCTTTTTTCTTCTGTGTAACGTCAGTGAACGTTGTGACCACGCCGTCGAGCATCTTTACAGTGGTCACTTCGTACCAACGGTGGGTCCGTTCGTGGTAAAGCTCGAAGTGGTCGTTCTTTTCGGACTTGACAACGGAAACATAACGGTCGAAATGATCGCGGTCGTGGTTCGATATTTCGAGCAGACGTCTGCCGATGAGCTCGTCTGGCTTGATGCCCAGGATCTTTTCAGCTGCATGATTTGCTGCGATGTATTCGAAGTCGAGAATTTCGCCAACCTCATTTCTGATCGCGCGTTTTGCAACGATACCGCTTGTGGCGCTGTTGAACACACCCTCGAGAATGCTGGTCAATCTCTTGCTTTCGGTGATGTCGATAAAATTGACGACTACGCCGTCGAGCGATTTATCCTGCCTTATGTATGGATTGATCTTCATCAGGTAAGCGCGCTGGTCGCGGGTGTATACCTCACGTTTAGTGCCTTCGTTGCTGATGATGACCCGGCGGATCTCGGAGATCAGATCGATGCCTTTAAGGTTGTTGGTGATGTCGTTGAGTGGTCGTCCGATGTCCGACTCGATCAGGTTGATCTGCGCGGTTACTGCCGGGCTGAATTTGCGCAGGATCATGTGTTTGTCGACGAGTATCTGGCCGATCTCGCTGTTGCGGAAATAGTTGTTGAGATCGTCATTGAGCTCGATCAGCTCTTTGATCTTGAGCTGGTGTTCGGCGCTTACGGTGTGAAGCTCTTCGTTCAATGACTGAAGCTCCTCGTTGGTGCTCTGCAGCTCCTCGTTGGCAGAGATCATTTCTTCATTACTGGTCAGCAGCTCTTCGTTAGAGGACTCCAGCTCTTCGATGACGGATTGAAGGTTTTCCTTGGTCTCACGCAGCTCTTTTTCGAGCTCCTCGATCTGCTGGTTGTCGATCGCATTGCGTTTTTTCAAAGCGACCTTTTTGATCTTCTTCCTTTCCGATTCATTTTCCTCGAGAATGATAAATAGGAATGATTGCTGATAATCCTGCTGCTGGAGGTAAGGTTTCACAATGACATTGATCGAGCGCTCGACTTTGCCATTTTGCACCTTTACGTTCTTAAGAATATTTTTTTCCTGGTCGTGGATGGCCCTGCGGATGCACATGCCCAGTGCCACACCCAGATCTTGTGGGACCAGCTTGAGAAGATTGAAGGTCAGGTTATTCTCCGGAAAATTCATGAATTCCTTGAAGTGACCGATCGCGTGCTTCACCTCCATGTTTTCGTCTATGAGGATGCCAGCATACCGGTGTTCCTCCATCAGTGTTTCACGGAATATCTCGGCGAGATTATTGACCGCATTTTTAGGCTTTGGCGTCCCGGATGACGAAATGACGGATGAGGCCCGCATAGGCGAGAGCATTGTATCGCTGTCGAGGGTGCGCGTCTTGCCGATGCATTTATAGATCTTCCACTTCTTGTTGAGCTCTTTCATGACGTCTTTCAGGACGCCGACATTTTCGCTTGCCCCGAGCATTAGGGATGCGCCTGGATTCAATGCGAAAAGGAATGTTTTGAGGATGTGGCGCTGGAGCTTCAGGTTCATGTAGATGAGCATGTTCCTGCAGCTCACGAGATCGAGCTTGCTGAACGGGGGGTCTTTCGTGATGTCATGGTAAGCAAACACAACCATTTTCCTCAGGGAAGGCGCAATGCGATAGGTGTTGCCTTCACGGGTAAAGAACCTTGCAAGCCGTTCGGAAGAAAGATCTTTTGCTATCGACTCAGGATAGGCGCCGAGAGAAGCTGCCTGCAATGCTTCCTTGTCGATATCGGTGGCAAAGATCTTCACGTTGTAGTCATGATTCCTGATATTGTCCATGTACTCATAAAAGAGCATGGCAATGGAATAGGCCTCTTCGCCGCTGCTGCAGGCCACAACCCAGACCTTGATCACATCGTGCGGTTTTTTGGCGGCGAAGATTGAAGGAATGACCTTGGTCTTCAATTCATCGAAGGCATCCGGATCCCTGAAGAACTTGGTTACGTTGATCAGAAATTCCCTGCCAAGGGCAGCCGCCTCTTCCGGATTGTTGGCAAGAAAGTTATGGTAATCGCGAATATTCTTGAACCCTTTTTCAGCCATCGTTTTGGCAAGACGACGGGTGATCGTGGGTTTTTTATAAAGGCTGAAGTCGTGAGAAGTGGCTGTCTTGACGATAACCAGGATATCGGAAATGATCGCTTCGTCGTCCTTGCTGAAAGCTGTAAGCTTGAAAGGCGCCTCGCGGAGACATTCCACCAGCTCTTCCGGTATCATCTCTGGTGCCAGGATAAGGTCGACGAGTCCGGTGGCAATGGCGCTCGAAGGCATCCCGTCGAAATCGGCGGTGATGGGATCCTGGACGATCACCATTCCACCGTGTTTTTTTATGGCTTCAATTCCCTTCGTTCCATCTGTACCTGTTCCCGAGAGTATGATGCCAACGCTATTTTTTCCTTTTTCCTTCGCCAGTGACTCAAAGAAAGTGTCAATCGCGTTGTTGGGAATTTGCGATCTCTCCTTGTCGTGCAGCTTTAGCTTTCCCTCTGACAGCGTCATGATCTTGCGACTGGGAATAAGATAAATGCAATTCGGTTTTACCTCCATCTCATCCTGTGCCTCCATGATCTTCATTCCGGTGTGTTTGGCAAGGAGCTCTCCCATCAGGCTCTTATGATCGGGTGACAGGTGCTGAACGATGACGAACGAGAAGTTTGTATCGTCGGGCATGCTGTCGAACAGCTCATTGATGGGCTCAAGTCCGCCCGCGGACGCGCCAATGCCAATAATGAAATGGTCTGTCAGATTGGAATAACTCGTTGTACCGGATGTCGCCACTTTCAAAACTTTTTATCAAAATGAAGTCAGTGAATTAATTTTTCAAGTCCGCAGAAGATGGATCGTAAGAGGAATCATCCCGCCGGACTCAAAAAAATATGTTGTTAAACCCGTAGTGTCCAATGGTAAGACTTGTGGTTGTTGCGAAGGAACGAGGAATATCGTCCCCGTATCAGAAGGGCGTTTTTTAGGTAGTGTTTTCATAAAACAGGGGAAATCAAATAAGTCGGATGTTTTACAAAAATTTGACAACGTTTCCAATCTGCCCATTTTACGGGCAAGGTCTAAGCAGAAAATCCTTCGAAAAAAATCATGCCGAGGCGGCAGTTCATGGATGTCGCTCGGTTGGGAACAAGTTGTATAGGGTGGGAGCGCTACTCCGGTTTTTTATCCTTGAAATCTTCCAGGCTATTGACGTCGGCCGCCCGGTTCGAACTAAAATCTTTTCCTTTTTTCTCCCGCTTCAGATCTAACTTCTGCGATCCATCAGATTGCATGTCAGGCCGGGTGTCACCGTCAGCAACGGGCGTTTTATCCTGATCAGAAGTTTTCTTTTTGTCGTTTCGCATTTGTGGTTTAATAAGAAAAACATTTGTCTAAAAATCGTGCCTTCCGTAATCAATTGCTGCTTGTGAACTAATTCGTCTTCGTTAACATTGTAGTATTATAATCTTACTTCCGTGCTTTTTTAATCCAGTTTAATAATGTCCCGGTGGCAAGTGGAGGGCTTTGCGTTTTTTAAGACAAGAGACAGATGATGGATCGTAAGTTGAAGATACTTTTGGTCGATGACGATGCCGACGATGCGGAGATGATGTTGTTCTCTCTGACAAAGTTGAGCTGGTGTGAGTTTCATTATGTTGGCGATGGTGTCGATGCGCTTGCATATCTGTACTCGGATAAGACGACTAATCCGGATGTCATCATTCTGGATCTTAGAATGCCGAAAGTGGATGGTATCGACGTCTTGCGGCGATTAAAGTCGGACGCGGAACGGTCAGCGATCCCCGTTGTGGTTTTGATATCTTCGAGTCAGGGACAGCGGTATGTGGAGTCATATGATCTTCGGCCGGAGGGTTATCTTGTCAAGCCGGTCGATGTAAGCCAATTCCTCACCGTTCTGAGCGCGTTGGGTCTTTCAGGAGTGCAATTCCGTCCCGAGATCTCCTCCAGTACTTCTTCCGCGAATTGAAAATCATTGGTGTCTATTTCGTTTTATTTGTGATATTGCGGTAAATCTTACTCGCAATGGGCCGATCTATACTAATGCTCGAGCATGATGACGATGACCGATATATCACTCAGGCGGTTTTCGACGAGCAGCGCTACGATGTCAAGATCAACTTTGTAGGCTCCGCCGAGGAGTTTTTTCAATACCTTGAGCGCGCAGGGAAAAGCAACAACGGGCTGCCGTCATTGATTTTACTGAACTATTATGCAAAGCCAGTTAATGCTGTCGATGTGCTTAAACGGTTGAAGCAACACGATATCTACCGGCGAATTCCGGCGGTTGTCCTGAGTGGTTCCGTCAAGTCCGACATCGTCGAGGAGTGTTATGCCAGTGGCGCGAGTTCTTTTATCCAGAAACCGTCGAAGGCTGAAGAGACTGAGAAGAAAATAAAAAACTTCTTCCATTACTGGTTCGAGACCGTTCACCTTCCCTAGACGGTTTCCAGCAACTCAGTTCGGTACCGGGCAAGAATAGAGGACTTGGATAAAAAGCCAAGATATTTTCCGTTGTCTACCACAGGCAAATTCCATTGTCCCGCCTTGTCGAATTTTAGCAACGCCTCATGCAGGCTCTCGTCCACCTCTACCACCGTCATTCCGCGCTGCATCAGATCGGCGACCGATTTTTTGTCATATTGCGTAGTGTCGAAAATGATGTTCCTGATCTTGTCGAGGTGGATCAAACCGACGAGGTTTCCGTT
>CBHTUB010000280.1:0-7750 GCA_966095595.1 uncultured Chryseosolibacter sp. | reverse complement strand
TTGCCTATCTTTTATTACAAAGCCCTGCACCAAATGCAGGGCTTTTTTTTTGACCACGCCACTTTGAAAATCAGTTGCCTCTGATCCGTCTGCAACGTTCACTAATGCGCTGTTTGCGTTCCAACGCTCACCCATTCCCATTCGCCGGCATCGATAATTCAATGCTGTACCTGCCGTCCGACGAGACTTTGTCGGAGTAGCTCCAGGGCGTTTCTTCGAAGATTCGCCTTGGTCTGTTTCGGTTGTCAGGCATAGCTTTGAAGGTACAAAACTTTGTTAGCTAGTGTTTGTGGGCCCGTCGGTGGGTCGGCATTGGGATCATACCTTGTTAATTCCGTTATTAAAGGATTATGGAAGCCTCATTTCCGGATGCGCTCAACTATGACAGCCTCCCGTGGGAACGCTATAGATCACGCAAAGCGAGCAGTGGCGTGCTGAAATATGCTTCTATTGCGGATGACGCTATCTGGGTAGAATTTCAAGATAAGAAGGTTTATCTCTACACCGGTCGCTCCATTGGAAAAGCTGAGGTAGAAGAAATGAAAAGACGGGCAATAACAGGAAACGGGTTGAGTACATTTATCAACCAGCACAGGACCGGGAAAAAAGGATACGAGGTTCGGTACGAGTTTAAAAATGGGAAATGGCAAAGATTTTAGCTTTTCAACAATGTCGGTGACCAGAGAAGTTATATGCAGCGCTATACGCCGGAAGCAACGCATCGAGTTTATCTACGATGGCAAAAAAAGGATCGGCGAACCACAATGCTGCGGAGTAAGCCGTGCAGGGAATGAAGTTGCCCGGGTATATTTATTAAGTGGCGGTTCTAGGCCTGAGCAATTGTTCAATCTGTCAAAAATGGAATCACTCGTCATCCTGTCGGAGAATTTTACGAAGCCTGGTCCGAACTATAAGAAGAATGATTCTGCGATGACCCAAATATTCTGTCAATTGTAGCCGATATTTTTACCCTTAAACAGACTACCACCGACTGGGTAGAAATGAGAAAGACCCGCCTGTCGGTGGGTCTTTCTCATTTAAAAATTACTCGATATCCGCTCAAACCTTCGCAGGCTCAAGCTTCGCAGACTTTCTGTTTGAGAAATCCACAAGAACCGGAGTACCGATACACAATGATGAATATGTACCTACAAGTACACCGATCAACATCGCGAATGTAAAGCCCTTGATCGTTTCACCACCGAAGAAGAACAGGATGGTGATCACGAAGATCGTAGACATACCGGTAATAAGTGTACGGCTCAACGTGTCGTTCAACGCGTTGTTGATTACGTTCGCCTCATTCTCGCCGCTCTTCATTCCCGTCAAGAATTCACGAACGCGGTCAAATACCACAACGCTGTCGTTGATGGAGTAACCGATCACGGTCAGGATCGCAGCTACGAATGCCTGATCAACTTCCATAGAGAATGGCATCACCGACTCGAGTATCGTATAAAGGGATACCACAACCAATACAGTGTGAATAAGGCTGACCATCGTACCCAACGCGAACTGCCACTTTCTGAATCGTGCGAGGATATAAAGGAACATCAGACCCATCGCGATGGAGAGAGCTGTGAGCGCGGACGTCCGGATGTCGCTTGCTACAGTAGGACCTACTTTCGTAGAGCTGAGAATGCTACCCTTGTTGTCGCCGAATTTGGAGAGACCTTCGGTCAGCCTGGTCTCTGCCTGTGTTGTCGCCTCTTCAGAATCGTCGTCGATCAGGTATGCAGTCGTGATCTGATACTTGTTGTTGAAGCCGTAAGTTTTTACTTCAGGAGCAGATCCAAACACGTCTGCGAGGCTCTTTCTGAGATCTTCCGTCAAAACAGGATCCTTGAATTCTACGATGTAAGTTCTACCACCCCGGAAGTCGACGCCATAGTTCAGACCTTTGATCGCGATCATCACGAAACCGGCTACGATCACAAGTCCCGAAACTGTGTAGAAAGCCTTTCTCTTCCCAATGAAATCGATGCTGATGCCACGGAAGAGGTTTTTCGACCAAGGCATAGAGAAGCTGATGCTGCGTCCTCTTTTCGTATATGCTTCGAAGATCAGACGGGTGAACAATACTGATGTAAAGAAAGAGCAGAGGATACCGATGATCAGCGTTACGGCAAATCCATAAATAAGACCGGTACCGAAGATCAGAAGGACAACGCCCTTGATCAGGGTTGTAACGTTAGAGTCGAAGATTGCCCAGAACGCGTTCTTATAACCGTTTTCAACAGCCAGCTGTATCGGCCTGCCGGTGCTGAGATCTTCTTTAACCCTTTCGTTGATCAACACGTTCGCATCAACTGCGATTGCAAGAGACAGCAGGATACCGGCGATACCGGGAAGTGTCAACGCTGCATTGAGTGTTGCAAGGACGCCGAGGAGCAGGAACAGGTTCAGCAATACTGCAAGGTCAGCTACCCAACCCGCGTTGCTGTACACAACAACCATGAAAAGAATGATGATGATAAAACCAACCACGATGGAAATCAAACCGTTCTGGATCGATTCAGCACCGAGGGTAGGACCAACGACTGCTTCTTCAACGATACGGGTAGGTGCAGGGAGTGATCCGGCTTTCAGGATGTTCGCAAGATCTTTTGCTTCTTCTTCAGTAAAGCTTCCGCTGATCTGTGAGTTACCGTTAGGAATCTCGCCATTTACATATGGAGCAGAGTACACCAGGTTATCGAGCATGATGGCGATGCGGCTTCTCTTGGTTGCTGCCTCGGCAGTCCATTTTGCCCAGATGCGTGTGCCGGTAGCGTTCATGGTCATGCTCACTGCATGCTGCATTTGATCGTCGAGATCCTTGCGCGCAGAAGTGATCACCGTTCCATCAAGTTTTGCCTTTCTGTTTCTGCCGAGATCGAGGAAGTACAGCTGGAGCATAGGCTCTTCAGAAGGATCGGTTGAATATTTTTCAGTCTTATGACCCCAGAACATACCAACGTTTCTGGGCAAGCGAGCCTGTACATCCTGGCGCTTGATGATCCGGTTGATTGTAGCCGTGTCTTTCAACGCATAGCGGAAAGATCCTGTGGGAACGCTAAGGGCGAACAGCGGAGAAATATTCAGGTTTTGAAGAGAATCGAGTCCCTGAGTGGTGCTGTCAGCAGCAGTCGCGAGACTTTTTTCCAGATCAGATTGTGTTGAATCGGCAGCCGTCTGCGTTTCTGTAGCAGCTGTTTTTTCATCAGTGGCCGGAGTCTCGGATTGCTTTTGTTTCTGTTCGTTGACAAGCAAATCGTTGATTGAAATGAGTGAAGCGTTTAGGGTGTTGGCTTCCACAACATCCCAGAATTCAAGCTTGGCAACACCTGACAGCAATTTTCTGACGCGCTGAGGATTTTCAGCACCTGGAATTTCAATCTGAATCCTTCCGGTTCCGGCGAGACGCTGAATGTTTGGTTGAGAAGTACCGAATTGGTCGATACGGCTTCTGAGGATGGTGTATGATCTGTCGATCGCCTGCTCAATTTCCTGCTCTACGATATCGATCACTTCGTCATCGGAAGCGTTCAAATTGATTCTGCCGCGTGTTGAAGCAGTTGCAAAGATCGGCGCGAGCCTTTTGCCGGGGTTATCCTGGCGATAGGCATCGAAGAACAGATCGCTGAACTTGGCTGACCTGGTTTTTGACTGGGCGATTGCCTTTTTCAAAGCTGCAACAAACGCAGAGTCCTGGCTGTTACCGGAAAGGCCCCTGATGATGTCGACAGGAGAAACTTCGAGGGTAACGTGCATACCGCCCTGAAGGTCAAGACCCAGACTGATCTCGTGGTTTTTGATCTCTTCATAGGTAAAATCCTTCATGCCGAGGAAGCTGTATACCGGCTTGTGCCACACAGAATCCAGATAAGTTTGCTTTTTGCCTGGATCTACATTTCCGTTTGCGTCAGTAGCGGCGGCAGTGGCATCTTTCTGAACGGATCGGGAAATGAAAGTGAAAGAGAGATAGTAGAGACAAAGCAACGTAACGATGATTGTCAATACGGATAGAAATCCTTTGTTCTTCATAAAAAATATAAAATCGTAAGGTTTATTAAAATGAAAAGTCTTGAGCTTTTAACTCTGTAAGTATTAAGCTAATCCAATCTGTAGCGGACATTTCTGTCCCATCGCTTACATGTTAACAGCTCGGAATCACGGTGCGTTGGGAGAAATGATTACCCTGAAGAGGGTCAACAATAATTTCGGTGGTTCAATAGGATCGCAGACTTCGGAACCTTCGTTCAGCGACTCGTACGTGAGGTCGAACAGACAGAAGACGTCAAGCGAAAGATTGACATGAAATACGGAAGGCGGTGAGAGTGTGGGAGCAGAGAAAAACTCTGACGTTGCGTCGGAGCTTTGCTCGGTCTTTGTTACTTCTTTTTCCTTAGTAAAATGGCTTGTCCAAACATTGGAGCAAATGATGGCTAATGCCAGTATGACACCGGCTGCCATTGTTGCGATATGTTTGAACCTTCCTTTCATAGGGTTACAAAAGTAGGGATTCCGGGCAAATAAGCAAAAGCTAAATTCAGGGCGTCAAGTGGGTTGCCGGCTCAGTTTGGCCTTCAGGCTGAGGGTGAGAAGGTCCAGCGCTTTCTCAAAATTCTGGTTGTTGGGAATGATGAGATCAGCATTGTGCTTCAGGGGTTTGATAATGGACTCGTAAACCGGCATTACATGGTTTTCAAAGCGGTAAATAACATCATGAAAATCGTAGCCGCGTTCGTCGTTGTCGCGCCGGATCCGCCGGCTGAGCTTTATATAGTCCTTCGCTTCGATGAAGATCTTAAAGTCGAGCAGTGAGGATATTTCTTCAAAATACTGGACAAACAGGCCTTCTACGATGAGGATCGGGGCTGGCTTGAACACCAGTTCCCTGGGTTTTACATCAGATTTGTTGAACATGTACTCCCTGATCGTCACTGTTTCGCCTTGCTTGAGCTTCAGAATGTGATCGTGGAATTTTTCGCGCTGGATTGCGGTGGGCAGGTCAAAATTCTCTATTCCATTTGCGTCGATAATTTGCTGGTCGATCGACTTGTAATAGTTATCCTGAGATATGACACACATCTCGTCTGACGAAAACCGGCTCGCCAATGAGTGCAGAAAATAGGTTTTACCCGACCCGCTGCCGCCGGTTATTCCAATGGTAAAGACTTGTTGCATGAGCCTGCCTATTGAGGTTTAAGCGACTCCAAATATCTGACAAGTTTTGCAACGGCTTGTCCGCGATGACTCAATTTATTTTTGTCGTCCAGGCTCATCTGCGCAAAGGTTACCGCACTGCCCCTGGGTTTGAATACCGGGTCATATCCGAAACCCTGGTCACCTGTCCTTTCGCGGGTAATCTCTCCGTCCACTCTTCCATCAAACAATTTATGGTCACCCAGGCCGACGAGCGCAATCACGGTCCTGAACCTGGCAGTTCTGTCGTGCGTGTTTGTCAACGCCGCGAGGAGCTTGTCGATGTTATCATCGCTGTTTCTTTGCGGGCCGGCATAACGGGCCGAATAAACTCCGGGTGCGCCATCGAGCGCATCAACCTCGAGTCCACTGTCGTCGGCAAAGCAAGGCATCCTGGTTTTTTCGTAAACGTAAAGAGCTTTCTGCAACGCGTTACCTTCGAACGTATCTTGTGTCTCGGGTAATTCTTCGGTTACAGAAAGCTCTTCCAGACTTACGATCTGAAATGATCTGCCAACTGCTTTTGCAACTTCATCAAGTTTGTGCTTGTTGTTGGTGGCAAAGCAGAGTTTCATTATTACAATATTTCGATCAGCTCCAACTCCACAATGAAATTGGTGTTTCCGGCAATCACCGGGGTTGCGGCGCTGGGGTTTGAAGGATCATAGTAAGAGTATGGACCGTAGCCGAGGCCAGACGGAACATACAAAGTCGCTTTGCTTCCCTCATTCATTTTCAGGAGTGCTACCTTGATACCATTGATGTAATCGATCACCAGCGAATTCCCAAAGGAAGAGATCGGATCACCCGGCTCAAAGCTGATAACTTCTTTGCGTGCATCCGTCATTTCGAAGATTGTATACCGCACACGAACTCTGTCGTACCATCCTGGGGACTCACCGGCGCCTTGCTGTGTGATAACGTACATCAACCCTGATGTGTCACGTTCCACTCCTTCGATGCTGTGATCTGTGAGGTATTTTGCGATGGCCGTAGTGTCAGTCGTGAGTTTCGAGGTTTCGACGCTGGTGAAATCCACTTCGCTGAAGTTTACTCGAAATTGCAACGTGGCATTACCAGGTATGGAACCATTTCCAGTTTGACCATAGGCAAACGCAGAGGGAATAAAAATATCAGCGTCCGAACCTTGCGGCAAAAGCATGAACGCCCTCTTCCATCCCGATATCAGTGTCTGTTCGTTTAATGCCGTTTCAAAATCTTCTCCGTCATCAAACTCCGTCCCATCCGGAAAAAGTTGTCCGACATAATCTGTGACTATCCTGTTGCTCAGCACACTCGGAGGAAGGCGATTGCCTGCTTCATGAATTCTGAGAACAATGCCCGTTGCCGTGTCTTTGATGATCTGCGTGCCGAAGCTGTTCGCCTGGATGTAGGCGTCGATGGCTGCCGTTTCTTTCAGCCATTGGGCCTGGGCATCGAAAACTTCAGGATCGTCCAGACAGGAGGAAGCCAGGATAGTTGTTGTGAAGACTGCTATTGCACTGAAAAACCTCGAACACTTTCTCATATTTTATAGTCTGTTACTTTTTACGTCTCTGCGTCGCCTTTGAAGCGGTGGTTTCCTCTGGCAGTACGTCCGTGCAGCCACGGTTCTCACGATCATACGCTTTCTTAACGTCCAGAAGAGTTACTTTGAACATCAACACTGCATCCGGAGGTATTGCTCCCGGATATCCTCTTGGGCCGTAACCGAGTTCAGAAGGAATGAACAAAGTAGCAGAGTCTCCGACGCCCAGCAAAGGAATCCCCTGTCTCCATCCTTCGATAACACCAGTTAACGGGAAGGCGACACGCTCGGCCTTGTCGAACGCTTTTCCATCCTTCAGGAAAGTCCCTGTATACTTCACCTCTACGCAGCTCTCTGCCGTGGGCTTTACTCCACCCGCCTGGTTGTGAAGAATGTAGTACAACATCCCCGCGCTGTCTTTTTGCGCGGTCAGGTTATTTTTTTTCAGGTAGTCCTCGATCATCTTTTTATCGCGCGCAAGGACCTTGGATGGCCTTTGAGTCCGGAAGCTGTCGAGTGAAGTGATTTCCCTCACGGCGATTGTATAGGTTACTTTCATCGTCGAGTCGAGACGTGGCGGTATCGGTGCCTTCACCATTTTGTCATACAACTCCTTTATTGTGAATGCGGTTGTAACGCTGTCGCCAACTGACAACAAGCGAAACATCTGAGTCATGCCATCTTCCTGTGGAAGGCGCACTGAATCCTGGATCCGGGTAGCTGCCGGAATTCCTTCGGTAAAGCTGCTAGCCCAGGTGGAGTCTTTGCTGTCGACCATCTGGAAATCGAAAACAATCATCTCCCCCGGTTTGGGGTTGACACCATCACCGCTTCTGAGAACGGTGTACTTCATCCCATTGGGCGTTTCTTTTTCTTTTTTACACCCTGCCAAAGCGAGTGCGGCACATAGTACTACGGTTAATTTTTTGATCATGATCAGTTCGTAATTAGACAGTATTTCAATTAAAAAGGTTGTAAGGATTAATCTTTTAAAAGCTCGTTGTTATACTCCGGTAACAGATCCAGGAATGTTTT
>CBHTUB010000279.1:0-7758 GCA_966095595.1 uncultured Chryseosolibacter sp. | reverse complement strand
CTCCCTTTCCTGCAGCAAGGACGATCCGGCACCACCCCCTGAAGATCAAGCCGTAGGTAAGTACAGCTATTCTGTTGAGATAAAGCGGATAAACCTCGATAAGTCGCTGTCGTTTGTAGATAGCTTTGGCGGATCGATGACAGCAATCAAAACAGGTTACAGCCTGGTGTTTAGCGTTACGGAAGGCAGATTTTTCAGCGCTGAGGAAATCAAAAGATCATCAACGGGTTTTTCATTCGATATTCCCAGCGGCCACGCCAAAATTAATGGAGAGACTGTTGTCGTGAAAGGTTATGATAAAGGTGTAACTGTCGATGGTGCAACGTATAGCGGACAATTTTTGTCTTCTTCGAAGACGTTAACCGCGGTCATGACTTTCCAGTATCAGGGTTATGACTACATCTACACGGTGACTGGAACGCTCAAAGGCTGATCTGATCAGCGGTTGAGTAGTAAACGCCGTCTTCGCGATGGCATATCTGTCCATCTTAAATGAATAATTAGTAAAAAACTACTAGACCAATTTCGGCACCTGTTTTCCTGTGACTACCTACATTTGAACTATGTTCACAGAAAGCATGAAAGCAGCGTCAATCAAAATTGCCATCATTATTTTGGGTGTGCTGGCAGTTGTTATTGCTTTAATGACAGAGACGGCAACGCTCTGACAGCACTCGCCGCGGCATATTCTCACGATGGCGTGGACAATCCGTCCATTCAATTCACCTTTGAGCAAGAAGAAATTATTGCTATGTTTTCGGAAGAATTTTTCCGATGGACATACTTTTTGTAGACGACGACAGTGATGACAGGGAATTTTTCCTTGACGCGCTTAGCTACGTCAACTCCTCCCTGAAATGTGTACTTGCACGAAACTGTGAAGATGCACTCGCAAAACTCCGCGAGGCGACGCAACTTCCGGCCTACATTTTTCTGGACATCCACATGCCCATGATGGGAGGCATGAATTGCCTGAAATGTATCCGTCAGGACGAGCGTTATCGGCAGTGCAAGATCGTGATGTACTCGACCACGGCCGATCAGGAGACGATCGGGGAATACAAGACACTGGGTGCGACTTATTTTCTCATCAAACCGCCTACTTTCAAGGGACTTTGCGATTCACTTTCTGTCATGCTCGGGGAGCTTTAAGCGCTAAGTCTGCCAGCCCCGAGCGCCGGGCTTTTTAGGGCATTTTCTTACAGCTTACAGCTTATGGCGTAGATCTTATTCTCTGATAATCAGGGCAAATGTGCCATAAGAGGGGCAATTACGAATTTCTTTTAATTTTGTGCAGGAATAACCATAGCCATGAGTCTTTTAGATTTCGAAAAACCGATCGCAGAACTTGAAGAGAAGCTGGATGCCATGAAACATCTGGCCAGTGACAGCGACAAGGATGTTCAGACAGCTGTAAAGGCGCTGGAGAAAAGAATATATGAATTAAAGAAGGAAACTTTCGAGAATCTTACGGGCTGGCAGAGGGTTCAGCTTTCACGTCACCCTGACAGGCCGTATACACTCGATTATATTTATGAGATCACGAGCGACTTCCTGGAGTTACATGGAGATCGCAATGTGTCGGACGACAAAGCCATGGTTGGCGGTTTCGGCACCATCGATGGACAGACCTACATGCTCATCGGTCAGCAAAAAGGTCGCAATACAAAGCAAAGGCAACTCCGGAATTTCGGTATGGCCAATCCTGAAGGCTATCGCAAGGCGTTGAGGTTGATGAAGCTTGCCGAAAAATATAACAAGCCTATCGTGACATTCATCGACACCCCGGGAGCTTTTCCAGGTCTCGAAGCTGAAGAGCGCGGACAGGGAGAAGCGATCGCGCGTAACCTCAAGGAGATGTTCATGCTCGAGGTGCCCGTCATTTGTATCGTGATCGGTGAGGGTGCTTCCGGCGGAGCGCTGGGGATTGCCATCGGCGATAAAGTAATGATGCTCGAAAACACCTGGTATTCTGTAATTTCACCCGAATCGTGCTCTTCGATTCTCTGGAGAAGCTGGGATTACAAGGAGCAGGCAGCAGAGGTGCTCAAGCTTACCGGAAAGGACATGCTGGAGCTCGGCCTCGTGGACGGCATCATCAAAGAGCCGCTCGGTGGTGCGCATACCGATGTGAAATGGATGGCCGACGAAGTAAAGAAAGTGATCACGACCGAAATAACGAAATTGAAAAAGATCCCGGTAGATCAGCTTATTCAGCAACGTATCGACAAGTTCTGCCGAATGGGAGTGGTTCAGGAATAAGACATTTTCGAACAAGCCGCATCTACCTGCGGCTTTTTTTTGTGTCATCAATATCTTCTTAACTTTCGCGCTAGTACATAGAGACCATGCAGCTACACGTAATCAACACCGGCTTCTTTAAACTGGATGGAGGAGCAATGTTCGGTGTTGTTCCCAAGTCGATTTGGAATAAGTCGAATCCCTCTGACGATAACAATCTTTGTTCATGGGCCATGCGATGCCTGCTGATCGAAGATGGAAACAAATTGATTCTGGTCGACAACGGTATCGGCGATAAACAGGATGCAAAGTTCTTCAGCCACTATTACCTCCATGGCAATGACACACTGAGCAGCTCCCTTAAAAAAGCGGGTTTCAGCGAAAGTGATGTGACGGATATGTTCCTCACGCATCTTCATTTTGACCACTGCGGCGGAGGTGTTCGTTACGAGCAAGGGAAGCCTGTACTGACGTTTAAAAATGCGACTTACTGGTCGAACGAGCATCACTGGCAGTGGGCAACCCAGCCCAACGCACGCGAGAAGGCGAGCTTTCTGAAAGAAAACCTCTTGCCGATGTCCGACAGCGGTAATCTGAAGTTTATCGATGTCAAGGGCTCTTCGCCATTGTCACAGTTCGACATTTTCTATTTCGACGGTCACACCGAAAAAATGATGATCCCGAAGATCCGCTATAGAGGCAAAACAATTTGCTACATGGCTGACCTCCTGCCTTCAATCGGTCACATACCACTGCCCTATGTTATGGCCTACGACACTCGTCCGCTGATCACGTTGGAGGAGAAAGCAAAATTTCTCAATGAAGCCGTCGACAACAACTATATCCTGTTCTTTGAGCATGACCCTCAGGTCGAGTGTTGTACGCTGGCGAGGACGGAAAAGGGTATTCGCGTCGACAGGACTTTTGCATTGTCTGAAATCTAGATCATGAAACTTGGCCTTGTATTATCGGGAGGAGGGGCGAGGGGTGTAGCGCATATCGGCGTGCTGAAAGCGCTTGATGAGTTCGGCATCAAAGTAAACTACGTATCCGGCACCAGCGCAGGAGCTATCGTCGGGGCACTCTACAGCTACGGGTACAAGCCGGACGACATTCTGTCCATCGTCGAAAGTACAAGCTTCTTCCGTACCATCCGCATCGCCTGGACCCTGAAGGGATTGCTGAGCATCGACGGACTACACAAGGTCCTGGAAAAGTATTTGCCACAGGATTCATTTTCAGCACTGAAGATCCCGATGGTGGTGGCAGCAACCGATATCCGGAAGGGAAAGATCGAGTATTTTTCGCAGGGCGAGCTTATCAGCCCCGTGATCAGCTCCTGTTGTGTGCCTGCAGTTTTCAACCCCTACGAGTTCAACGGCAATCTTTATGTGGACGGGGGTGTCCTCGACAATCTTCCCGTGAAGGGCATTCAGGATCGCTGTGATTTTATCATTGGATCACATTGCAATTTCATCACCTCCGAGTTCGACGTGAAGAATTTGCGTTCGGTGATCGAGCGAAGTTTGCTCATGGCCATCAACGGCAACACAACGATCAGCAAGGGCCTTTGCAATATGTTGATCGAGCCGCCAGAGATAGGTAAGTTCAGCGGTTTCGACCTCAGCAAGGCGAAGGATATCTACAAGGTAGCTTACGAATACACCAAACAAAACTTCAACCCGGACGAAGTCAGGATATGACAACCACCACGTTCAGTTTTAAAGATCAGATACTTCAGGGAATTCCGGAGCAACTACCGCCCGCAAAGCCTTACGACCCGTCTGTGAATCATGCGCCGAAACGCAAGGATATTCTCATGGAAGAGGAGAAGAAGCTTGCGGTTCGCAATGCGCTTCGTTATTTCCATCCCCGTCACCATGAGACGCTTGCTCCCGAGTTTTACAGGGAGCTCATCAGCTATGGACGCATATACATGTACCGTTTCCGTCCTGACTATGCAATGTATGCCAGGCCGGTAGGAGAGTATCCCGCGAAGTGCGCTGATGCGGCGGCGATCATGATGATGATCCAGAACAATCTCGATCCTGCTGTAGCCCAGCATCCCCACGAGCTGATCACCTATGGTGGTAATGGTGCAGTGTTCCAGAACTGGGCTCAGTATCTCCTCACCATGCAATACCTTGCGAAGATGGGGCCGGATCAAACGTTACACATGTATTCGGGTCACCCTATGGGACTTTTCCCCTCGTCGGAAAATGCTCCGCGTGTGATCGTTACCAATGGCATGATGATCCCGAACTATTCGAAACAGGATGATTGGGAAAGATATAACGCGCTCGGCGTAACGCAGTATGGACAGATGACGGCAGGATCGTATATGTACATCGGGCCGCAGGGAATTGTGCACGGAACGACGATCACGGTTCTCAATGCCGGCAGAAAGGTTCAGAAAAATAATGAAGGCCTTAAAGGAAAGCTTTTCGTTTCCTCCGGGCTTGGAGGCATGAGTGGCGCTCAACCGAAGGCAGCGAAGATCGCGGGATGTTTGTCCGTGGTTGCCGAGGTCAACGCGAAGGCGATAGAAAAGCGTCATAGTCAGGGCTGGGTTGATGAAGTCATTTCCTCACCGGCGGACCTGGTGAGCAGGCTGAAGGCGCTCAAACAATCCGGTGAAGTGCGGTCGATCGCCTATCATGGCAATATCGTCGAGGTTTGGGAAACGCTCGATCGCGAGGGTGTCTTTGTAGACATCGGATCGGACCAGACCTCGCTGCACAACCCCTGGGCTGGGGGATACTATCCCATGGGCTTGTCATTTGAGGAGGCCAACGAAATGATGGCTACCCAACCTCAGGTATTTCGCGGGAAGGTTCAGCAAACCCTGAGACGTCACGCGGATGCGGTGAACAAGCATGCTGCCAAAGGCACCTACTTCTTCGACTATGGCAATGCATTTCTGCTGGAAGCTTCCAGGGCGGGGGCGGATGTAATGGCCGACAATGGCATAGACTTCAGGTACCCGTCGTATGTCCAGGACATCATGGGGCCGATGTGCTTCGACTATGGATTTGGACCTTTCCGCTGGGTGTGCGCATCGGGTAAACAGGCCGATCTGGATGCGACGGACAGAATGGCACAGGAAGTCCTGGAGGCCATGCTGAAAACTGCTGATCCTGAGATACACGGTCAGCTTCAGGATAACATCCGGTGGATCCGGGAGGCTTCGGAGAACAAGCTCGTTGTAGGCTCGAAGGCGCGTATCCTGTATGCGGACGCCGAGGGACGGATACGTATAGCGGAGCGATTCAACCAGGCGATCGGCAAGGGTTTGATCGGGCCGGTGGTGCTCGGTCGCGATCATCACGATGTATCGGGAACGGACAGTCCCTACAGGGAAACCTCGAACATCTATGACGGGTCGAGGTTCACGGCTGACATGGCGATCCACAACGTGATCGGGGATTCGTTTCGGGGCGCCACCTGGGTGTCGATCCATAACGGAGGTGGTGTCGGGTGGGGTGAAGTCATCAACGGAGGGTTCGGGCTCGTGCTCGACGGAAGTGCAAAAGCGCTCCAAAACTTACGCAACATGTTATACTACGATGTGACTAATGGTATCGCGAGGCGCGCCTGGGCGAGAAATCCCAACGCTTTGTCGACTATTAAGCGCGAGATGGCCGGAAACGAAAAGATAAGGATTACATTTCCCCATCACGTAACGGATGGTATACTTGATAAACTCTTTGGCGAGTAAAATGTTTTTCTAATTTTGCGCATACTAAAATCAATCAAAAAACATATATGAAAAAACTATTACTGGTTGCTGTAGTTTCCTTGTGTGCTCTTGTGTCGGCAAATGCTCAGATCAACCCCGGAACTATCCTCCTTGGCGCGGGATCGAACTTTGGATTTACCAGTGTAAATCAGGATTCCAATACTGGCGATGATTACTCCACCTTTGACCTTCATGGTAAGGTAGGTTACTTCTTTATCGAAAACCTGACTGCGGGTCTTGATCTCGATTACGGAAAGATCGACGATTATTCCGAGTTTGGATTCGGCGTATTCGGAAGATACTATGTTAACAATGCGATCATTGTAGGTGCGAGCCTTGGAACACATAAGTGGGATTTCGGTGATACAGATGCATCTTCAACGGTGCTTGGTCTTGAAGGCGGATATGCTGCGTTCATCACTAATGCGATCGCCATCGAACCTACCTTGAACATCGACCTCTACTCAGGCGATATAGACCAAACCAGGATTGGCTTGAATGTCGCTATCAGCCTCTACCTTGGCAGAGACTAATTGAATCTCGAAATTTATAGAAGAGGCTCCCAGAAGGGAGCCTCTTTGCTTTTTTATGGGAAGCTCATTGTTCTGTGTTTGCACCTTAGACATCGGGCAAAAATTTGATGCAAGTTCTACAAGACCCCGAAAGCTGCCATGCCATCGTCCGGCGATCAGTTTGTGCTGAATCTTCGACGGTGGTGGCGACGGATAGGTATCGTCGGGTCCAACTTTCAGTGGTACTTTTGTTGACCCGGGTACAAGAAATTCCACGGGCGGTAAGGGCATATGGAAAAGTTAGGACGAATAGTATTATATTAGATCATAACTTTAAAACCTCACTCTATATGAAGAAGATCATCATCACCGTTCTCCTTTTGGCAATTGTGAAAATTGGATTTTCACAATTTGAGCAGGGTAATATCCTGTTATCCGGTCAAAGCTCCTTCGGCTTCTCTTCAGAAAAATCCAAGTTCGATGGCAATGATGTCTCCAAACAGACGTCGTTTTCTCTAACCCCGGCGGCAGGTTACTTTGTTGTGGATAACCTTGCGGTGGGATTGCTTCTCAATGTGTCCAGCTCTAAAACAGAAAGCGAGACATCTGACGCTGAAAGCAAGAATTCGACATTTACCGTAGGACCTTTTGTCAGATATTATCTTCAGCAGAAAATATTCTTCCAGGGAGATCTGGGCTTCGGATCGACGAAGAGTGAATTCACGTCCGGTGGCAGCTCTTCAGACTCCGACTATAGTGTGTTTAGCTTTGGTATCGGAGCAGGCTATGCTGCCATGATCAGTGATCGGGTTGCGATAGAGCCTATGCTGCGTTGGGGATCATTATCGGAAAAGGCGGATGGCGCGGACGAGCCATTGATCACCTCAGGCATATCGTTGGGCGTAGGCGTAACGGTATATCTGGGCGGAGATTAAGAGGCCTTTACGCACGACAAAAAGCCTTTGCATCATGTTTTGTTGCAAAGGCTTTTTTGTTTTTCAGCTAACTTCTGATTTATTTGGAATGGTTATTGAAAGAAACCGACAGTCAAACAGTCAAACAGTCTAACTAACTAATTATGAAACGTAAACTATCTATCTTATTAACGATGCTATGTGTAAGCACTCTGGCGTTTTCTCAGGCTCAGTTTGCTCTTGGCATAAAAGCTGGACCAAATTTTGCGAAGATCGACACGGATGCGGGCGCTGGTGCGAACTATAAGAACAGAACAGGTTTCCACGGCGGCGCTTTTGTGCTGATCAAGGC
>CBHTUB010000278.1:0-7764 GCA_966095595.1 uncultured Chryseosolibacter sp. | reverse complement strand
TTACTTCATTCCTTTGAATATGCCGACGCGGAGAAGGTTTTTGCCAGGGTCGTTGACGAAGACCCCTAATGCCTGATGGCCTATTGGGGCGTGGCGATGAGTAACTTTCATCCCCTATGGGCCCCTCCGGGCAAACAAGAGCTTGAAAAAGGATCCGCCGCGATCAGGGTTGCCCGCACACTCAAAGATAGGTCTCAGCGTGAATCGGATTATCTGGAAGCCGTTGCCACACTCTATGACAATTGGGACAAGCTCAGTCACCGCGAGCGATTACTCAAATTTGAAAAAGCTTCGGAGAAGATGTATACAATGTATCCGGAGGACAAGGAAGCAGCGATCTTTTATGCCCTGGCCCTGAGGGCGGCATCAGACCCTGCAGACCAAACATTTGCAAAACAAAAAAAAGCCGGCGAGATCCTGAATGCCTTGTTTCCCAACGAGCCTGACCATCCGGGTGTAGCACATTATCTTATTCACACCTACGATTACCCCGAGCTGGCCGAGTTGGGGCTGCCCGCAGCAAGAAAGTATGCGTCGATTGCGTCGACTTCAGCCCATGCGTTGCACATGCCGTCTCACATTTTCACGCGTCTCGGTTTGTGGGAAGAGTCGATCACGTCCAATACAAATTCGATGACGGCAGCTAAATGTTACGCCGAAAACTCGGGCATCAAAGGTCACTGGGACGAAGAGCTTCATGGACTGGATTACCTTGTTTATGCACTTCTCCAACAGGGAAACGATACAAAAGCGAAAGAACAAGTGGACTATCTGAATGGAGTAACGCAGGTCTTTCCCGTCAATAACAAAATAGCCTATACGTTCGCAGCTGTGCCTACCCGTTTCGCGCTCGAAAGAAAAGATTGGAAAGCAGCAAAAGAGCTCTCGTTGAACAAGAATTTTCAGTGGGAGAATTTTCCGTGGGAAAGATCTCTCATTGCATTCGGGAAAGTGCTTGGCGCGGTTCACCTGGGTGACCTGAAAACTGCCAACATTGCACTGGATGAGTTGAAGGTCAATCATAAGGCCCTGATTGGAAAGAATGACTATGAAGCCAATCAGGTGATGATCCAGTTGAAGGCAGCCGAAGGCTGGATCGAGTTCCTGAAAGGAAATAAGGAAGAAGCCGTTAAGCTAATGACCGAATCGGCAGACATGGAAGATGCTACAGAAAAACATCCCATCACGCCGGGCGAGGTTATTCCCGCGAGGGAATTATTGGGTGACATGCTGATGGAGTTAAAGGAATACAGGAAGGCACTGGAAGCCTATGAAGCTGATTTGAAAAGACATCAGGGTCGGCTGAATGGCTTGCTGGGTGCGGTGACCGCTGCAGAAAAAACTGGAGACAAAGAGAAAGCGCTTACGTATAGGAAAGAAATGGAAGCGATTACAAAAAATTCTGATCGGGTTTTGCCTGTTAAGGCTGTCTTGTAGAGTGAGTGTTACGAGACTGCGCGGACGTCGCACTAATACTAAGAAAAAAAACCGGGACAGATTGCAAGTCTTAGGAATCGCACTGCTATAAAGTTTAATTTGAGTGTTAATAAAGAAATATAGGAAATTCCTATATCCGGACGTTGTAAGGCATTCGCTTCGGACATTTTACTATGGACAATTCAAAGGAAAAGGAATTAAAGAATAGGCTTCGGGACGAGCTTGCAAAAATTGATGGCGATCCTAGATTGCTTCCTGAAATAAATGAATCAAACGGGGACGCGAAACCATATATAGAGATTGATCGATACGGATACAACTATGTTTGTAATGAAAGAGGTCAAGAATTGTTCAGGAAGTTGCCGTTTGACATTGACGAACTCGTTTATGAGGTGTTTAAAGATATAACCAGTGACATGGCATCTCGATGGGAAGTCAAGAACAGAAAAGAGGGAGAAGATTCCAGACGGCAGGGATTTGCCAAGAGAGTAGAATTAATGGGGAAAATAAAACCGGAATTTGCAGCGAGACTTGAAAAAGAATTACAATGGTTTTTAAAGCAAGCTCCTTACAAAGACTGAGAACGCGAACGCCTCACAACAATGTGCATAAGTCATGGCGGGTTTTGTGTTAATTTGTATTTAGATTTCACAAGACGTTTCGTCTCGGTGCATTACGCTTCGCTGCATTTTTAAGGCTTCCTATTCCCGCCACGCCTCATGCACGAACGTTGTAGCGCATTGTTTTAAAGACATGGGGACAGAGAAGACATTTAGGACAAAGACAGGTTTTTGTCACGTGACGGCTGACAAAATAATTCTGACGAGAGACGGAGTAATAGGTAATATTTCAAAGGTGACAGTTGGAAACAATGTGACTCGAATTCTAATTATCTATGGACTACTTTCAGTTGGACTAATTTATTTCGCCTACGACAGTTTTAGCAAAGGCGACACGACAACGACTTTGTTCTTTGGACTCATAGGACTATATCTCATTTACGGAATTATAAAGAGTAGAAACAACTCCGCGACACCAATAATTGACAGAAAGGATATTAGAAGTGTGACGTACAACACTGGAGCATCCGGACTGACTCGGCCAAGGTTTGAAATTGAGTTCAACGACAACGGACAAATAAAAAAGAGATTAATAATGTTACCTGGGACGTTGACCGGTGGACAAAGCGAGGCTGACAAAGCCATACAGATAATGAAGGACGAAAAGCTATTGGGTTGAAAACGACGCGCTACAACACTGTGCATAATCAATGGCGGGGTTCAGTGTAAATTTGTAGTTAGTTTTCAAACAACGTTGGGGGTTGTGGGACAGTTTCGCGGCAGGTCGGTCTTAGCATTCCGCTACGCTTCATTGCTAAGCCCTCTTAAACCCGCCACTGCTTATGCGCTCACGTTGTGCTCAATTTGCTTGACAAGGACGACAAATCATGAAAAAGATACCCTGACACTCATAGGCCTAATAATGTTTGTCTTCCCTTTGGCTGGCGCAAGTCTTCCAGCGTTGGAAGTGGGCAACCAGGACTTGTGCCTTTAGCATGTTTGCAAGTCTCCCGACTTGCGTATTTTTAAGTAATGAGTTGCAATTATAAATACCAGGTCAAAGCCAGATATATTTCAGCCTTCACCATTATACACTGACTGTTGTGTCTTTGCGCCTTTACGGTAAAGTGGATTTCCTGCCGAATATCGGTCGGCACAACTGTCAAGCCTTTCCAGCCTTAACTCCCTGACAAATCAAACAGTAGCGACACTTATATTTCAGGAATCTCTAAATACAAAAAATATTTATTGTTTATCGATAAATATTTATTATGTTTACGATATAATCTGACTGTAAAATCCTCATGAAAAGAATGTCAACGATATTTCTTCAGGTAGTCCTTGTGCTTATCGGCATGGTGGTGCTTGCCATTTTGATTCGGTTTCCCTTGACCGAGGGAAGAGCCGCAAACCTGGACTTGTTCAGCATTTACGCTGACCCGTTCATCCTGTATGGATACGCAGCATCCATCGCTTTCTTCGTTGCACTGTATAAAGCGTTCAGATTGCTGGGATACATCGGCCAAAATAAAGTATTCACACCAAACGCTGTCGGGACTTTAAGGAGTATCAAGTATTGTGCAATTGTATTGAGTATTCTAATTGTGATGGCAGGAGTATACATCAGGATATTTCATGACAAGGATGATGACCCCGCGGGTTTTCTTGCGCTTTGCATTGTGACTACGCTTGCTTCTATCGTGGTTGCAACCGCTGCCGCGATATTTGAAAAGATCCTGCAGAACGCGATAGATATGAAATCTGAAAATGATCTAACCATTTAAGCCATGCCAATCATTGTAAACTTAGACGTGATGATGGCAAAACGGAAAATGTCACTGAATGAACTTTCCGAAAAAGTTGATTTGACATTATCTAACCTCTCTATTTTAAAGACTGGCAAGGCGAAAGCAGTTCGCTTCAGCACCCTAGAGGCAATTTGCAAAGCACTGGACTGCCAGCCAGGGGATATTTTGGAATTCGTGAATGATAAAAAAAGAACTGCTAACCGCTGATAAAGCTATACAAAAACTAAAACTCCAAAAAACGTATTTTGTGTATATTGGTTGGCGTTTGAATGCATTGGAAGGTATAGGACATGTCTTATATCGGGATGTTGTATGCAACTGCTATCGGACAAATTAACCACAGACAAAGCTTGGACTTAAAACAATTCAAAAGACTGTGTAAAAAATTTAGTTCCAAGACTTTGGACAAAGACGTTTGGGACAGCAAAGAGTATTCGGACTACATTGGGTCCTGCTACTGCAAACAAAGTGTATGAGCGATTGTGGGGTTCAGAGTAATTCGTAGTTTGTGATTCAAACAACGTTCGGTCGCGGTGGACAATGACGGAGCAGGTCGTCAAAATCATTCTCCCGACGCGTCGGGATCATTCATTTTGGCTCCTATCTCCACAACATACAAACACGAACGTTAGCGGCAAGCATAAGACATTAACAACAAGAAATGACTCTTAAATCAGGACTTTTAATTTTAACTGCTACATTAATATTATTGTCATCTTTATCTTGTGGCAAGTCTGGTGACAGGGAAGTAATCACTGACCGGGAAGCTGAATTTCCTGGTGGCTTTAACGCAGAACAAAAATATATTCGTGAAAATTTACATTGGGTTGAGCCTAAAGACACAATTGAGAGTAATCACTTTGCTACATTCACTGTCAAAGCCAATGGAGAAATAACAGATATAGAGATCCGTCACCCGTTATGTGAAAGTTGTGATGAGGCATTATATCAGCTTGTGAAAGGAATGCCAAAATGGATACCTGCGGTGAAAAACGGAAAACCTGTAGATTCAAAGCGGAATATTATCGTCATGTTTCAAAGTTCTTATTTGAAATGATGTTGACATGTAGCAGAAACTAAATTAACTGTGGAGCCAAAATGCCAGCCGCCAACACCGTGTTTAAGTAATTGCCGGGTGTGTCCTTATTCACTCGGTTTCTTCATTTCGTACTTTTCGAAGCAGTTCTACCTACATCACTTTCAGTCCTAATTTGACTTCGGTAACGACGAGACATCCGCCTTCGAAGTCATCAGAGTCCTCTTATGAGCGACTCTGATGGAGATGTAGGTCATCAGCAAGACTGGTTACCGGATCCCTCCGCATCCTCACTTATATAGGTAAGTATATTGCGTTTGGTCGGCATCGGCTTCAAAACAAGCGTCCGGATTAAAAACCATGACCTTCGATACTTGATTATCAGTCAACTCATAGAGCATTGAAAACTGGCACGAGTAGCTCGTTACAATCCCCCCGGGTGTCTTGTTATATCCAATAGTCTCCTGTGTTGCAATGTTATGCGCACCTGACATATTATGCGGGTCGAAAGCATGATCAAATAGCGACGGTAACGGAGGTACGGAACTATCGTACGTATAGTTGAACTCAAACATCAGATCAGTCCCCGTCGCGTTATAGTATTTGACATTTGTAACATCACCATCGTCATTCCATTCATATTTTATTTGATGTCTCATCGACAGCGAAGGATAAAATTTTTGATCGGCATGCGTCAGTTTACCGGCGACGTCGTAGAAAAAATCAAACTCATGATCATTCGACCCATCGTAACCCTTCGTGATCATTTTCTTTAAGTTGCCATCCCCGTAGTATTCATAGGTTGTAGAGGATTCGGTCGGCTGCTGGCCATCTGGCAGACCGAAAACTGAATATGAATTCTTCGCAATCAACTTTCCTTCGGAATCATATTGAAATACCGCTGAATCGAGTGTCTCCCATGCGTTGCTCCAAAAATAATAAGTGGTTTGCTTGATGGGCAGATCTCCCGAATAAGTAAACTTTGTTTTGTAGTGAATATCGGAAGGTTCGTCATGCCATATCTCAACCAACTTTGGCGTTTGATCGGGAATTTCAATTATCTCAAAACCAAAATTTGCATAACCGAAAGCCGCCGGGCTGTCCGTTGGCAGAACGGCCAAAACTTGTGGTGTGACCTGTGTATTAGTGTTTTCGGCAACATCAAAAATCAAGGGCAAAGGTTGCGTGACATATTGAGCCATTGGTGAGCCCTCGACAGGGGACGCGTAGATAATCTCATCAGTTGCCGACAACACGAAGAATTGTGTAAGCTTATAGGTGCCGACTACCAACTCGATGCTTTCGCTTATGTAGCCATCACCCATTAGCCAAATCGACAATTTTTTGGCCTGTGCAACAGGCTTTCCATCCTGGCCCTCGATGCTCAATAGGATAGCAGCAGGGGTTACGTCACCCGAGATACGGCCCCCACTCCCATCCTGGCCGCCCGACGCCAGTGAAAAGGAGATCTGGCCTTTGCCCGGGGCGGGTGTTACTCCATCGTTCTGGCAACCTGGAGCAAGTGCAGTCAAAAGAAGAATAAGAACCCATGTATTTTTCATGACGGTCGCGAGTTTATCTAAAAGTGCAATTAATTAGCGGGTTGTGGACCGTTATCTATTATTCGGACAATTTCATTTAGTAAAGTATCGATCCCGTGAGTGCTTGGCCCGAATGCCGGCTTCAAATCAAGTTTCACTTGATCTCCCACCCATCTTCTGAACATATTCGTGTCCCGCCAGTCCTTCAGCCTTATTCTGCCTTTCTCTCCCCCTCCGAAGCGATTTCTACCTACATCACGTTTCGACCTATCTCAACTTTCCATAGTGAAGCGACGTCCGCCTCCAAAGCCTCAGAATCGTCTTTCAACTGACTCTGATGGGGATGCGTCAACATATTCCCCGAAGCATTGAACGGCTTACAACTAGCTCTGTTATTTCTTTTCCTTGATCAATGTCCTTGCTAATTCCATCTCCAGATCTCTCCCATCCACAACGTCCTTGATCGTATATTTGACCGGATGCGTCGGCAAAACACCACGTCCAATAGGGTGCTTCTGATACAGATATCCAATTTGGATGTTTGGCGAAATCCGAACCATTATTTTGCTGTTCGGCAATTGAATAACGATGTTGTCACCACCAGTTGGTCCCTCATAGGCTCCACCGGATTCCTCCCCAATAAAGACTGCGTCTGCCGTCTTCTTTAGATCGGAAATGAGATCGGCTGCACTGGAAAAAGTAAGCCCATTCATGAGCACATATAATTTGCCGGTGAACACATTCCCTTTTGGCTGTCTCAAGGTGAGGTTATCACTGTACTCATAATTATTGATCCACAGATGATCATTGATTTTCCTCATGTACTCATCGTCGTTGTTGAACAACAGATCAGACGTATCTCTTTCCATGATGACATTCTTGAGCGGACGGAAATCCAAATGGCTCAGGAAGACGTTTTGGTAAAGTTTAAATGGCTTGTCATATAAATAGGAAATCAGCTCCATTTGCTGTCGCTCATCGCCTCCTTCATTATTTCTTAAGTCAAGAATCAAGTTGCCGATCCCTTCATTCCTGATCTGAGAGAACGCAGAATTTAGCAATGAATCAAAATTGGGGTCAATGGTCTTGTCATAAAATGAGCGGGAAACAGTCAGTAATGCAAAGCCATCTTGTTTGTTTATCTCAAATTGTGGCGAAGGCGTTTTAAACCAACGTTGCTCGTCAACAGCGTGCTTTTTCAGAAGGCTGTTTTTTCGCTCATCAATTGATATTCCTTTTACCGTAACTGTTTTTCTTCTGTTTGTTCCAAACTCTATGTACTCAATCCGAAAAACATCACCTCTGTCGACATGAAGATGATAGTACAGGTCAAAGCCATGAAACTGATAAAAGAAATATCTTTCCATTAACCTCGACTTTCT
>CBHTUB010000277.1:0-7776 GCA_966095595.1 uncultured Chryseosolibacter sp. | reverse complement strand
AGACATTAATGATGGGCATACATACGACCGTACCGCGTTTCACATGATGAAGACCGCGGTCGATGATCCTGCGAACGATCTCCATCCCGTTGATCTCGTCACCATGCATTCCGGCCATCAACGCAAGGATCGGTCCGTCTTCCACCGCGCGCGAAACGTAAATAGGTGTGTCGATCTGAGTATGCGAGGGTAGTCTCGCAATGTTGATGTTGATCTCTTTAAACTCTCCAGGCCCGATTTCATGGCCGGCAATGTTTACGGTTCTCAAAGGCTCTAAGCTTTAGGGTATTACGTAGAACCTTAAAGTTATGATTTTCAGACAATTTTACGAATGTGAATTTTCGTCAGGCGTTGATGACGTCCTTTTGGGGTTTACGCTTGCGGGCGCCCTTTTCGATAAACTGGAAGATCTTTCCTGCTATGTCCACCCCGGTGGCTCCCTCAATCCCCTCGAGTCCCGGAGAGGAATTGACCTCCAGGATAAGCGGCCCCCGATTAGATGGCAGGAGGTCGACACCTGCAACACCGAGGCCCATTTTTCTCGCGGCCGTAACCGCCGCATATCGTTCTTCCTTGCTCAGCTTGACGACCGTCGCCGTACCGCCTCGGTGCAGATTTGAACGGAACTCACCGTCTTTCGCCTGTCTCTTCATCGCACCGACTACTTCGCCATTGACAACAAATGCGCGGATGTCGGCGCCCCGCGCTTCACTGATGAATTCCTGAACAATGATACGCGCATGAATGCCGTGAAAAGCCTCGATCACTGACTTCGCGGCTTTTTTATTATCAGCGAGCATTACACCGAGGCCTTGTGTTCCTTCCAATAATTTGATGATCACGGGGGCACCACCTACGGCCTCCACAACACCTTCTACTTCGCTGGAGTAATCCATAAAGATCGTCTTGGGCAGGCCCAGGCCTGCGCGCGAAAGTATCTGAAGACTGCGCAGCTTGTCTCTCGAGCGAATAAGCGCCTGCGATTCGACAGCGCTGAAAACTTTCATCATCTCGAATTGCCGCACAACGGCAGCACCATAGAAGGTAACGGATGCGCCAATGCGGGGAATAACGGCATCGAAGTAATCCAGCGGTCGCCCCTGATAGAGTACCAGCGGGTTCTTCTTTTCGATGTAGAGAATACACTGCATGTGATCGATGATCTCTACATGATGACCTCGTTTTTCCCCTGCTTCAAGCAGGCGACGGGTAGAGTATAACCTCGCATCTCTCGAGAGAATGGCTATGTTCATAAAATCAAGGTTCTAATTACTGTTAAGGATTCTCCTGCCGTACCTTTCTTCTCCGGCGAATTTTTTCCCGGTAGGAAAGGTTACGCTTTTTAACGTCGATCAGGTACCGGTCCCTCAAAATCTTACGCCCGATCAATATCGGAAATTTCAACGATCCGCGATTACAAAGGGAAAATTCCGTAATGATCTCTTCGCCAAATATCATGATCGAGGTTACGATCACAAAACGTCTCTCCACTTCACCGAACGAGTTCTTGATGTCACGTTGTTCGAAGTTATCGATGGTGAACTTCATCCCCGTAAATTCAGGATGCTCATCATCGAAAAGGATAAACTCCAGCCTGTCGTTTACTACCTCAGCCTTGTGACAATGCAAACTGGATGTGAAAGCGCCTGTATCGATCTTTGCATGAATGTTGTGTACACCCAGTTCCGGCAGATCCACCCGATCATATCTTCCGAGGATTTTCATTAACGGAGATTTATATCAATATGCACAAAATAAAAAAGCTCTGCCAATAACAGAGCTTCATTTTTTATGATTAAGTCCGATGAAATCCGGGTTATGATTTAACCTTAAATTCCACCTGGCTGTTTTCCCATTTCAGAACGATTTTGTCATTTTCGGGAGAAATTGTGAATGTTTCAACGAATTCAGACGGCTTTCCTGCTTTTACATTTACACGCAATGCGTCTTCAGACTGCCGGTAATTGTACGCACCCCATTGGTTGTGTTCTTTATTGAAGATGATCGTCCACTCCTTCTCGTTCGGAATTGTAAACAGCGCATATTTTCCCGCCGGTAATTCCTTGCCTTCGATTTTCACAGGTTTGTCGAATTCGATAGTAGTTGCTTCATTCGCTCCTGTTCTCCATACGGTTCCAAAAGGCTCATTTCCTCCGATCATCTTTCTTCCACGCGCTGATGGTCTGCAATAAACGATCGTGGTTTTTGCACCACCCACCGTAGCATTTAATGTTTCCTTTGGCGACAATGGTTTGTTCTGGGCCTGCAATTCACTTGTCAATACTGCACAAGCTACTGCAATGATAAGCGTAAAGAATTTTCTCATGTGAATTAGGGTGATTTGAAAATTATCCTGGTTAAATGTAAAAGCCCCCGAAAAATATCGAGGGCATTTATCTTAGAAAAAGAATTACCTGTAAACTAATATAAAAACGAGATGAACGGCAGAAAGGTTTACAGTTTAACAAATATTTAACTGGTGCCTCGTCGCGGAGAAGGCCGCAAAGCTTCACGCTTCAGGCTGCAAGCATTTGCCGTGAATGTATCTATCTGCCGAAGGGGTTGATCGCCGACATGGCGCGTTTTCCTCCGCCCATCTTGTTCATGGTCTTCATGAGCTTGCGCATGTCGGAAAATTGTTTCAGCAAGTTATTCACTTCCTGTACAGACCTTCCGCTTCCTTTCGCAATACGGTTCTTGCGACTGCCATTGATCAGATCGGGGTTTTCGCGTTCCTCATTTGTCATCGATCGGATGATGGCTTCTATCGGCTTGAACGAGTTATCGTCTATGTCTATATCTTTCACGGCCTTTCCCATTCCCGGGATCATACCGATCAGATCCTTCATATTACCCATTTTTTTGATCTGCTGGAGCTGATTGAGGAAGTCGTTGAAGTCGAACTGATTCTTGCGGATCTTCTTGCTCAGGCGTTTTGCCTCCTCCTCGTCGAAAGCCTGCTGGGCACGTTCCACAAGTGATACCACGTCACCCATACCGAGTATCCTGCTCGCCATACGATCGGGATAGAAACGGTCGAGCGCCTCCATTTTTTCACCTGTGCTGATGAACTTGATAGGTTTCTCGACTACGCGGCGAATAGACAACGCAGCACCACCCCTCGAGTCGCCATCGAGCTTCGTCAGCACAACACCGTTGAAGTTCAGGCGATCATTGAAAACCTTCGCCGTATTCACTGCATCCTGTCCCGTCATCGAGTCGACGACGAAAAGCGTTTCCGCAGGCTGCAATGCTTCCTTCAGCTTCGCGATCTCATTCATCATCGCCTCGTCCACAGCCAGACGTCCAGCTGTATCGACGATCACAACCCGGTGATTATTTTTCTTTGCGTGCTCGATCGCAGCTTTGGCGATCTTTACCGCATCCTTGTTTTCGGGTTCGGCATAAACTTCAACGCCTACCTGTTCTCCGAGAACTTTCAACTGATCGATCGCGGCCGGACGATAGATGTCACAGGCAGTCAGCAATACCGAACGCCCCTGCTTTTTGAGGTAGTTGGCAAGCTTACCGGAGAAGGTGGTTTTACCCGAACCCTGCAAGCCTGCAATAAGGATGATCGCAGGATTTCCCTCGATCCTGATGTCTACACTTTCGCCACCCATCAATTCGGTCAGCTCGTCGTTGGTGATCTTCACCAGCAACTGACCCGGAGAAATCGATGTGAGTACGTTTTGCCCTAATGCTTTTTCCTTGATCTCATCCGTTACTTCCTTGGCAACTTTGAAATTGACGTCGGCGTCGATCAGTGCCTTCCTTATCTCCTTGATAGTCGAAGCTACGTTGATTTCACTGATCTGACCCTGCCCTTTCAGCGTTTGGAAAGCTTTTTCGAGCTTATAACTTAAATTATCGAACATTCTTAATCTCTTTTAAAGGGCCCAAAGTTAATGAAAAAGTGTCAACGGAAAGGTATAAAAGGATACACCTCACCGGCCTTGAACCGTGCTGTATTCATGGGCAGCTCTAAAAATCCATCTACATTATTCAAATTCGCAAAATCCCCTGAACCGCCACCCTGTTGGGGATAGGCCATCAACGTTCCTTTTTCGTTCAACACTCTAACCTGCAAAAAACAGGTGAGATTGGGCTCGAATACGAAGTCGGTTGCGAGGGTAGCCATGACCTCCCCGGAAACAATGCCCAGGCTACGTAACAGCCAGGGCTTGATGTACCTGTAAAAGCACATAAAGGTAGATACCGGATTACCCGGCAGCGCGAAAACGGTCTTTCCTTTCGGCGACACGCCAAACCAGAAAGGCTTTCCCGGCCGCTGGCTGACCTGATGAAAGAGTTTGGTCACACCGATCTCACGGAGAACATCCGGTATGTGATCGAACTGGCCTTTCGAAACGCCTCCGGACAGAATAATGACGTCATGATTGGCAAGAATAGTCTCCAGTGAAGCAAGGAGAAAATCTTTTCTGTCAGGAAGATGATATTGTGTGCCTGGCCATTGCATCATCTTCATGGCCGCGTGTATAGCGTAAGTGTTTGACCTTCTGATCTGGTGCGACTCGGGAGTCGTATCGATTTCCACCAGTTCGTCCCCGCTCGCGACTATGGCAGTACTGGGTAATGCGTATACGTCGACGTTTCCCATGCCAACGCTTGCGAGGACGGCTACTTCGGCAGGAGACAGAACAATCTGAGGTTCGATCAATACGTCTGCCATTTTTGCATCCGCACCCTGGCTGTGAATATTCTGGCCCTTCTTCACAACGTCCGATTTTATCCTGGCCTTTCCTTCCGAGATCTCAAGGTCTTCGTATCTGATCACAGTATCGGTCCCGTTGGGCAGTACCGCCCCTGTCATTACTTCAAGACACGCGGCCTCATCGTGCAACTTCTTTTGAGGTTCGCCTGCAGGCTGTATATCTTCCACTACAAATTCCCGAAGCCCGTCGCTCCAGCTGCTGTACAGTATGGCGATACCATCCATGGCCACGCGGTCGAACGGGGGAAAGTCGCGATCGGCCACCACCGGTTCGGCGAGCACCTTACCTACGGCATCTGTGATGAGGACCGATTGGGGCCTGGGAACAAATAAATTTTGGGTGATGATGCGTGTAGCCTCCTCAACAGTTGTCATTTTCTTTTAAATTTGAACAAAAAAGGCATTTCTTCGAATTTACGGCTGGCTAAAATAGGAATGAAAAACCACAAACTTTCACATGTGGACAATGCAGGAAATCCTTCAATGGTCGATGTGTCGGGTAAAGACGTAACGATCAGGACTGCCAGCGCGCAGGCCACGGTACGAGTCGGCCGGAACATCATCGACATGATCTCCAACGACGAACTCCTGACAAAAAAGGGACCTGTCTTTCAGACGGCGATCATCGCCGGCGTAATGGGCTCCAAAAGAACTTCCGATCTCATTCCATTTTGTCATCCGCTGGGACTGGAGGATTGCCAGGTAAGAATTACTACTGACAAAGAGCGGATTATTATCTCAACTTTCGCGAAATTAGAAGGAAAGACGGGCGTAGAGATGGAAGCGCTGACTGCCGCATCGATCGCAGCGCTGACGGTATACGACATGTGCAAGGCGTTGTCGCACGATATCGTGATCGAAGAGGTGAAGCTGATGGAGAAAACCGGAGGCAAAAAGGATTTCAAAAGGAACGCGTAATGACTAAGTTGAGAAAGTGGACATACAATCTTCTTGAACCGACAGTTTCGGGGACCCGGACGGCAAAAGCGCTCGAATGGTTCCTGATCATCCTCATTTTCATGAATATCGTTGCCATAATTCTGGAATCCGTCCAGTCGGTCAACGATCAATATCACACCTTTTTTCTGGCTCTGGAGCGGTTTTCCATCATCGTATTTTCGCTCGAATATGCATTGAGGATCTGGACTGCCATTGACAATCCCAAGTATAACTTCAGCAGAACAAGTTATCTCCTGTCGGCCATTGCCGTCATTGACCTCTTGTCGATACTTCCGTTTTACCTCGATGTGATCCTCGGCTTTATGCCGATCGAACTGTTGTTCCTGCGTATCATCAGGTTGTTCAGACTGTTCAGGCTGCTCAAGATCGCACGTTATCTAAAGGCGCTGAACATCATGCACGCGGTGCTTAAGGAAAGAAAGGAACAGATCCTCGTGAGTATCATGTTCATCCTATTCTTACTTGTGATCGTTTCCACCATCATGTTCTATGTAGAGCACGAGGCGCAACCGCAGCAGTTCTCCAGCATTCCTGCCACAATGTGGTGGGGCATCGCTACACTTACCACCGTCGGATACGGAGACATGATCCCGATCACCCCCGTGGGAAAATTTCTCGGGGGAATGATTGCCATACTCGGTATCGGTTTGTTTGCCCTGCCTGCCGGTATTTTCTCTTCGGGCCTCACGGAATATATGTACGGCAGAAATAAAAAGAAGCCTCTGAAACATTGCCCGCACTGCGGCGCCGATCTCACGGAATCCATTGAAGAACATGAAGGGGCTCATTCTGGCAGGCGGTGAAAGCTCCCGCCTCGGCAGAGACAAGAGCCTGCTGACATTCCACGTACTCCCCCAGCGTGATCATCTGTTCAGATTGTTATCGGAGTTTTGCACCTCGGTGCACTTATCCTGTAAAAATGCCTCCGGAATCCCACCGAGCCTCAACCCACTCGAGGACAAATATGATTTCAAAAGTCCACTCAACGGAATACTGTCTGCTCTGGAATCATCTCCCGGCGATTGCTGGCTTACGGTACCCGTGGACATGCCTGCGGTCAACGATGCAGTGATACGCTTCTTGATTGAGAACCGCGATGCTTCGTGCGCAGCAACCTGTTTCTACGATTCTGACAACACACATCCCGAGCCGTTGCTCGCGATCTGGGAACCCGGCACTCTGTCGGCACTGAAATCGTTCCAACGCTCCGGAAGAAAAAGCCCGAGAGATTTTCTCACAACACAAAAGATTAAATTACTAAAGAGCCCTTTTCCTGAATTACACACGAACATCAACACAAAGGAGGATCTGGAGGGATACCATCAGGGTCATTCCTGAACGTAGATCCGGACCTCAACTCGCCTGTTCATGGCACGCTGCTGTTCATTTTTGTTCCCGTTCAGAGGCTGGGCCATCCCCTTACCTTCCGTTCTGATGTTATCCGCCGGCACGCCTTGCTTCACCAGATAGCTCTTTACAGAGCCTGCGCGATGCAGCGAGAGCTGGTAATTTACTGATGGCGTCCCGATGTTGTCCGTATGACCGGTCAGTTTCAATTTCAAGCGCGAATCGGATCTTAACACACGGGCGAGCTGATCGAGGTAGCGCGTCGTAGCCGTGTCCATCTTCACACTGTTGAATCCAAAATTCACCCTCAGCACATGATGGTCGATTTGAACGGCTTTGCCTGGTTTGGCTGGCAATGACAGAACGGAATCGCGCCTGAATATGATTCGTTCAGAGAATGTGACAGGACGTGCCTGTATGATGGGCTCTTCCTTCGCCTCAGAGCTTGTGCTTCCAGACCGGATGCGCTCAGGCTGACGCGATGCTATCCCCGCTTTTGGCAACGCATTAAGCTTCCTTCGAAACGCCTTGTTCCTGAATTCAGGTCTTACCAGACGCCGGATCTCCAGCCCAACCTCAAACGCCCCGATATTTGAGGCATTGTCGTTTTTAAAGGGCACTTCGTAGCTCGCGCCAAGGGAGAACATCTCGTTGTGGTATTGCAGGCCAAAGACCCCCGCGTGACTTGTCAGATACCTGGTGATCACGTTCACGTAATAGGGATTATGAATAGA
>CBHTUB010000276.1:0-7803 GCA_966095595.1 uncultured Chryseosolibacter sp. | reverse complement strand
CGGCCCATCGCCATTTCGCGATAGCATCGCCGACAACTACCTGTCTACCCGCTGGTTTGTGAACGAGTACAAGCGATTGAAAGGAAAGAATATTCCCAACGTGGAAGAGCTGGCCCTGTTCTATCACGACGATGCAGATGTGCGCAACATTTTTACGACATTCTCGGAAAATCTTGCGTTGTTAATGACGGAATTTATCCACCGCGAAAAACCGCGCATCGTCATCATTGGCGGGAACATTTCAAAGGCATCCGACTTGTTCATGCCGCATACCCAGCGCCTGCTTCAAGAGGCAGGAATAAAGATACCGATCATGAAGGCTCTTCTCGGAGAAGATGCCACCATACTCGGCGCTGCTTCTCTTTTTACGTCCGTTGGAAAGATCATTTCCGTGTAGTTCCCATTATATTGCAGTAAACCAACCTCATCATGCAAAACTCATCATCTCCCGACACCAACCAGGTCAAACAGTTTGCTTCCATTTGTCAGGATACCATCAGGGAATTGACCGAGAGGGGATATACCATCAAGGCAAGTGACTTCCGGCGCCCCTGGGGAGGATTCATTGCGATCCGGGAAGAAGACGCCCATAAATTCGCCAATGATTTCTTCAGTGACGTTCCGAACAAGCTCATTCACACGGGGGGATTGCTGAGTCCCAAGATCCTTTTTGTGATGCCGCACAAAAGATTGTCGTGGCAGTATCACCATCGCAGGTCCGAGATCTGGCGCGTATGGAAGGGGACAGTAGGTGTTGCCAGAAACAACTCCGACGAAGAAGTGGCTCCGTCGACTTTTCCGGAAGGATCAGTGATCACACTTCGGCAAGGTGAACGCCACCGCCTCGTCGGGCTGGACGGCTTTGGGTTGATCGCAGAGATATGGCAGCATACCGATCCGGAGAAGCCGTCGGATGAGAACGACATCGTTAGGGTGCAGGATGACTTTGGGCGGTAACCCCGTTACTTTTTAAATACTACCTCGGTTTGCCGATTAACGCTAACTTGCAGGACAAAACTGTCACCGGAAATCAAGCAAACCAATGGACGGGACCATACGGGCAAATATCAAGAAAGGATCACACGTTCTGATCGTGCTGAAGAAAGATCAGCGTAGCGGAACACTTACCGAAGGCTATGTCAAAGATTTGCTGACAAGCGCGCCAAAACATCACCGCGGCATCAAGGTGCGCCTTGAGGACGGGCAAATCGGAAGGGTTCAACAGATACTGGACTAAAGACCCCATAATCTCCGGAGATCGTTATATTTGGTAATGATAACGCTCGATAAGCTGTTGGGAATTCAGTACCCGATCATTGTGGCACCGATGTTCCTCATCTCCAACACCAAAATGATCAAGGCTGCGTTGGGCTGTGGTGTCACGGCAGCCTTTCCGGCTCTTAATTACCGAACGGATCAGGAACTCAGGGCGGCCATTCACGACATCCGGAAATCCACCGACAGACCATTTGGCGTAAACCTTATCGTCAACCGCTCCAATCCGAAGTATAGATCGCAGCTTAAGACTCTGGTCGAGTTACGGGTAGATTTCATTATCACTTCGCTCGGCAGTCCGCAGGAAGTCATCGAGCAATGTAAACCACTCGGAATAAAAGTGTTCTGCGACGTCGTTGATCTGAAGTACGCGAAGAAAGTAGAGGCACTGGGCGCCGATGCATTGATCGCGGTAAACAACAGGGCAGGAGGCCATGCAGGGTCGTTATCGCCTCATGAACTCGTCACCCTATTGAAGGATAATTGCAAGATCCCGATCATTTCCGCAGGCGGAATTGCAACAGGCAAGGATCTGAAACAAGTGCTCGACTGGGGTGCAGCCGGGGCTTCGATCGGGACCATCTTTATAGCATGTGAGGAATCTGACATTACGCCTGAATACAAACAAGCCATGATCGACTATGGCGAGAAGGACATCGTAATGACAACCAAGCTTTCCGGCTCACCACTCACGGTGATCAATACACCTTACGTTCAACAGCTGGGTACGAAAGCCAACCTGATCGAGTGGATCCTGAACAATAACAAGACGCTGAAGAAGTATGCCAAGATGCTCATTGCCTTCCGGGGAATGAAAGCTGTGGAGAAGGCTGCATTTGGCGCTACCTATAAGACAGTGTGGTGCGCCGGTCCCGCTATCGAGCATGTGAAAGCCATTCAGCCTCTTGCAGATATCATCCGACCGCTTACAAAAGAATTCGACGAAGCACGCAAAAAGTCTCCGGAAGCAGCATCAATTGCCATTCGGGATTAAGATACCTGATCGGTGACATCACGAATCAAAAAAAGCCGAGTTGCAGGTTACAACCGACCTACAACTACGACCTTACAAACCTGTAACTTTAAACCTCTAACTTATTGCCCCTGACTCACTTTCCTGATTTCATCTGGAACAAGTCCATGTGCCTCCCGATGTGTACTCACAACGGAGTCGGCATTGGGCGCCTCTGACAGGCACACTACATCGCCTGACTTCGCATCCACCCAATAATTAATGAAACGAACATCGTGCTTGTCCTGAACAGCAAGGTCTTTTTCATGCGCACCTGCGACATCGCTGGCCGTTACTTTTCCGGGACCAAGGTGATGAATGTCGAGGAACAAGTTCGTCGGTTTGGTGATAGACGCCTCTATTCCGTCAGAGACCATGCGTATGAGGTCGGGCACCAGACCGTGAGCCGCCTTGTGAGTCTCGGCAATCGACGCTGAATCTTTTGCTTCGGCCAGACAATAGACTTTGCCCTCGGCTTCGTCAACCCAATATTTGACGAAGCTTACTCCGAAATTGCCCTGCGTAGCGAGGTCTTTCTCGTGCGCGGCAGCTACATCTGCGAGGGTAACTTTACCTGGTTCGAGATTATGCACGTCGAGAAACAAGGCCGGCGCTGCAGATTTGCTTTCCTCCGCCTGTGACGTTTCCTTGTCCTGCTGGGATTTCGAGCAGGCGCTTAGCAACGTAATTGAAAAAGCAGTGAGACAATAGATGGTTATTCTTTTCATAAATTTTGTATTACATAGCAAAACAACCTTTTATTCCAGTTCATGGAATTGGTAGTTTTACCTAATTTAATAGCTCCATTACCTATATTTCAGATGGACTCCGGACAGGAATTGATTGAACGGCAAGCGTATTTTGCGATACTGGAACAGTGCTTTGAGCGGATTGCAGCCGGTACATCGGGACATACGATATTCCTCATAGGCGAGGCGGGAGTCGGAAAAACCTCTTTAGTCAATTCGTTTACAACTGGCATTCAGTCAAAAGGACGAACTTATTTTGGCGCCTGCGATTCATTGATCTATCCCCGTCCGCTGGGCCCACTTCACGATATCGCCTCCCAGGTCGATGAAGAGTTTCAGCAATTCCTGAGAACGGAAACGGACAGGGCGGCCCTCTTCAATTACTTTCTGGAAAGGGTGGTCAGCGATGTCTGGAGACCCGTGATCATTGTGATCGAAGATGTCCATTGGGCAGACGAAGCAACCATCGAGATGATCAAGCTGCTCGCCAGAAGGATACATCGTTATAAATGTCTTTTCATCGTAACACTTCGCTATGATGAAGTGCCGCAGGGTCATCCCCTGAGATCTCTTTTTTCAGAGCTATTACCGGAGACATTCACAAGGTTGCGCCTGGAGCGATTGAGTCTGGAAGCGGTTACAAAATTATCGAAGCTTAAAGGTGTTTCAGGCGAAGAGATCTACAACCTTACAGGAGGCAATCCCTTTTATGTCACGGAAATTCTCGCCAGTTACAGTCCGGGCATACCGGAACGGGTGAAAGATTCCGTGTTGTCCGTATTCAACTCCAGGGACGAGCGCATCAGGCAATTGTGGGAGATGCTTTCCATCATGCCGTCGCGTATTGACTGGCAGATCGCCAGACGTATAGATGCCGAATTCCCCGGAGGCATCGACGAGGGAATAGAACAAGGTGTATTGATCGCGAAACCTGATCACCTGTCTTTTAAGCATGAGCTCTACCGCCTCGCAATAGAGCAATCGTTGTCGCCCCTGAAAAGTATATCGTTACACGAGAAGGTGCTGGGCATGATGCAGTCATTACCCCCGGATGCCGTCAGCTTGTCGAGATTGGTTCATCATGCCAGGTCTGCCAATGACAGGAAGCTTGTTGCTGCGTTTGCGCCCAAAGCGGCTCAGGAGGCAGCTTCGGTAGGCGCCCATATCGAGGCGTCGAACCTGTACGCAACGGCCCTGGAATTTACAGATCACAACGACCCGTCATACGTCGAATTGCTGGAGAAGCACGCCTATGAATGTTACCTCACCAATCAACTTGCAAATGCCGTAGCATCCCAGCGGAAAGCTGTCGAGATATGGCGCGCGAGAAAAATCCTGCTCCGCGAAGGAAATGCCCTGAGATTCCTTTCAAGGTTACTCTGGTTTCTTGGAAAATCGGACGAAGTGTATCAGGTTGCAAACGCAGCCGCGGAAATACTTGAAAATGGTTTTCCCACGCGGGAGAGAGCGTTGAGCTACAGTAACCTCTCGCAGCTCCACATGCTGTCCGACCGAACCGAAGACTGTATTATCTGGGGCGACAAGGCCATAGCGTTGGCCACACGTATGGGCGACGAGGAGATACTCTGTCATGCGCTGAATAATGTAGGCACAGTCTTGTTGAAAACCAGGGAAAGACAAAATGAAGGGAAGCTGATGCTGGAGAAGAGTCTTTCCATCGCCCTTCAACACAACTTTCAGGAGCACGCGGCGCGGGCCTACACGAATTTCTGCAGCACATTTTTGCTGTCGATGCGTCTCGGGGAAGCCGTTAAATTCTTCGATGAAGGTATTCGATATTGCGAAGACCATGATCTCGGCTCGTGGAAATACTACATGCTGAGCGAAAAGGTGGTGATGCTTGTAAAATGCGGCATGGTAACGGAGGCGGAGCAAATATCCATGATGTTGTATGCAAACGCCAATCACCCCAACATTGTAAGGATGGGCGCCATCCAGGCTTTGACGTTGATCAGGATGCGACAGGGACAGATGGAAGAAGCTTCGGGACTCATTCAGGAAGGAATGGAGCTTGCAATGCCCACCAACGAAATTATTCGAATTGTTCCCCTTGTTTCGGCATGGATCGAGCTCTCATGGCTCACTGGCCAGAATTATCCGGTTGAGGTCATTAAAGATGTCGAGGATCGGCTTCTCGCCGGCAAAACGAAAAGCTGGCCGTATAGCCATCTCACTTATTGGAAACACAAAGCGGGATTGCCATTTTCGCGCGAGGTCGACTATAATGGCCCGCTTAACCTGGAGATCCATGAAAGATGGGAAGAAGCTGCAAATGCCTGGATGGAACTCGGAGCAAAATATGAGCACGCGATCGCACTCTTCAAGCTTGACGAGCCCAACCAGAAACGGGCGATCCAAATATTGACCGATCTCAACTTCAATGCAACGGCAGAGTTTTTCAAAAAGAAGCTCAGATCCGATGGCGTCAGGAATATTCCAAGAAGACCGCATGAAACAACCCGGTCAAACCCGGCACAACTTACCAACCGCCAGGTCGAGATCCTTAAAATGCTGAAGCTCGGACATCAGAATAAGGAAATTGCCGAAAAACTCTTCATCTCCCAAAAAACTGTCGATGCCCATGTGTCCGCAATCTTCGAAAAACTGGTGGTCAACAGTCGCGCAAAGGCGGTAATCGAAGCGGAACGGCTTGGAATATTGAGCTGATCCCGAAAAAATCGGGAATAATACCTATAAGCAAGTGTTCCGGAACGGTCAATTTTGTAGCCTACATCAAAGAATAGGCTATGAAAAAATTCATGATCGAGAGAGACGTGCCCGGCGCCGGGAAGCTGACACCGTCGGAGCTCCACGCAATTGCAAAGAAGTCATGCGAGACAATCGACGAAATGAAGGTCCAGTATCATTGGGTTGAGACTTTCGTCACCGATAACAGACTGTATTGCGTGCATATCGCGCCCGATGAAGAAACGGTAAGGCAACACGCCATCCAGGGCGGTTTTCCGATTTCAAGGATCCACGAGATCAAAGAGATAATCGACCCGACTACGGCAACTTTAAACCCTGATGCATAATGCAAGCTACTATAGCATCTATAGAGACCGATTCCGTGGCCACGCATGGCACGACAACCAGGGTTGCAAGTGTCGACGTTTTGCGCGGACTGGTAATGATCATCATGGCGATCGATCACGTCCGCGTTTACTCGGGACTACCCGCAGGAGGACTGGACCCCGGGATCTTTTTTACGAGGTGGATAACACATTTCTGCGCGCCCGCCTTTGCGTTCTTTGCAGGGACAAGCGCTTTTCTTTACTATGCCAGGAATAACGACAGAAAGAAAACCGTAACGTTCCTCGTTTCAAGGGGAATTATTCTCGTGTTGCTCGAGCTTACATTGATCAGGTTGTGCTGGACTTTCAATCTTGACTTTCAAAATTATACACTCGCAGGTGTGATCTGGATGTTGGGTTGGTGTATGATCCTGCTCGCTCCAATGATTCAGATTCGTCCGGTAATTCTCGGGGCAATAGGCCTGGCTATCGTGTTCGGGCAGCAGGTGTTCTCATCGGTTTCCGCACTCTTTCCGGGAAGCATGGAGCAGTCTGTTTCAAACCTCTGGAACTTCTTTTATCCTACCGTTGCAAGAAACAATAGTCTCTCGGGAACATCAGGACTCATGAACGTCTATGGTATCAGCATCCTATACGTATTGATTCCATGGATCGGCGTGATGATGTGTGGATTTGCTTTCGGCGCTTTGTTGCAGAAAGACAGATTAACCGTGAAAAGATATTCGCTGATGATTGGATTGACTTCCATCGTTTTGTTTGTCGTGGTCGCAACAATACTGGCATTAGGCAGTGACGATCAATCAACACCCCTGTGGTATAGGATCCTGGGACAAAGAAAGTATCCCGCATCTCAATTGTATTTATTGATGACACTCGGACCCATTATAGCGCTAGTCCCGTGGGCTGAGAATGTAAAGGGAAAAATAGCAGAAACCGTAAGGGTAGTGGGAAGGGTTCCGATGTTCTTCTACCTCATGCACATCCCGCTGATCCACATATCTGCCCTTATCGTCAACTACCTGCTGAGCGGAGCATCACATCACGATTGGTATGCCACTGCTCCCCTGGTCACGGTATCCCCGGAAGAACAATGGTCACTGCCGTTGCTCTATTTAATCTGGTCAGCCGATACCTTGCTACTGATACGACTCAGTATTTGGTATGCCCGGTATAAAGCTGAAAACCCGAAGTGGTGGATGAAATATCTGTAGCTGGATAAATGAGATGGTTCCCACCATATTAACCGTTTCAGGCTATTATGGAATTGACGATCATTCTTACGAGAGTTGGATTATCAAAACCGCCAGAAACGCCATTATGACAATCATGACCATGTTGCGCCAAAACTTCCTGGTCATTTTCCCATTCATTTGTTGAAGTAGTAGTAACATAAGGTAGTTGTTTGGTAGATCTGTATGCATGGGCCACAAATGCATACCAGAAAACCGGGCTGGATCATTCCTGCCGGTAAATGCGATAAAACCGGGGGCAACCAGCTGTTTTTAACGCCGTTTGATGGTCACATTGTTATCGCCCGAGTACGGGACCTGTGGCACCTTTCAGCAGAATGAGGCATTTCTGCCATGTTCAGTCTTTCCTCAGGTTGGCGCTTATACAGGATTGTAAATCAGTTATTTAAGAGGATATAAGTCATTTTTTAATTTGACATTCCATGTCAGCCTGCTACAGTAGATTGCTCGCAATTTGTTGG
>CBHTUB010000275.1:0-7826 GCA_966095595.1 uncultured Chryseosolibacter sp. | reverse complement strand
GCATTCGGTCATTGGTCATCCTGCGTATGGAATCTAAAATCTAAAATCGTCATTCTAAAATCTTAAATCGCATTTTGAAGTACATTCGGATCACATTCCCTTCAAAAAAACACATCCGACAAGAACCCACAGATCCCCGCCGGATGGCCTTCCTTATCATAAACAAGATCAAAAAACTCCTACAACCTTCATCGCAGAATTTTCCTGCAACGCCGAAAATTTTGAGTGCCCCGGGTTCTTCCAGCTCTAGAAGAAGTGCTAATTGTCACCACGAACCTCTTCGGTTGATTCCTTCCTTTCATTAAATTCCTCCTGTATCTGCTGTTCTTTTAGCGAAGGATACAATGCAAGACCGACCATGAAGCCACTCACAAGCCCGCCGAGATGCGCCGCATTGTCGATGCCACCCGTAAGTCCCATCAGCAGGCTGTAGCCGATAAATATCACCGTGCTCCACAGGAACGCCTTGCTGAATTCAAGGGAGAATATCCTTGTTGCCATGGCCGACAGGAACAGCCCATAGAGACCGAAGATCGCGCCGGATGCGCCTACGCTTACCGTTGCATCGTACCACCAGATGCTCGCGAGGCTGCCGATAATGCCTGTAGAAATATAAACGACGAGAAACCTGGTTCTCCCCAGCAGCGGCTCGAGGAAAATGCCGACGAAGAGCAGTCCGTACATGTTGGCCAGCAAGTGCATAATTCCTCCGTGCAGGAACATGCAGGTGAAGAGTCTCCACCACTCACCAGCCTTCGTGAAGGGGCCATAGTTCGCACCCCATTCGAGAAGATCCTTTCCTTTGAACGAGATGAATCCCATCCCTGAGAGGAACATGATGATGAAAAGGCCGACGTTGATGTAGATGAGGATCGGTGTGATGAAATAATCTCCTTTCGGTATCAGGAAATCGAGCGATTCCCTCCAGTCTTGTTGCGTTTCTTCGTCGGGGAGGCCTTCTTTCAAGTTCAAGAGGTATGACCGGTTCATTTTGGGGATGGCCAGCATGATGAACCATACGGTGCAACCGATGATCGTTGTGAGCAGGAGCCAGAAAAGCTTACCTCCGTTCCGGGCCTCGAACGGTTCGGTCTCGGCAATGAGGATGGTTTTGCTGGCCGTGACGGCGTTGTTATTTCTCGCTGCTGCGATGAAGCCGTCTTTGGCGTCGGAGTTCTCGATCCTTCTCAGGTAGGTGAATGCGGCTACATTTTTAGCGCGAAGGTCCTTCTCGCTCGCGGAAGCGAATTCATGGAAGAGCTTTTCTTTTTCGGCGGGCTCGAGCTTGTTGCTGATGGTTTTTTTGTATTCGATCCCAAGCCAGGCGGGGCAATGGGTGCTGGTGGTATCCGACGGGTCGAGGATGGGCAATGCAAAGTAGAGGTGCATGTCGAAATTCGTGTTGTGTTTACCGCTTACCTCGAAGGCCGATTGAGCACCGAACCTTTGTTTGTCGATGTGGAATTGTTGAACCGTATAATACCTGGTAGGGGGGTGGTTGTCGATGTCGGATATCGAGGTGAGCTCGGTGAGCTTGCCGGATGCCGTGATGATGTATTCCTGGGCGATGATGAGCGGGAGGGCGAAGATCACCATCAGCATAAAGCTGTAGAAGTCTTTCCAGCTGCCGCCGTTCTTTCTCTCCAGGTTCAGGAGCCGGAACTTGCGCCGCAGAAAGATCCAGGCCATCGCGGAAGCCAGGGCAAACGGTATCCCGAACGTCAGAACGATTTTTTTGAACGGATAGATCTCCAGCTCGATGAATAAAGCCCAGTGCAGGAACGTGTAGATGGCGATCGTTCCGATCAGGGTTAAAACCGTGGGGATGAAGATGAATTTGATTTTGTCGCGCATGGCTATGGGCTTTCTGAATTGGTTCAACGTGCAAGGACGTGATTTTTTGTGAGTGTTGCTGATTGGCATCTAGGTGGTGCGGCGAAAATGGCTCGTCTAGTGCTTTTATAATTCCTTAATTCAGAATATTTTAGAGTCAAAGAGCCCATCCTCTGCCGTTGATCAATGGCTAAGGATGGGCTATTTTTTCTTAACTTTCTAACTTGAAATCCCTGTCTCGGCTCCAATGAGCACTGAAGCTATCACTCGCAAAGAAATCATCGACCTAAAGCTAAAAGCTGCGGGCTGGGATGTTGCTGATTCTGCGAGAGTTACACAGGAGTATTGCATACAACTTGATGAGAGCGCAAGTGTTCAGGAGCCAATTGTGTCCTATAATGGTCTTCAATTTTGCGACTACGTTCTATTGGGCAGAGATGGGAGACCCTTAGCAGTAATTGAGGCTAAAAAAACTGCCAAAGATGCCGCGGTTGGCAGAGAGCAAGCAAAGCAGTATTGTTACAACATTGTCAAAACAAAAGGCGGGGAGTTACCGTTCTGCTTCTACACCAACGGACATGATATCTATTTCTGGGATCTGGAGCATCATCCGCCACGGAAAGTATACGGATTCCCAACACGCGATGACCTTGAACGTTATCAATACTTACGAAAGAACAGAAGAGCACTCGCACAGGAACTCATAAATCCATCCATCGTTGGGCGGGAATATCAAATTCAAGCGATCCGTTCTGTCCTTGAAGGAATAACAAAGAAGAAACGCAAGTTTCTTTTGGTTATGGCAACTGGTACTGGTAAGACCAGAACGTGTATTGCTTTGGTTGATGCATTAATGAGAGCAGGATGGATTGAACGAACATTGTTTCTCGTGGACCGAATCGGCTTGAGAGACCAAACTGTTGATGAGTTCAAATTTCATTTACCGAACGAACCAAGATGGCCGAAGGAAGGTGAATACATCATATCAACAGATAGGAGGATTTATGTATCGACATATCCTACCATGCTGAACATTATTCGATTGGAAACCAATCCACTATCCGCCCACTTTTTTGATCTCATCGTGGTTGATGAAAGTCACCGATCAATCTATAACACCTATCAGGAAATACTAGAGTACTTTAATGCAATGAGGCTAGGCCTGACTGCTACACCAACCAATGTAATTGATCACAACACCTTTAAGTTATTCGATTGTGAAGATGGAGTTCCTACGTTCGCCTACACGTATGACGAGGCAGTAACTCACGTCCCGCCATACTTGAGCAACTTCCAGGTGATGAAAATCAAATCAAAGTTCCAGCAGGACGGAATCAACAAACGAACAATATCGCTTGAAGATCAAATGACTTTGATTCAGGAAGGCAAAGAAGTTGAGGAAATCAATCACGAAGGAACAGAGTTAGAAAAGACAGTTGTCAACAAAGGAACAAATGCCCTTATCGTAAGGCAGTTCATGGAGGAATGTATTAAAGATCCTAACGGAGTCCTCCCAGGAAAAACAATCTTCTTTTGCATGAGTAAATCGCATGCAAGGAGAATTGAGGAGATATTCGATTCACTATTTCCAGAATACGGTGGGGAACTTGCCAAGGTACTTGTATCAGAAGATTCACGAGTTCATGGCAAAGGTGGACTACTTGATCAGTTTAAGAACAACGACATGCCTCGGGTTGCTATCAGTGTGGACATGTTGGACACAGGTATCGATGTTCGTGAAATTGTAAATCTGGTTTTCGCGAAGCCAGTGTATTCGTATACAAAGTTCTGGCAAATGATCGGCCGCGGAACTCGTCTACTTGAAAAAGAGAAGATCAAGCCGTGGTGTCCTGAGAAGGATGTTTTCCTAATCCTCGATTGCTGGGACAATTTTGAATACTTTAAACTTGAGCCCAAAGGAAAAGAACTCAGTGCACAAGTTCCGTTACCAGTGAGGCTTTTTGGCTTCCGGCTTGACAAAATTGAGAAAGCCGCGGAACTCGGTCGTGCTGACATAGTAGAAAACGAAAGCAAGCGATTGCAAGTGCAAATCGAATCACTTCCTAAGAATTCGGTTTCTATAATGGATGCCGCTTCAGATTTAGCACAGCTAAAGGAGAAGAACTTTTGGATAAAGCTTGACGAAAAGAAAATTGAATTCTTAAGGTCTACCATAAGACCCCTAATGCGTACGATCTCGGATGCGGATTTCAAAGCCATGCGTTTTGAAAAAAGTATAGTTGAAGTCTCACTTGCGCATTTGAATAAGGATGAGAAAAAATTCGAAGTGCTGAGAGAAAGTATCATTGAGGAAATAGCACGCCTTCCTTTGACAATCAACATCGTTGCAAGCCAAGAAGAACTGATTCGAAAGAGCCAGACAAATCATTTCTGGGCGACCATCAACGAACCAGCATTCAATGAATTAATTGACAAACTTGCTCCTCTCGTTAAGCATATAGAATCCTTTGTAGTGCCTCTAGGTCCAGCTAAGTATGATTTGCGTGACATCGTAGTTACCAAAGAGTATGTGGAGTTTGGGCCTCAGCACGAAGCGTTAAGTGTTGCAAAGTATCGGGAGCTTGTTGAAAGAAGAATCAAAGACCTAGTATACGAAAACCCTGTTCTTCAAAAGATAAAAGAAGGTAAGCACATCAATCCAATGGAAGTTGAACAATTGGCTGACCAGCTTTACGAGGATCATCCGCACATCACAATCGACCTTTTGCGAAGAGTGTATAACAATAAACGCGCAGAATTAACGCAGTTTATTAAGCACATTCTTGGTATTGAAATCCTGGCAAGCTTTCCGGAGACTGTCTCAAAGGCATTTGAAGAGTTCATTTCAAACCATACCGACTTAACAAGTCGGCAGTTGCAATTTCTCGATTTGCTTAAAGGATTTTTAATAGAGCGTGGCGAATTAACGAAAAGGGATTTAATTCAATCGCCTTTTACCATGCTTCATCCGGAAGGAATTCGGGGAGTGTTCAAGCCAAAGGAAATTGATGAGATAATAAAATTTACAGAAAGACTATTAGCAGCGTAATTGAAATAGAAGATGCTTCAATCAAACCAAATATTAAAATCATTAATCGATAAACTTTGGAATAACTTCTGGAGCGGTGGCATCTCCAATCCACTTACCGCGATTGAACAAATTACTTATTTAATCTTTATGAAGCGCCTCGATGACTTGGAAGCAAAGCGGGAAAGAGATGCGGAGTTTACGGGGGAGGCGTACACGTCTAGATTCAAAGGTAAGTTTAAAATTCCCGGTACCAATGAAACCATTAGCAAGGAGAAATTAAGGTGGAGTCAATTTAAGAGATTGCCGGCCGAGGAAATGTTGATCCATGTCCAAGCCAAAGTGTTTCCTTTTTTAAAGACGTTAAACAGTGAACTTTCTCCATTTACGAAATCAATGGCGAATGCGGTCTTCATTATGCCTAAGCCTTCGCTTTTGGTGGAAGCCATCAACATAATTGAACAAATCTTTACTGAAATCGAAAGAGATGCAACGGAAGGCGGTCATGCCTTTCAGGACATACAAGGCGATGTGTATGAAATGCTGTTGAGCGAAATCGCCTCTGCAGGAAAGAACGGACAATTTAGAACACCTCGCCATATTATAAAGCTAATAGCTGAGCTTGTAGCGCCACAATTAGGACAACGAATCGCGGACCCTGCGTGTGGTACATCGGGCTTCTTACTCGGGGCATATCAGTATATCCTTACAGATTTAGTGCGAAAGAAGAATCCAAAGAAATTGGTGAAGGATGAAGATGGATTTGAACGTGGAACTATGAGCGCGGTGCTGACTGAGAAAGTGAGGTCAATTCTTAACAATAGTCTTTATGGCTTCGATGTTGACACTACTATGGTCCGCTTAGGGGCTATGAACCTAATGATGCATGGCATTGACAATCCTCATATTTATTATAAGGACACGCTTAGCAAAAGCTACAATGAAGATGGGCAATATCAGGTAATCATGGCAAATCCCCCGTTTACCGGCAACATCGACAAAGGGGACATCAATGAGAATCTAAAGCTACCAACTACCAAAACAGAATTACTTTTTATCGAAAGGATTTTTAACATGCTCGCTAAGGGTGGAACAGCCGCTGTGATTGTTCCGCAAGGAGTATTATTCGGAAGCGGAAAAGCCTTCATTGAAGCAAGAAAGAAAATCGTTCAAGAAGCTGAACTGAAAGCGGTCATTACATTGCCAAGTGGCGTATTTAAGCCTTATGCGGGAGTAAGTACTTCCATTTTGATTTTTACTAAAGGTGGAGAAACTGAACACACTTGGTTCTATGATCTACAAAGCGATGGCTATAGTTTGGATGACAAGCGCACTAAATTAGTTGGCTATGGCGATTTACAAGACGCCATAGATCGCTATAAAAAGCGTGATGTAAAGAAAGATAAAGATCGGACAAAGAAATGTTTCTTCGTCCACAGGAAAGAACTGGTAGAGAATGAATATGATTTGAGTTTAACAAAGTATAAGGAAGAGGTGTATGAAGAAGTACAATATGAAAATCCAGGTACCATAATTAAAAGTCTTGAAAAAATTGAATTTCAAATTCAATCTGGTCTTTCAGAACTTAAGCAGATGATCTAAATGAAATTTGAGAAACTACCTGTCAGTGCATTTGCCGAAGTAATTACTGGAGGTACCCCTTCAACCTCTGTTAAAGAGTACTGGGACAATGGTAATATTCCTTGGCTTAATTCTGGTGAACTAAACAAAGGAATAATAAATGAATCTTCTAACTTTATTACTGAAGCGGGTCTCAATGGCAGCTCTGCGAGGATGATGCCCCCAGGAACTGTCCTAATAGCATTAACGGGAGCAACAACCGGATTGACGGGACTACTAAACATTGATGCTTGCGCTAATCAATCTGTAACGGGAATTCTTCCAACCGACCGGCATGATCCAAAATATTTGTACTATTATTTTAAGACACAGCGACATCGAATATTAAAAAAAGCATGGGGTGGAGCTCAGCCTCATATTAATCAGCAATTCGTCAAGGACTATATTGTACCGCTTCCGCCCATTGAGGATCAAATTTGTATCGCCAATATTTTAAGTAAAGCCGAATCACTGATCGACCAACGCAAACAGAGCATCCGCCTCCTTGATGAGTTTTTGAAGAGCACTTTTTTGGAGATGTTTGGGCATCCAGTTAAAAACGATAGAAAATGGGCGGTAACAAGACTAGACAAAATTTGTCAATTAGAAAGAGGTAGATTCTCTCCGCGACCTCGAAATGATCCTTCATACTTCGGGGGTGATTATCCCTTTATTCAGACAGGCGACATAAGCAGATCTGGCAACAGATTAAAGTTTTTTTCACAAACAATAAATGAGAAAGGAATCAAGGTTAGCAAGAAATTTAGAAAAGGTACAATAGTAATTGCAATAGTAGGTGCTACAATCGGAGCAACTGCAATCTTGGAACTAGATACTTATGCAACAGATAGTATTATTGGAATAACTGTCAATAACGATGTCAGTAATAATTTATTCGTTGAATATCATTTTCGATTCTGGAAACCGGTATTGTTAAAAAATGCTCCTCAAGCAGCTAGGGCAAACATTAACTTGGAAATCCTAAATGGGTTAAAATTTATAGCCCCACCCCTAGAGCTCCAAAACTATTTTGCATGTATCGTAGAAAAAACGGAACTACTCAAATTGCAATACCAACACAGTTTACAATCACTAGAAAATTTGTATGGCAGTGTAAGTCAGAGGTCTTTTAGGGGAGAATTGAAATTCCGCGTATGAAACTTATTAGATTAAAGATCGGAAATGCATTTCGAAGTCTTCCACCTGACTTTGAACTGACTTTTGCCGATCCTGCACAGACCATAGAGAATGAACCAATATGTTTTGTTGGCTTAAATGGATCTGGAAAATCAAATGTATTAGAAGCTATTGCAGAAATTTTTGAATATCTCGATCTCTTTTTTTT
>CBHTUB010000274.1:0-7826 GCA_966095595.1 uncultured Chryseosolibacter sp. | reverse complement strand
AAGCCGATCTCAACAAGCTCACATTTTTTCAGAAGCTTCTTGTCGCCTGGCGGTACTGGATTACGGTCAATGCGCTTGATTGAACCTGTAATTTATTGATTTACAGATAATTATTTGTTAACAATACCAGCCAGATCCGCCGGGCTGTAATTGATCGATTTGATCGTTTTATTGTCGGCCCTGCGATATACCAGATACTTGTCGCCTTCCTTTGTATAGTAGCATTCCGTACCATCCTTCTTGCGGTAGTGTTCTACAGTCTGGATGGCTTCCTCCTCCGTACGGCACGCCTTACTCATATTCGAGCGCTGAACTTCTTCGAAGAGCGTCTTGAATTTCTCACCAAGGCCGAATTCAAGAATCGCGCCGGCGAGCACATATTGAATATCGCACAATGCGTCTGCCACCTCGACAATATCTTTTTCGAGTATGGCAACTTCCAGTTCCTTCAACTCTTCAGCAATCAATGCTACCCTGAGCTTGCACCTGTCCTCTGCCGGAATCACGGGCTTCGGCTGGATCGGATGTTTGAATGTTTTGTGAAAATCTGCTACAAGATTGAGTGCATCGGGTTGTGTCATGGTCGCAAGGTTATTTCGATAGGTGATAGATGTTGTTTGTCGTTGAATGCGGTTGATCCAGCATTACAATTCGATTACAAGAAAGTAAAACGGTAACAAATTTGAAAAAATGACGTATTTTTGAACATTATGAAATTTCTGAGGACTGCATATGCTCGCAACATCATCGCCATGCTGGCGGGGCTTGCCTTCCTCAACCTGGGATTTCTCCAAACCGAGCTTTGCATGCTTCACCTCAAAAAGAGCAGTGAACTTTGCCAAAGTCTTGCGAACGGATTGGAAGAAGAATCGGAATCCGGTTCCGAATCTTCGGAAGAAGATGCCTCTAAGGAGGCGCTCGAGTTTTCGCTGCACGTGCACGAGACCTGGGAAAGCAGTTTTTCCTTTGCTACCAAGAGGCATAACCCTTTCGAAGATCTTTACCTGAATCCAGGCTACAAGTCTACGTTCTCCCCTCCTCCCGAGAATATCATACTATAATTTATTAACGGTGGTTTGACCCGAAAAGTCAACCGTCGCACCGTTGCGCATGCCCGGTACGTCAGTCACCGCTGTATTCGATTTAAACTAAATCAATTACCAAAAAGATTATCAGTATGAATATTTATAAAAAGTTATTGGAAGGAAACAAAAAGTGGGTACAGGAAAAAAATGCCGAAGACCCTCTATTCTTTGAAAGATTGTCGGCAGGTCAGAGCCCCGAAGTTCTATGGATCGGTTGCTCGGACAGCCGCGTGCCTGCCAATGAAATTACCGGTACACAACCAGGTGACATATTTGTCCACCGGAACATTGCCAACATGGTAGTGCACTCCGACATGAATCTCCTGAGCGTGCTGGATTACTCCGTGAACATCCTCAAGGTAAAGCACGTCATCGTGTGTGGCCACTATGGTTGCGGCGGAGTAAAGGCTGCCATGGGAAATCAGCAATACGGACTGGTCGACAACTGGTTACGACATATCAAGGACGTTTACCGTTTGCATTACGACGAGCTCGAATCAATCACCGACGAGGAAGCAAGATTCGATCGCTTTGTGGAGCTTAATGTTATCGAGCAGGTCCTCGATCTGTCCAAAACTTCCATTATACAGAACGCATGGACCAACAGGCAGGAGCCGAAGCTTCACGGTTGGGTCTATAGCCTGAAGACAGGTATCCTGAAAGACCTTAACGTCGCATTCGACAGTAAGGAGGACCTCGCTCCTATTTTCCGAATTGAAAATATGGTCAGTTAATTTGAACCAATCGCAGCGATGTCGTTTTCATTCAGAAATATCAAGGATGATCTGTCAGCAAGTGTTGTTGTGTTCCTTGTAGCCTTGCCGTTATGTTTGGGTCTTGGCCTCGCCTCCACCGGAAGGCCGGATCTTGTTTTTTCAGGAATCATTGCCGGGATTATCGGAGGGATCGTCGTGGGCTATCTCAGTGGATCCCGGCTGGGCGTCTCCGGCCCTGCTGCAGGTCTGGTGGTGATCGTGCTCGATGCGCTGCACACGTTGGGAACTTTCGAGGGACTTCTCCTGGCGATATTTCTCGCCGGAGCCATTCAATTGATCGCAGGTTTTCTGAAAGCGGGGATCATCGGATATTACTTTCCGTCGGCCGTGATCAAAGGTATGCTCGCAGCGATAGGCTTGACCCTGATCCTGAAGGAGATACCACATGCTCTCGGCTACGATAAAGATTTCATAGGAGATTTCGCGTTGACACAGTCCGATGGTCACAATACGTTTTCTGAATTGTACTACGCGTTGATCTACAACAGCCCCGGTGCCATTGTGATCAGCGTAGTTTCCGTAGCAATCCTGATCCTGTTGGAAAAACCGTTCATGAGATCGATCGGTTTGTTCAAGCTGTTACCGGGTGCGTTGTTCGTCGTGCTCATGGGGATACTCATCAATGCCATGTTCGGCTGGTTCTACCCGCAATGGCAATTGGGCGGCGAGCACCTCGTCCAACTCCCCATTGCCGGGTCGGCACCCGAGTTCATCAGCTTCTTCAGGTTACCTGACTTCAGCTATCTGAGCAACCCGAAGGTTTACCTGATCGCGTTCACCCTGGCGATCGTTGCCAGCATCGAGACCTTATTGTGCGTGGAAGCTACCGACAAGCTCGATCCTTTTAAGCGCAACACGCCTACGAACAGGGAGTTAAAAGCCCAGGGCGTCGGAAACATGATCTCCGGGCTGATCGGCGGTTTGCCGGTAACCCAGGTTATCGTCAGGAGCTCTGCCAACATCAACGCAGGCGCGAAATCAAAGCTGTCGACCATACTGCACGGGTCAATCCTGCTTTTGTCGGCGATATTCATACCGCGCTTCCTGAACCTGATCCCGCTGGCAACACTTGCAGCGATATTGTTCATGGTGGGTTACAAGCTTTCGCGGATCTCGCTCTATCGAACAATGTACAGGATCGGATGGGACCAGTTCATTCCATTCATCGCAACGGTAGCCGGAATCCTTGCAACGGATCTTTTGAAAGGTATCGCCATCGGTATGGTGTTCGCGATCTTTTTTATCCTCAGAAAGAATTACCGACACTCCTACTATTACAAGAAGGAAGTCAACCATGACGGCGAGACCGTACAGCTGCGCTTATCCGAAGAAGTGACATTCCTCAACAAGGCAAGTATCCAGTTGAGCCTCGAACAGCTGCCCGCCAACTCGAAGGTGGTGATCGACGGATCACACTCCATCGAGATCGATCACGATGTGCTCGAGCTCATCGAGGACTTCAGGAAGCATACAGCACCGACAAAGAATATCAGGGTAGAGACAATCGGTATCAGAGCCGTCGAATTGTCTCAACACTAGTATGGTGTGGGTTTGGGTTGCCCGGGATCTCTCCAGGATTCCGGGCTTTTTTATGCGCTCTTTTTAGAGTTTACATCTTCGCAATATTTATATCTTTGCGCCAAATATTGCTATGAAGAATTTTGTCGAAGAATTGCGTTGGCGCGGGATACTGCACGACATCATGCCCGGAACGGAAGAACAGCTGAAAAAGGAAAGCACAGCCGGGTACATTGGCTTCGACCCAACAGCCGATTCATTGCACATCGGTCACATGACCCAGATCATGACGCTCCTTCATTTTCAGCGTGCGGGTCACAAGCCCGTTGCACTCGTTGGCGGAGCAACCGGAATGGTCGGCGACCCATCGGGTAAGTCTGCAGAACGCAATCTTCTTTCCGAGGATATTCTCCGGCACAACGAAGCCTGCGTTAAACAACAGCTTCAGAAATTCCTCGACTTCACCGGAAGCAATGCTGCCGAGATGGTCAACAACTACGACTGGTTCAAGGAGTTCAGGTTCCTGGATTTCATCCGCGATGTAGGAAAGCACATCACCGTGAATTACATGATGTCGAAGGATTCCGTTCAAAAGCGACTCGAGTCCGGATTGTCATTTACGGAGTTTACCTATCAGCTTGTTCAGGGATACGACTTCTACTGGCTATACAAGAACAAGAATTGCAAGTTGCAGATGGGCGGGTCCGATCAATGGGGAAATATTGTCACCGGAACCGAGCTGATCCGGAGGAAGGCAGAAGGCGAAGCGTATGCCCTTACCACGAAACTCATCACAAAAGCGGATGGAACAAAGTTCGGCAACTCGGAAGGCGGAAATATATGGCTCGATCCAAAGAGAACGACACCATACAAGTTCTACCAATACTGGCTGAATGTATCCGACGAGGACGCTGCAACAACGATCAAGATCTTTACGCAATTGACAAAAGACGAGATCGATGCGCTGATCGCCGAGCATGCTGCTGCACCTCATCTGAGAAAACTCCAGCAAACCCTGGCAAAGGATATTACCATTCGCGTGCACTCTGCGGCAGAATATGAAAATGCCGTGAAGGCTTCCAACATACTTTTCGGTTCATCCACCACTGAGGATCTGCAGGGTCTCGATGAGTCGACACTGCTTTCAGTACTTGAAGGCGTGCCTCAGGCAACCATTACCAAAGATGAGCTGAGCGGCGCACAGACCGTTACCGACCTGCTCTCGACGGTTACAAAAGGCATTGTCTTTCCTTCGAAGGGCGAAGCAAGAAAAATGATCCAGGGCGGCGGCGTCAGCATCAACAAGATGAAGCTGGAAGATGTGAACCAGAAGCCCGAGTTCAATCTGCTGCAGAAAAAATACTTGCTGGCACAGAAAGGAAAGAAGAACTACTACCTGATCGTAGTCGAGTGATCATTCGTTCCACAGCCCGAACTTTCCATCGCGATAATCTGAATACGCCTGCAGGATCTCGGCCTGTGTGTTCATGACGAATGGCCCTTGCGCTACGACGGGTTCATTCAGCGGCATGGCATGTCCCAGCAGCACAATGCTGTCATTCACGGCAGTGATCTCTACTTCCTCGTGGTCGTGATTGAACTCTACAAGGTTCCTTAAAGCCACCGCTTTTCCGCCGACGGTCACCTCTCCCCGAACGACGTAAAAAAATATGTTATGCTCTTTCGGGATGCCGGTCTTTACCACGCTTCCCTTTTGAAGATGGAGGGTGAACAATGAAACGTTGGCAATCGACTTGAATGCTCCGTCAACGTCCGCCCACTTTCCCGACAACACCTGGATTGACGTTTTCCCATCGGGAGAAGTCCATCGCGGGATCTCGCTGTCCTGCAGCCCGGAATAGAAAGGTCGGGTCATCTTATGTTTTGCGGGAAGGTTCAGCCACAGCTGAAGGATCTCGAGTCGTCCTCCGGTCTTTTTAAAATCCTCTGATGACACTTCTGCATGCATCAAACCACTCCCCGCGGTCATCCATTGAACTCCGCCCGCATTGATCACGCTCTTGTGGCCTGCAGAGTCCTTGTGCATGATATCGCCCTCTATGATGAAGGTCACGGTTTCCATGCCACGGTGCGGATGGGGGCCAAATGGCAGGCCGTTGTTATTGGGCGGGTATTCCTGGAACCCGTGATGGTTGAGGAACAGGAAAGGATCGATCTGATTTACCGTTTCAGAGGGCAATGGCGAATAGGTTATCAGATCGGCGATAGGATTAAAATGCGCTTTATGAATTGCCTTGATCGTTCTCATCTGTGCTTAAATTTTTCCAGCCACTTGTTTGCTTCCCGCTGGATCTTCATCTTATCTCCCGCCAGGGCCTTCGCCAGCTTGTCGCTCATCGGCGGTCTGGAAGTATGGTGGTATTCGCCGCAGTCCTCACACTTGTACACGGCAATGGGACCTTGCATGGGCTGATAGTCATTTTTCATCCATAATTCGATCAGCGCCTCCTCTGCCAGCTCGGCAGTCGGATACATGACTTTCCTGGTGATACATGATGATCGTCCCATCGGTCCGTTAGGGTAATGATTATGTAAAGATACGGCTGCTACCTTCTGGCCGCATAACCGCATGACATAAAAAAATTGAACCTGTGAGGGATCCTGAAGTTTGGATGCTTAAGACTGACGAAAGCTAAAGTAAGGAACTCAACTCGCGGCAAGCAGCTAGTGGCTCGCGGCTATTTCCATTACGACTCATTCAGCGCCGAATCCAGCTTGTGTTTTACAAACCCCTGCTCGTGCTCGGGAAGGCTGGCCGTGCGGCGCTTTGTTTCAGCATTGATCGTAGCCAGGGCTTCAACCTCGGCAGCGGCAGAGGCGTGTTCCTCCGCTTTCAGCAAGTTATCATACGGTCCTTTTCCGGAGAGCAACTTGACAATCACGGGGCTTGTTTCTATGGCAATGAAGAGCAACATAATGAACCAATGGGCACAGAAGATCGCGGTGCTTTCGGCCGTCAGGCGATCGAGCGCTTCTATGCGCGCAGCAGGTCCATCGATCCCTGCACGCTCCAGTGAACCTATCTCCGCTGCGATCCGACCTTCGTTCCGATCGAAAGCATTTTGTAGTTCCGAGATCCTTCGGGTATTTCGTTCAGTGATCTCATTCAGTTCCTTTTCCGCCCGGTCGGCATCGGCCTTTTTCAACTTGTAGATAGGTCCGGCATTTTTTTTCCTTGTGCCACCGGTACCGTCGGCTTCTTCCTGTGCTATGCGGACCAGGTCATCACGTTTGGCAGCCAGCGCCCCGACCTCCGTTTTGAGTCTGGTGATCTCCCTGGAAATGCTGTCCTGCCCTGCAGCAAACCTCACCCTGACTTTCTCCTCCTGTTGAAGAAACTTCTGCTGCTCCATGACCACGAGCTCCGGCCGGATCTCCTTTTCGAATATCTTTAGCTCCAAAGGTTTTGCGATCACGATCGAGATTAGTATGGCAAGGATGATACGCGGCAATGCCACCAGGAGCTCCTTTCTCACCTTCCCCTCTTTCCGCATGCTTGATACGATAAAACGATCGAGATTGAAGATCATCAATCCCCAGAGCAATCCAAAAATAGAAGAGATAACGATGCTGTCGAATACAGTGTATAGTGAATAGCCTGCCGCGAGCGCTGCAAATATTCCGGTAAAAAAGACAGTTGCCCCGATACCAACATACTTCGATGACTCGGTCGGGCACTTTTTTAACAGGGTGGTATCTGCCCCCGAGCAGTACCAGAAAAATGAAGTAACGCTTTGCATGGAATCAGAACGATCGATCTGGATGTAATAGTCTGTTCCGGCGTCAATATGTATGCCATTCGGAGATTTGCCTGAAAACGATGCGATCTGAAACTACGCCCTTTAAAAACTATACGAAAGTGAACATTCGCGCTGTACATCGGTGAACACAGGAAGCGGCAGTTGATCGCCTGGGGGTTCGGAGTTTCGCGTTCGGGGTGTGGCGAAGAGGATCGGAATGTGCAAGGAGTAGTTACGTTCTGGCGGCGATCGTGGATTGAATTTTTCGGAAGTTCTGCAGATTAAACAGCACGAGCGCAACCGCGATCACTACGTAGCCGATCACCTGCAGGTTCGTGACGTTCTCGTCAAACACGATGAAGGCCACCGAAAAGTTGAATAATGGGTTCAGGTACATCAGGATACCGATCGTTGCCGAGTTGATCCTGTTCAGGGCAAAGAGATTGAGGAACAGTGGGAACACCGTAAACAATACGGCGATGATCAGGATCACTAAATAAAATCGCGGAGCATCGGGAGTCGTTTGAACCAGACTACTGCTGATGAAGGTCAGCAGAATGAACGAGAAACAAACCTGAACGCCCAACACTACCAGGCGGTCAAATCCCTGATTCACACGTTGTGAAATGAGATAGAGGGCATACGTTAGGGCGGTCAGTACGCTGTACCCCAATTCCAGCGCGGAG
>CBHTUB010000273.1:0-7885 GCA_966095595.1 uncultured Chryseosolibacter sp. | reverse complement strand
GGACGGATAAAGCAACAGATCAGGTTTACCACACTTATACAGTATTAACGACCGCAGCAAATCCGTTAATGGAAACCATTCACAATTCAAAGAAGCGAATGCCAGTGATCATGCCGCGAGAGTACGAAAAAGACTGGCTGAACCCGAACTTTACAAAAAGTGATGTTGAAGCATTATGCAGGCCGTTTAAGAACGACCTTATGGCGGCTCATCCAATCTCCAAATTGATCACAACAAAAGGCGCAGACACAAACGTTCCAGACGTGATGAAGGTACAGGAGTATGAACAATTAAACAGCAAGTAGCCAAATGGGCCGGAAGCTTTAAAAAGAAGAAAGCAGCCCTACCGACCGTAAGACTGCTTCTGTGTGTAAAACTTATCCCTCTCTACGGGATTGTGAAAATAATCTCTTTGAACTGTCTTAGCCGTATGTACCCGTTTACAAACGTTTACAAGCGTTTATTGTCGGATACTTCGCGATCGTGGAATACAATTTTCAACTTGTCAGTTCTAATTGAACCAAACAAAATTGAAACCCTATGGACGCTCAGAAATCAGTTCGGGTGCAGCAATACCTGGCAATAAAAAATGCCTTCAACATTATCTATTCGATGGCTATACCGGCGGCATCCCCTGACATTATGGATAAATTAACCGATTCGGAGAATTATCTGTTAATGGTCTATGGACACGGACTCACTACTGAACAAATTGAAACCTATACTTTAACCGAAGTGCAGCGAAGTCCAACTGCCGAAATGATAGAGACGATGCAAGATTATCAGAAACGGACCAGCAATGAAACTTGAAATGGATAGGTTTTAACCTTGGGCACGCCCATCGTTAGCATACCATCGCGTAAAGTCACTGTCGGGGAATAACCGACATGCTGCTTCCGCGAGCTTACCTATTGCGACTTCCAATGGAAAATCCGCGCCGCGCATGAGCCAATCCCTTTTCAAAAAATGTGGTATCTGCCTTTCAGTTTTCATTTCATCCGACTCGCAGAAAATACGCTCCCTTTTTTCGTGTGCATCCATGATCATATCATCTATTTCGAGTCTTCTCAAGTTTACTTTTTGAGTTTGTTCTTCAACATCGCCCAACACGGCCCACCGGTAGCCATCATCGAAGAAATTTTCTAAGCGAAATTCGATTTCACTGTCATATAATCTGGAAAGAATTTCTCCTATTTCTGTTTTGATAACCTTCCTCATACAAAATGTCTTAAGCATTTGTCGTTTTTGATTGCCGTGCTATGATCCATACATCCCAAAAATAAATCGCCCTTCTTTTGCAGACGGTTTACAATATTCTCAATCGTGAAAGTGTCAGGCACTAAACCGATTTTTACTTCTTTCCATTCCAAGGGCGTGGATACCGTAGGCTTTTTATATGGTCTTAAGCAGTAAGGAGCCGCTACGGTGTCCGCATAGTCGTTTTGATTCGGATCCAGATAAAGCTTTGCCCCTCTGTCGGCTACAGTGATCTCTGTGGTTGTTATTTGGGGGACAAGTTGATGAATTTCAATGCAAATATTCTCAGCGATCTTCCGAGCCTGAGCAAATGTGAATGCCGTGCATGGCAAGAATAAATGAATACCGGTTTTGCCGGACGTTTTAACGAAAGACCTTAGTTTATGCGAATCAAAAAAAACCTTCGCAGCTTTAGCGGTTTCAACAGCTTTTGAAAAATCTTCGTCAGATGGGTCGAGGTCGATTACTATATAATCGGGATGTATAGCGTTGTCCGTTCTGGATGTCCACGGATTAAGATCTATACAACCCAGGTTAACGACATACATCAAGGTTGCGGCGTTATTGCAGACCAGATAGTCGATTGCGTCCCGCTTCCCTGCTTTCTTGTGTTTACGTTCCGCGGTATAGATTGCCGCGTACTCTGGCTGCCTGCCCTCCATGTCCTTGATGTATACTCCAGGTGCATTTACACCCTGATGCTTGATATGAAGTGATAGCGGTCTGTTCTGCAGGTGTGGCAACAAATACGAGGCAATTGAATTATAGTAAGCTATTACATCTGCTTTCGTGATACCCTTCCATACTTCCTTCTCTACGTTCGTCACATTGACCGTGTAGTTGTCAATTAACAAATCCTGATTGCTGGTGATCTTCTGAGCCTCAATGATTGGCCAATTACTGTCAGATGAAGCCTTTGCAGCCGCGTTCCTCTCGATGTGTTTTTTCGCAACTTCTGTGACAACCTGAAGAGCTGGCTTATCATTTCGGAACCCCTGGAAGATTGCAGGCTTTCGGATTTTACCCGCCTTCGTGAATGTAGCGTACTTAATATTTGCGACAAGCTCCGGCTTTACCCAATGCGGTTTACCTTCCGAGTAGTCAACTTCGTTTATGAAGGGACTGTGATCTATCTCCAGCGCCTTTAATCGCTTTAGTATCCCTGGCATCTCATGATCCTTGTAGCCGCCCCCGGCGTGTCCAACCCATTTGAGCACACCGTTCTCATACTCGCCAAAGAGCAATGTCCGGAATGTGTCACGCTTTTCTGACTCAATCCAGCCACCGATTACGAACTCCCGTTTATGCTCCACGGGGACCTTATACCAATTCTTTCCTCTTTGGTCTGGTATATAAGCGCTGCTTTTATGCTTTGATACAATGCCTTCTAATCCGAGTTGGCGGGCATGTTCGAAAAGCACCAAGCCGTCGTCGAAGTGGTCACTGAATCGAATGATGGAATTTCCTTCCAGGAGGAGGTTCTTAAGCCGTTCTTTCCTTTCCACCAACGGAAGCTTCATGACGTTCCCATCATTGAAATACAAAAGGTCAAAGGCGTAAAAAACGACTGGCGCTTTTTGACCGTTGACCTTTTGTAATGCGTCGAAATCTGGCTTGCCCTGCTCGTTGATAAAAACTATTTCGCCATCAATAACGAAGTCGTCACTAAATAACTTCAGAGCCTTGACAATAGCCGGATATTTCTTCGAATAGTTCTCACCACCTCGCGATTGAAGAAGGACATCTTCACCATTCTTACGAGCAAGGATGCGGTAACCATCCCATTTTACTTCATGAACGTAGTTTGGATCATTAAACGGCTCCTTGATCAATGTTGGCAGCATTGGTTTAATCGTCGCTGTTTTCGGTATGGTTTTCTTTGCATCCCTCATTAACCTCAGAAGGATAAACATTGTACCTATATGGCGATGGTTAAGGAACTCGACGCGGACGAACTTATAAGGCTCAATGCAGCTTCTGTGGCGATTAAGACAAGGTTTGGACAGGACAGCTTTGAGTTTGCAACTACGCGGAATTTGCGGTTCCTATACGAAGAGATGGTCTACGGCTACACGGTAAGCAGGCATTTGTTTGCCATTAAAAACAAATCCACTGTGACCGATCCAGAAGGGCTGCTTTTTAACGTCGCATGCTTTGAGGAGAACCTTTTTCTCAAGCCGGAGGGGATCTCCCAAGTGAAGGCGAGTTTGGAAACGTTACGAGCGACATTCGGACAAGACAGCGACGAGTACAACATGCATATGAAGCTTGAAAAGGCATACCAAGACCTGGCTATCTATGGGCGAATGGTAAATGAGCTGTGGTGTATCGAAGATCCCGATCACGTCAGCGACCCACAGGGCCACCTTAAACAGATCGACCCTTACATTGAACCGGAATCCAATGAAGAACCTACAGAATGGGTGAAAGTATATACACCGGACCCATCAAGTCCTGCAGGATTCGCCGTCCGTTACTTACCGAGGACCCAGCGAAACGACGATCAATAAATGATTATTTGCCACCGAACTTTTTAGCGGGTGTTTTGCGCTTCGGCTCGTGCTTTACTTCGTATTCCTGCTTCTTATTTACATAGCTGCGATCCTTTGGACCCGGTTTCTTCTTCTCTGTTGTAGCCATAAATTAAATGTTTAGAGATCAACAACAGGTAAATTTCTGTGCCCTTTCATAATCAGCAGCTTTTGGTAACGTATGTTCAATGTTTAGTCTCATCCAATTCTATCCCAGAACGACGTTAGGTCGCAATCGTTAACAGTTCACGTCTGGTCATGTAATCTGGAACAAAACCTATAGCTTTAATGTGTAACTGCGCGCCATTCTGTTGGCCGTTAGCGCTGCATTTTTTGATGTCATGTATAAAACGGAACATTCAGCGGCTATTGGTAACATATCGGGGAGTTTCGAAATGTGTGACCAATGACTAAAAACATTTTATTTCCCTTCGAGACCATTTTTCTAAACACTGTAAGCAAAGCCAGCTACGACTTCGTATTGTACATTTTCGTCTCTTGAAAAAAAGCATCGATTTTTCTATCTTGTAAGTAGAGCCCATCGATTAGCCGGATATCACGGCTGACGATGGGTGTTTATGCTTTTTACAGTCAGTACCACAAGAAGAATACGCGCTAATAACTCCCTGTAATATGAAACACCTTGGCATTTCCGGCGGAGGCACAAAGATCGCTGGTTTATTTGGCGTCACGGAAACTTTGATGATCGAGAAAAACCTCAGACCTGACGTAATCTCCGGAATTTCGGCAGGTGCCATACTCGCACTGCCGCTGGCACTTGGAAAATTTAGCGAGATCAGGAAGCTCGTGCTTAATTTTGAGATCACCGATTTTTTCAGCTCCCCTCCTGTTCGGGAAAACGGACAGTTCACACTCGGTGCGCTTTGGAAAGCTATTACGGGCAAACCATACCTGGGCAAGCAAAAAAACCTGGAAGACAAGTTAAGAGCACTGATTTCCAGGGATGAATTTGAAAGTTATCAAAAGGATCCATCAAAACCTGTTTGTATCGTAGGCACGGTCGACTTCATTACCGGCAGGCGGTATTTCTTCAATTTGAAAAAAATCACTTATGAAGAATTTCCCAAGGTGGTCAATGCATCGTCGTCATTGCCGATCTTCACGGCAGGTATTCAGGTGATGGTAGACAATTGCAAAACCTACCTTTTCGACGGAGGAGTCCGCGATCATATCGCCACGATGTACGTGCTGGAAGAAAGTGAGTTCAAGGGAAAGATCAACGAAAGTGTCTCAGTTTTTTCGCGTCCGCAGGATTTTAAAGTTCTTCCCGAAGAGTTTGACGATAAGAATATTATCTCCGTGCTCAGTAGGTACGTCGACATTACCAACGTCGAAGTTTCAAAGAACGACGAGCTTCAGATCAACAGCTTCTGTGATGCACATAGAATAAAGAACACTATGCTGTTCCTTCCCCGCGTGATGAAAAGTGTCTACGACACGGACCCCGAGCGTTTGAAGAAAATTTATACAGAGGGAATCAAAGAAGGAAGGAAATATCAGAGCGAGGTGGTCTTGGCATGAGCACTAACTGATGCTGTTCTGCTTCTCAGGTTTCGATGGCCCCGGTTCAACCGATAATACTTTAGTCGCGAAAGGAAATCTAAAGTAAAATAGAGCCCAACCGCTATTGCGAAAGCAAAGGCAAGCAAGTAAGGAAGTCGGTATATCAGCTCTGTCACCCAATATTCTCGAACGAATTGCGAATCGTAATGTAGCTCTTGTGATAAGTAAAATGAAAAAAGCAATGCTAAGCTGATCGCAGCTGTGCGAAGTATGAAGGATATTCGCGACTGTATCAAACTTTCAACAAGCCCCGGTTTCAGCAAATTGCCCCGCGTCATGGAGAGGATGTCAAACTTCAGATCCCTGGCTATTCTTGCCGCTTGATCGGAATCCTCAAGATCATTGTTGGGTATACTATAATTTTCCTGGGTCGAAATAACGTCAAGGTAGAGTGTTCCGAGTTTTTCGATCCCGGGGTTATGGATGTAAATCTCGTTCGAGATAAGGATCGATCGTATGATCCTCCTTTCCATGTCGAAATTATTCACCTCTTTCAAATACCCTTCGAGTGCGTCGAGCTTCTCCGTCATTTCCCATTTGGTCTTTGACTCCTTCTCAGCCAGTTCTTTCGACATCAGTTCATTCGTTCTCCTTTCAAAACGGTCGCGGGTTTTATTTATGTCGCTTTGTCTGGTGGCTTTCACAGATCTTAATGACGAAAATGCCTTATCATTCTTCTCTTCTACAATCACCTTCGACTGCACGTCGACAAGCTCGGTACGCAACTGTCTTGAAAATATCTCCTCATTGAATTTGATGACCCGGGCAACGGGTTCCAGCTTGTCTCTTATTTCTTCGCTCGAATATCCCACGGCGACAGCCAAGAGCTTGAATCTGGGCCATCGGTGTATCGCAAACTCTATCGTGTTTTGGATCTTCTGCGCCACGTTCACTTCATCCAGCTGGTCGATAGCCGTTACAACGAGGATTCCTAAAGTCGGCACAGAATCAATAGTGACCACCCGGTCGATCACCGTGTTATCGCCGATATACATGTCTTGCACAACGTCTCCGAAACCCTGCAATACGGGGTCGGCAAGTTTGAGGCACAAGACTTTTTTATCGGCAACCGTTCCAGACCTCTTGCTGCACGCTAGGACAGAACTCGCTGTCGCTGCGCTTAGATCACCCCTATTGTCTTCGAACGCATGGAAAGAAATGCAGATGATCTCCCGTGCGTTGCCGCCGGAGATGTCAAATAATTTTTCAAGGGCCTCATCACTGTAAAACTTTTCGTAGTTGTTGTTACTCTCTCTGAAATATTCCTGGAGCAGTCCGGTCATCTCTTCCTTAGTCAGGTTACCGACAATGATGGGCTGACGCGTACGCATGCGCGGTCCCACATCCCTGGGGAGATTCTCCCACGACTGAGGGTTGCCCGCGATGAACACCAAAGCTTTCTGTCGGTTAGTTTGCTCGATCAGTTTCTTGATCAGCGAATACAAACTATTTTGTCTCTCTTTGTCGTCTGCGAGTATCAGTCCTTCAAATTGATCGATCATAAGGATGAGGGGTATCCCGGCAATCTTATATAAGGCACAAATGGCTTCCAGCATTGTTATCGCAAGCGAATCCGAATCCGTGCTCTTAATTCCTGAGTCACTTAATTGCCGGAGGTTAAAGTTGACCCCGAGATCTGTAGTGTTTTCCAACTCGGTGCCAATGATCCAATTGTATGCCGTATTGCCAAAATGCGGATCCTTGATACTCTTTAACATGGTCACCACCATTTCGGGGATACCTTCGCTCTTCAATTTTGTTTCGAGGGCGATCTTTGCATCATTAAGGTCTACATTACCTTCTCTATGCAGGTTGACAACGTCTTCTTCGCTTTTGATCCGCCGTTGCACTGGCATTGTGATCATGGCCGCACTAACTTGTTCCTTGGCCATTTTGACAATAGTGCTATCGATTACCTTGATCAACTCGGTACGCGGTAACGTTTTTTCACAGATCAGTTGTTTGTAGAGATCGAAGAAACTTGTCGAGTCTGCCTTTGCGTAAAGTACCTTACATTTTAAGGAGGGTGATTTGACGGTCGCATCATTTGCGATTAAATTCAGCAAGTGAGTTTTTCCCGATCCATGTGCACCCAGTATTCCGACAGTAGCACCCTTTGACTCAAGATCTTCGTAGTTCGACATGTACTGAAAAAGGTGATCGCGTACCTCGCCAATGTACCGCAGGTTCTCAAATGTTGCAGTGAAAGTGGTTCCATAGGTTGCAACCGCCTGCGGATGGAATGGATTTTTTATGTACGGATCTACTTTTGAAATAATTGCCATACACGCTAAAATTTACCTTCATTTACAAGACTCCATGCTTTCTTCATGATCGTCGCATCGATGGTGAATGCATTCTCGGGTTTCAATTCATGCGGTTTCTTGCCTGCCTGTTGCGCCTCAGCGGTAATTTCTTTTACACGAATATGCAGTGCTGCCCTGAATGCTCTCCTTAAAGTACCGATTGGATGAGCGACAGGACCATTGGAGGAGATTCCTTTCTCAAAGACA
>CBHTUB010000272.1:0-7888 GCA_966095595.1 uncultured Chryseosolibacter sp. | reverse complement strand
AAATAAGTGTCAGACAATTCTGGCAGGAGTTGTTGACACCCGGATTGATCACCTTGCTTTTGTTTGTTGTGATGCTTCTGATGGTGATCAATAACTACAGCACCCAGGTGATCACCAATGCGAAATTCATGATGATCCTGTTCGCAGGCATCTTCACGGTTGTTCTCAATGCAAAAATTCTTTTTTCGCTATTCAAGTCCAGCCCGACGCTAATGGGCGGAGCAGTGGCTCACATCGGCGTGGGGCTGATGCTCCTCGGGATCTTGTTTTCGGCGGGTTATTCAAAGATCGTGTCACTCAACAACACGGGGTTGATCTACAGACGCGAGGCAACGGAAGAATTCAATCGCGACAATCTTTTACTGTTCCTCAACGAGCCGCGCATGATGGCAGGCTATCGTGTGGAATACAAGGGTGATCGCCTTGAACCACGGAATGCGAACGTCTACATCGATCGTAATGATGTCGACTTCACCGATGATCCTTATCTGGTAGTCGCGAAGAAAGACATCATCGAAAGCGATGAGAAGATCTTTACGAAAGGTGATACCTTCGAGATCTTTCCGGAGAACCGGTATTATGAAGTTCAGCTGACCTCGGCAGACGGAAAGCAACATCGTTTATACCCGCGGGTGCAGGACAACCCACGCATGGGAATGGCGGCATCGCCCGACATCAAACGCGACCTGTCGAAGGATCTTTATGCGCACGTCATCGATCTGAGCGCCGAGGAAGTAGAGTGGAAAGAACCGGAAGAGATACGTGTAAAGGCTAATGAAGAGTTCTTTGCCAACGACTATGTCGCGGTACTGGAAAGCGTGCAACGAATTTCTTCGGTTGGCGATGTGAAACTTGATTCGGCGGATGTGGCCGTAAAAGCGCTGATCCGCATTCAGGGCGAATATCAGGACTACGTAGCAGAGCCGATCTTTATCATTCGTGACAGACGGGTTGGGCGGATCCCCGCAGAAATACGTGACCTGGCCGTACAGATCACTTTAAATAACATCCATCCCGAGACGGGAGAGTTTTCGTTGCTGGTACAAAGCCGCCAGAAAGATTACATCATCATCAAAGCGATGGAGAAGCCGCTCATCAATCTTCTCTGGATCGGAACTGGCCTCCTGCTCACCGGTTTCACGATCGCTATCGTTCGTCGTTATCGTGAGTTTACGAAGATGAAGCTGAAGGGACTCGAATAGTCTCTGTCATCTTTGTAGACCTTAGTAATTTATTTGTGTCCGGGTGTGTGATTCGGGTGATGTGTGATTTCACAATGTGGTTTTGTGTTACGATTGCGTGTGGGATGTTTACCGCAGGGTCGCAGAGACGGAGGGGTTACGCAGGGCAAAAACAAAAGCCCGGCACTTAAGTGCCGGGCTTTTGTTTATTCCGGTATTTAGATCCGGATCTTTATTGCTTGTTATTCTGAATGTTGCTTCTGTATCTGCTATAGCTGAAGTAGATCACCAATCCAATAGCCATCCATATCGCAGCGACCATGATGGTGTAGGGATCAAGTGAAACGATCATTGCAGTACATACAAGGATACCGAGGATCGGAACGAGTGGCACCAGTGGCGTTTTGAATGCGCGTGGTATTTCAGGGCTCTTCACTCTCATGATCCAAACACCAACGCATACGAGCACAAACGCGAAGAGTGTGCCGATACTTGTCAGGTCTCCGGCCATGCTTCCCGGCATAAAGCCTGCAAAGATACCTGCGAAGATGAAGAGGATAATGTTAGACTTATAAGGGGTTCTGAACTTAGGATGAAGCTCTGCGAATACCTTCGGAATAAGACCGTCATTCGCCATTGAGTAGAACACGCGTGACTGTCCGAACAACATGGCAAGAATTACGGATGAGAAACCTGCCAGGATCGCGATGCTGATACCTTTCTCCAGCCATTCGTAACCGGGCATGTAGGTCTTGATAGCATACGCCACAGAAGCTTCCTTACCGACAGTCTGGAATTCGGTCCAGTTAGCGATTCCGGTAAGCACGTACGAGAACAACACGTACAGGATGGTACACACCACGAGAGATCCCAGGATACCGATCGGCATGTCTTTCTTTGGATTCTTGGCTTCCTGTGCCGCTGTAGACACTGCATCAAAACCGATGAACGCGAAGAATACGATACCAGCGCCACCGAGTACGCCGCCCCAACCATGCTCACGGAACGACTCATGACCAGGAGTTCCTTCAGGAATGATAAATGGTTCGTAGTTACCCGGGTTGATATAGCTCCATCCCAGTGCGATGAAGACGAGAACGATTGACACCTTAATGAATACAATGATCGCGTTAAGGCCCGCCGACTCTGAAGTACCTTTGATCAGCACAAGTGTGAGGATCAAGAGGATCACAAGGGCAGGGAAATTCAATATACCCTGAGATTGAACGATGTCTCCCGGCAGCATATCACCGGAAGTTACAGACACAAGGGCTTCCTTGCCATTCACTACTCTTGTTACGAGGTATTCGAGCGGGGAGTGACTCAAAGAAAACGGTATCGATCCCCCCAGCAAATTATTGAGATACTCGCTCCACGCGATGGACACCGTTACAGCCCCAAGTGCGTATTCGAGTACAAGCGCCCATCCGATGATCCATGCAACAAGCTCACCCATGGTTGTGTAGGCATAGGTATATGCACTACCCGCGATAGGGATCATGGATGCAAATTCGGCGTAGCATAGACCGGCAAAGGCACAACCTATCGCAGCGATAATGAATGAAACTACAACAGCAGGACCGGCAGCTTCTCCGGCTGCGGCGGCGGTACGAACAAATAAGCCAGCGCCAATGATAGCACCAATGCCTAATGCAACCAGATTTCCTGCTCCAAGGGTACGTTTCAGTCCCTTGTCAGAGTCTGCAGCCTGGGCAAGCAATTGCGCTAGAGGCTTCTTCGCGAACAGATTCATGATATCTTCTCAGGGTTTAGTTTAAGGTTAAAAACAAAGCCCCAAAAGTAAGAAGAATAATGGACTTGGCTAACGCTCGTTTAGTCCGAAACTAAATTTTTCTATTGAGTGGACTCCCGATATTTTGTAAGGAAAATGTCCTATGGATTAACAGGTTCTTCCGGAACGTTGTGGCGCACGTCGGAACTGCCATTTAGCGATCCGCCGGGCGTATGGGCATCTGGTTGCTGATTGGAGGCTGTCTCCTGCTGGTCATGATGCTCATCGAACCTGTCCCTAAAAAATCGTCTCTGGAAGAGCAGGATCACGACAACACCGATGAAAATCGATGAATCGGCGATATTGAACACGGGACTGAAGAACAGAAAGTACTCTCCGCCTACACCAGGCACCCACTCGGGCCAGTAAAATTCAAAAAGCGGAAAAAACAACATATCGATCACCTGACCATGAAACCATGGCGTCGGCGAGTCAACGGGGTGATTGCCAAGGAAAACTCCATAAAACGTGCTATCGATCACATTGCCGACGGCTCCGCCGAGAATAAGCGCCATGCACCACAAAAATCCGGTGTGAGCCTGACGTTTTGCCATCTTGATGAGATAATAGCCAATACCAAACATTGCCGCAATGCGAAAGACGGTAAGTGCGAGCTTACCGAACTCGTTATTCCAGCGGATGCCAAAGGCCATTCCAGGATTCAGGAGATAATGAAGTCTGAACCAATCGCCAAGCACATTGATCTCGTCGTGAAGGTTCATGTACTTATGCACCAACAGCTTTGACGCCTGGTCTATCAGTATGACAATAAAGGCAACTATAAAATATTTGTAGATCTTCATGATAGCAGGCGTAGCTTATTTATTGACACTGATTTTCACCTTGAGCATGAACTCATCCATATCCACTTCAGCGCCGTCGTTTACTTTATCCTTCAACTCAAGCTTGATCGCCTGCGTTTCAGTGCTGATATAATCCTTGTAGAATGTCAATGCCGAGGTTACAAACTCGCCATCGCGCTCTACTTCTATATTGATCTTATCGAGAACCTCGAGGCCCATGTCTTTTCGCAGATTCTGCACCCTATTCACAAAATCACGCGCGATACCTTCCTTCTTGAGATCATCTGTGATGTTGATATCAAGCGCAACGGTCACTCCACCTTCGGCTGCAACTGCCCATCCCGGAATATCTTCGGAGCTGATGAGCACATCTTCCAGCACGAGATCGAATCCATCCTTCGACAACTTGCCCTGTTTCTCGATCGCGGCGATATCGTCCTTCGAAAATCCGTTGATCACCGCGGATACTTCCTTCATCCTAGGACCATATTGTTTTCCGAGACGCGCGAAATTCGGCTTCACCTTTTTGATCAGAACACCGGAAGTATCGTCGATGTATTCGATACGCTTCACGTTGACTTCGGCAAGAATGATCTCCTCCACGGTTTTCACACGATTGGCAAAAGCGCCATCCAATACGGGGAGCAATATCTTCTGAAGAGGTGTCCTTACCTTGATCTTGCTGTTCTTTCGAATAGAGTGAACAAGAGAGCAGATACGCTGTGCATAATCCATCGACCTCTCCAGCTCGGCATCGATCCTGTTTGTTTCAGCCTTTGTGAGATCCGTCAGATGCACTGAGCTATGTCGCAGAGGAGTTTTGTTCGCGATGGCTTTATCACGGATGGAATCCGTCATGTTCCGGTATAGCCATTCGCTGAAGAATGGTGCGATCGGCGCCATCAGCTGTGACGTCACCATGAGGCATTCGTACAACGTTTCATAAGCTGCGCGCTTATCCTCACTCATCTCTCCTCCGGGTGCCAGCGCAGGACTCTCCTGGCGGGCAGGCTTCCAGAAACGCTTTCTGTTCAAACGAACATACCAGTTCGACAGATGATCGTTCACAAAATCCTGAATGGCACGGGCCGCGCGTGTCGGCTCATATTCGTCGTATGCTTTCGACACCTCGATAACGAGCGATTGCAACTTCGAGATGATCCAGCGGTCGAGGTTTGTGAGCTTCGACTTGTCTACGGTCTTCATTTCATCCATCACGAAGCCATCGATGTTGGCATAAAGCGCGAAGAATGAGTACGTATTCATCAGCGTTCCGAAAAATCTGCGCTGCACCTCGACGATACCGTCGAAATCAAATTTCAGGTTATCCCACGGAGGGGCGTTTTCGATCATGTACCAACGCACGACATCGGGACCGTATTTCGCCAAAGTCTCGAATGGATTGACCACATTGCCCTTGCTTTTGGACATCTTGTTACCATTCTTGTCCAGCACAAGGCCATTGGATATTACGTTCCTGAACGCTACACCACCGTTACCTACTTTCCTGTTGACTTCCCGGATCTCGGGGCTTGACTCCCCGATCATCACTGCTATCGCGTGAAGCGTGAAGAACCATCCCCTTGTCTGGTCTACTCCTTCGGCGATAAAGTCCGCCGGATAATTCTTTTCGAAAATATCTTTGTTCTCGAATGGATAATGCCATTGTGCATAGGGCATCGCTCCCGAGTCGAACCACACGTCTATAAGATCGGCCTCGCGATACATGGGCTCGCCGTTATTGCTTACCAGGATCACATCATCGACATAAGGTCTGTGCAGATCTCCGGCCTCGAGCGGTGATTTCTTCATGAGACCTTTCGCAATCGACTTTTCGATCTCCCTATTCAGTTGTTCGATCGAGCCTATACAAAGTTCTTCCTTGCCATCTTTCGTTCTCCAGATCGGAAGCGGAGTACCCCAATAGCGTGAGCGTGACAGGTTCCAGTCGACGAGGTTCTCGAGCCAGTTACCGAATCGTCCTGTTCCGGTTGATTCAGGTTTCCAATTGATGGTCTTGTTCAGCTCCACCATCTTGTCCTTCAAAGCAGTGGTCTTGATGAACCACGAATCGAGCGGATAGTACAATACCGGTTTATCCGTGCGCCAGCAGTGCGGGTAAGTGTGCTCGTATTTCTCAACCTTGAAGGCCTTGTTCTCTTCCTTCAGGATGATGGAGATGATCACATCCGTATTCTTGTAGTCCGGATTAGATTCATCTTCGTTTGTATAATTCTTGACATAGAAGTCGTCAGCATTGAGCGGCTTATGTGTTTTGATGCCGAATTTTGCCACTCCTTCTTTCAACTTCTGACCTATTTGGTTTACAAATTTACCTTTGCGATCGACAGTAGGCACCTCGTTGTCAGCCTCGTCCTTAACGGTCAACGGAGGAATTCCATTCTGCTTCGCCACCCGGAAGTCGTCCGCGCCGAAAGTTGGTGAAGTATGAACCACACCTGTACCATCTTCCGTTGTCACGAAGTCGCCCGCTACTACGTGAAAAGCTTTGTCTCCATCGTAAAGTGGCTTCAGATAAGGCATCAACTGCTCATATTCGATGCCCACAAGATTTTTACCGGTGAACTCTCCAACGACTTTAAAAGGAATAGCTTTATCACCCGGCTTGTAGTCCGCGAGTGAAAGATCCTTGTTCTTTTCGGAAAAATATTTCGACACCAGGTCTTTCGCCAGAACAACGCTGATCGGTTTATAGGTGTAAGGGTTGAACGTGTCTACCTGTACATACGTGATCTTCTCGCCCACTGCAAGGGCAGTATTGGACGGAAGCGTCCATGGTGTTGTCGTCCATGCCAGTATGTATACCTTGTCAGACGTGTTCCTGAACAGAAATTCTGACTTTCCATTCTTCTTTACCTCGAACTGTGCCACGATCGATGTGTCCTTCACGTCTTTGTAGCAACCCGGGAGGTTCAGCTCGTGAGAGCTCAGGCCGGTTCCGGCAGCAGGAGAATACGGTTGAATCGTATATCCCTTGTACAAAAGCTTTTTGTCGTAGAGCTGCTTTAGTATCCACCAGAGAGATTCAATGTATTCCTTTTCGTAGGTGATATACGGAGCATTCAGATCGACCCAATAGCCCATTTTGCGGGTAAGGTCGTCCCACTGATCCTTGTACATCATCACCGTTTCGCGGCACTTTTTGTTATACTCCTCCACGGTGATCTTCCTGCCGATGTCGTCTTTGGTGATGCCGAGAAGTTTCTCGACCTGAAGCTCAACCGGCAGTCCGTGCGTATCCCAGCCTCCTTTTCTTTTTACCTGGAATCCCTGAAGTGTTTTATAGCGGCAGAAAATATCCTTAACGGTTCTGGCCATGACGTGGTGGATACCCGGCGTTCCGTTTGCTGACGGCGGTCCTTCGTAAAATGTAAATGAAGGGGCGCCCTCCCGATTTGAAACCGATTTTTCAAAAATCTTTTCCTTGTTCCAAAATTCGAGCACTTCCTCCGCGATCCGGGCAAAATTCAGGTCTTTGAATTCTTTGTAATGTCCAGCCATGACGCTAAAAACCCTGTTTTTTATGTAAATAAGACCGCAAAGATATTTGTAAAATACCAGAATACATAGCTGGGGGCGGAGGGGAAATCGCTGTTTAGCTGCGAGCTGCTAGTTTGACGATGCCTAACGAGCTGCCGTCACGGAGGACAGCATCGCCGGGGAGGCTGCAAGCCTCAGTCATGGCCACATGCATTTGCCTGTAGCATGAAGCGTGCAGCTTGAAGCCTTCTCCGCGACGAGGCATTACTCAGCCGCAGAATGCCTGTTATGGATCTTGATCCTGGTCAAATCGATCTCTTCATCCTCATGCTCGCCGTAGAAGCTCGAATCGAATTCGTCGATGAGCGCTTTTTCTTCCTTGCCCTTCTTCGGTTTGTCGAAGGTGAGGATCAGGGCCGGCAAAAGGATGAGGTTGGTAAACATCGAGATCACGAGTGTGGTTGACGTCAGCAGTCCCAATGCAATCGTTCCGCCAAAGTCGGAAAAGGCAAAGATGATGAAGCCCGCGAAGAGCACGATCGAGGTATACATGATACTCTTCCCGGTTTCCAGGATGCTGTCGCTGATTGCGAGGGGAATATCAAAGTTAT
>CBHTUB010000271.1:0-7971 GCA_966095595.1 uncultured Chryseosolibacter sp. | reverse complement strand
GACATCGCCTCGGCGCGCGGCAACGCCGCATTACACCCGAGTGCAGTCCATGCATAACAAACAGTCTGAAGTATGGTGATGCCGGGATCCGAATCATTATAGTTCGTCCAGAGCGAGCCGGAGTATTTCGCGATCAGCTCGTAACCTTTTTCTATAAGGGCCTTGTAGTCCTGAGAGATCGGATAAACCCCGGCACGACTGATGTATGGACTATCGGGTGCGGAGATATTCAATTCCATAGTTTTGTAATGCGGTTATAGATCACTGGCTTTGTCTTATAGGTGCATGCTGTTCTTACTTCCAGCCCATATTGCCCGTTCGTCGTTTTTGTCCACCGCATCTGAATCCGGTGCCACCAGCTTGAGTGCGATTGTTGAATGGCCCTTACTTTGCAACCCTTGCCGAAGGCATTGGTGAGTATCGTGTAATACAGGGCATGCTTGCCTGCGGGGCAATAAACAGCGGTCATTACTTCAATGGCTGTCAGGCCTTTCAGGTTAGACAATACCTTATGCCACTTGCCATCTGCAATGATCTGGCGAGGGTCGATCGCGGGATCATTGAACCTTCCGACCCTCGATCGCATGCCTATGCTCCCGTTTACGTCCAGGTCTAGTGCGGGCGACGATGTATTGATGCCAACTCTGCCATTCGCTTTTCCGTTTCCATTCAGGTCGATACCGGATCTGAAGGTTATAAGGTTGCTGCAATTCCCGGTGCCGGGTGCGACAAGGGAGATCCCCTGCGCTCCTGACTGATCATCGGTGGCTTCGAATGAGAATGAGGGTGCGTTCTTTTGCAGATCGAGATCATTCCTGAAAAAAGAAAGGAACTTTCTGTTCGAAGGAATCAAGCCCAGCCCGCTCTCCAACCCCGTTTTTAGGTTATCACCTGACTTGTGCACGAACGAGTCGATCAGGTCTGCAAAGTTTTGCTCCTTCGCCAACGCACCGTTGTGAAATTTCCTTTTCAACTCTTCTCTGGATAGTTCAGCCATGGAGATCAGTCAGTGATGTAAAAGTTTTGCCCTATTCGAATTCCGTCGTTAGTTTCAATCGCCTTCGCCGTGTCGGCTCCTATAGTGTCTGCTATGATCATGTGACGGGGCGCACAAATGATCAGTTCCTGCGGCAAAACGTCGTTGATGGTCACTTCAGGATCATTGAGTGCCACTTTGAACCCCATGACGTGCCGGACGTACCCGCGCGACTTCACGAACAGATACAGTTGATTGGCGGAACCGGGTGAGTTGAACGCAGTTCCCTTGACAGGATTGTCTTTTATCCATGGACTCAGAAAATTGTTGATGTCATCGTTGAGCCTGTTGGCAAGCGCTGCGTTATGATTTGGCTCTGTGAATACAACCTGACAGGTGACTATAAGCCTGTAGAACTTCGGATTTGAAATTTCATATTTCATCGAAGGCAGTCCAGCTTCCGCCAGAAAATCCAACACGTCATCCATGAGGTCCCGTGTTGCCAGCGGCTCGTATTTGTTCGGTTGAGCCATGTCGGTAAACGGAGTTATGATCACACCGATCGTACCCGACGTACTGTTTATTGAACCAGGCAGAGCTGCCACCTTATATACTTGCGGAAACTCGCTCAATACCACGCTCTCTATATCGGATACGGATATCACTCTTTTTTTGTATCGGACCCTCGTGGCGACATCGCGTCTGAACTCATCATCCGTTTGTGCTGAAACTGCTCCGTATGAAACAATAGGCTGCAAGATCTTTCTGACGGCTGGCATGGAGCCAACGAATTGCGTGATGGAGCCGGCCGGCAGTGGCGTAAATTTGTCGGCGGTATTTATCTCGCGCTCCACCATCACCGCTTGTGTAGACACGAACTGTGCGCTTATTTCGTCTATGACATCAGTACCCATTCTAAACCAATACAGCTTGCCGGGCACCTCAGTGGTATTATTGGCTGCGTCTGTAGGAACAGAGAAACGAACAATACCCGTACGCTGAAAACCTTCCGTGCCATCGCTTAGCACGGATAACGGTCTCCATCCGGAGTCGGATAAGTACTCATATGTAATGTTTGCACCACCCGTGCCGACTGCGGATCCGGTTCTATTGTCCAGCACAAAACAAAAAGACAACTCGGTATTTAAAACGAGGTCATCAAATGCGAAATAGTTGTAGGAGACGCAAGGGTAATCGGGCAGCAAAGAAACCGGACCTTTGGAAGGAGCAAGTTCATTTAAGCCGAATGGATGAACATGGAAGCACTTGAAGGCGGAAGAACTTCCGGCCTGGTATTGTTGCGAAGAATTGTAATCCACCTCCAGCACTTTGATCTTTGGCACATAGGGAACATTCGGGAGTGGCCTGAGCTTTTTCTTCCTGAATGTCAGGATCCTCGCGTTGTTGATGATGATCTCGCTATTGGTCATTGCAACAGACGAGACGATAGCGGGGTAATCGACATATCCGAATCCTTTCGCGGGCGATGACAAGGTGAGACAGAAGAAGCCTTCCTGTAGGGTATTGTTCAGTCCGACGAATAAAGGCAAATCCGGGTTCGCCGGAAGCGAAGCTGGACTCTCGTGCAGAACTGCCTTGTTGAGAACGATTTTTTTCCTTCCACCATCGACGATAGGCTGTTCAGGAAAGTTACCAACTGCGTCATCGGTGAACAGTTTGAATTGAGACTGTGCCTTTCCTGCTCCGGTTGTGTTCACCGCTGGAACCCATTTGCCATTGGCAAGAGTGGAAATCGTTATCGCAAATGCCTGGTTTTGAAAGACCGGCGGTGGCAGAATCCCCGGAAAGTCAAGGTGAGCATCATAGTAGTCATTATAGGCCTGGTAGTAGCCCTTGAAACTTTGCGGTAGTTTATCCCAGGTAATGGTGATCGCAACATCGTCGAGTTGCTTCACAAAAAGTTCTTGTCCACCGATATAGAGATTATTTCCAGGCGACGAAACGTTAAAAGGACTAAACGGAATGCTGGCTGATAATTTTCCGGAATCATTTTCAACCAGGAAGTTGGACAGTCCTGTAACTGCAGTCGAAACCGATACCGAATTGACTGAAAGCCCTTTCAATTTATTGTAAGAAAGTTTACCTGAACTCGCCAGGGATACTTTACAAACCGGCCAGGACGTATCGAAGTCAGTGCCATGCAATTTAGCCGAGTATGCTATAATAGCGGGATCTGCGGGAGATAATGAAAAGGAAATGACGAAGGTCTTTTCGCGACTGATATAAACAACGGGATCGATGTCAGGCTTGATCCATCCCTCTGTGGAGGTCAGCTCCAGGTCAAAGACCTGATGCGAAGGTAAGTCGTCGAATACGTTCTTGTCTGTGGTGTTTACGCTAAAAGTAAGCTTAACCTGTCGCGAGCTTTGCGCCAACAACAAGTCAGGGCAAGAAAAGGCAAATCCGACAGTGGCCGATTTTATCGTGAGATTTTCGCCGGGAACGTTAGCTCCGAAGAGCGGCCAGGCACCATTGCCTGGCTCATTGAATTTCTTTACGGTTCCTGTAAGAATATCGTCAACGACCCGGGCTCCGCTTGTCGGAAAAGTCAACGTTATCAAATTCGCGATGTCGGTCTTTGTGACTTCGGTGTCTTCTATGGACGAAAAAAGTATCGGCTGGCCATCACCGGTTTTTCCCGCGTCTGTCTGTGTTCCCTTTGCGATGAGCAGTCGGTCAATCCCGGCGGCAAGCTCTAAGGTAATAATGGTTTTATCCGGCTGGGCTTTCTTTTTAGTCGCATGCAGGAGATTAGTATAGTAAAAGTCGAGGTGCCGCCCCGTGATGGCATTCATCGCGTCCTGCTGATATTTGAATAGATCGATGAATGATAACATGAGTCCCACGTGCGGAGGGACATCATTCCGATGAAGGGACCGCTCAAATTCTTCACTGGCTTTCACTACGATCTCATCGACCCAGCTAAAAAGTTGCTGACCGTACCTGAAGGCCTCGGCCAGCGAAAACTTTTTAACATTGTCTGGAAACGGATTAAAGCCCCATTGTCTATCTAGACCTGTAAACAAGCGCAACGCTTCATTTCCGAATACGGCGTTTGTTTCTGTCAGTGTAAAATAATGACCATAGAATGCGTTGAGCATGTCACTGCCTTTCGACACGATCTCATTTTTCAGGTACAGCGTCATCCTGGCAGCTGAAAAATTCTGGCTTGAAAGTTTGTACCAGGCGTCGACTTCGAGGACTGTCTCGAATCCGAGCCGGAAAAACTTTTGAAGAAAAGCCAGGCGGTCTTCCTGTGACGTTTCCAGCTCGATGGCATTCTGAAAGGCGAGAAACTGGTCGTGTTTCCGCGTGCCATCGTATTCGGCTATCCTTGCAGTCAGGATCGACACGTCGGATAGCATCAATGTATCCCAGGCGCCGTCTTTGTTTCCCTCCAGACTGTAGTAGTCAAGGACGCTTGCAACGGCTGCGCTATATGAAAGTAACTTTTTGGCATCTCTTTCGTCGACCGAAAAATATTCCGGTTGCAAGGCAAGTGGTATTTGTTGGCCCTGGACGGTTCCTTTCAGCAAACGCAATATGTTGATCGAGTTGCTCAAGCCGATTCGATAAGGTTAGTGCCTTCAATGATGTGAAATGGAAATACAAAATTTCGTCTGCTGTTACTGGTTCGGATAACGTAGCCGAGGTTGACAATCAATCTGGTTTGTTCCGATGGATCGGGTGTAACGGTTACCTCCGAAAGTTTGATGCGTGGCTCATACAGCAGTACTGCGTTCCTGATGGTGTCCTGAATCGAGCTGTACAGATCGCCGTCGGATCCGTCAAACACAAGTGTACGCAGAACGGTGCCATAGTTTTCATTCATCAACCGCTCACCGCATTGGGTTGAAAGTAAAACTGAAAGACACTCTCTGATGTTTTGTTCTTCGCCCGACAACAACACTGAATTCATATCCCGCACAAATGCCGGGGGAAAAGTCCAGCCCTGACCTAAAAATGATTTCGTTTTTTTCATTGTGCTGTTTTTATCCCCCTATCATTACCGTTGGTGCTCCGATCATTATTGTTCCGCCATGTGCAGTCGTGTCGCCCATTCTTGCCGCAGGCATTCCTCCGATCAAAACCGTGGCTGATCCTTTGACAATGCTGTCCGGCGGGCCTACGCAGACAAGCATATCCCCTACCCTGGCCGCGGGTAAACCAACGATCAGGACATTGGGTTGACCGGGACCTACAACCGGACCACCGACATGTGGAATGGGTGGCAAGCCGGGTGTGACCATCGGGCATTGGTGGAAATCTGTCAGTCGTGCAGCCGGAGGCATATAGAATCTGTTTATTGGTGTTTACATCTTTAGTTGATCATCACAATTGCGCCCTGGACTTTTACTTCGCCCGAGGCCGTCAATTGCGCGGAGAGATTCCCCTGTGCCTTGTACGACAACTGAGCTTCATCGGAGATATTCATGGCCTGACCCGTGAGGTCTCCGCCGGATACCTTTATCGCCGTGCCCGTGGCAGATTCCAGGGTCATTGTAGTTGCAGCCTTGATCGTGACTGCAGAAGCACTGCTGATATCGATACCGCCGGAAGACATTTTTATCGTGTTGCCATTCTGATCCGACAACTTGATACTTTTGTCCTCGTCGCTGAGAACAATTTGATTGTTGCCCGGCGTCGTGATCGTAATGATTTTTTTATCCTCCTGAAATTCCAATTTCATTTTGGTTCGCGTAACGATTGCTTTCGTATTGTTTTGTTCGTCCGGCGTGAACGCAGGAGCGCGACCACTGCTGTATAACGAGCCGAGAATTACCGGAAATCGGGGATCGTCGTTGAAGAAGCCGACGATAACTTCATCGTTCACTTCAGGATAGAAGAACGATCCGAATGCAGATGACGCATAGAGATTTCCAAGACGCGACCACACACCGTCTCCGCCCACGCCGATCATGGGCAAGTCTATCTTCACCCTGAGTTCCTTCTCTGGATCAGCATTGATCTGCTTGACGATTCCGATGTGCAACCCTTGTATCCCCGGCAGCAAGCCTGAAGCCATCGGGGCTTCCACCTTCATCTCGGAGACCACCCATTCATGGGAAAGCCCCAGCGTGACCGTGGTGACCCAATTTCCGTCCTGAAGTTCCTGCCTTACGCCAGAGACCAATCCTTTTCCATTGAATTTCTTTCCGAGCCCTTTCAACTCGATCAGCACGCCGGGCTGCACGCTGCTGCTCCCCTGAAATTTCATGCTGCCTCGCATTTTGGTATACTTCGATTTGGCTGCTTTCGCTTTCGCCCAATTCGTTAGCACATCCTTCTCGATGAAGGCTCCGCTCTGAAGCGCGAAAGAAGAAAGATTCAACACCCCGGCCAGCTTGTCGGTCGACAGGCTGTCCGAACCGAAATTCGAAGGCGTTTGTGTAGCTGACACTACCGCCTGGCTCTTGATGTCCCATGACGATGCCTTGATGGACTTGAACTGATTCTCAGCGTCGATCTCTCCCTCAAACTCAAAGACGTCCACTCCGTAGGTAAGTGTCAGCACTTCGGACGTAACGCTATCCGGTTGCTTCACTGTTACTGTTCCGTTGTTGACAAGCACGATCATTCCATTCGCATCGGCTCTGGCCAGTATAAAATCCCAATCGGTGGCGTAGTGCTGAATAACTTCTTTTAGCTGCGGGGATGTGGATGCCACATCTGACGAAAGACCGGAGTTTCCTATCAGCGTGGACATAACATTGTCGTCGGTGGTGTTGGTGAAGTATGCATTGTTCCGTGACTTCGTCATTTTTACAGCCGCGTCTTTACACATCACCATCAGCACGGGTCCGTCTTCCCTGCTCACGTGAATGGTGTGCTTTACGATGATACCCTGGAAGATGGTCTGATTGGTATTTTCATAGCCAGCCATGACCTCGACCTTGTTGCCCGGCTCGAACGTGCTTCCGTCACTGATCGGGAAATCTTCCGTGTCCGGACTTCCATCGAGGATCTCGATCTCGCACCAGGGGATCTTGTTCACACTCGACTCGACTACGATCGAAAGCACGTTGTAAGTACTGTCGATGGTTTGTCCGTTCACCTTTACCGTATAGGTGAGCAAGTCGCAATTCGAAACAACAGGTGAAGCTGCCATGGGTTATATCAATGGTGGAAAATAGATCGTCGTTCCGGGCCGCAGGTATCTGAAATTTTCGAGCTTGTTGTAAGCTGCTACTTTCAGGTAATGACTGCTGTCTCCATAGATCTTTGATGACAGGGCCGGCAGCGTATCGCCAGCCTTGACGATCCACTCGTGTGTCATGTCGGGAGATCCGTTATCGGCAGTGGCGGCATTCTGCGTCGGGTTCTGGTATTCTTTAAAACTGACCGAAGCTTTAGCGCGCAATGGAGAGCCGTCTACCTTGAAGAGCGTGTAGTTGAAACTAAGCGAGGTGAGCTGACACTTGAAATTCATGCCCTTGCCCCAGATCAGCTTTACGTAATTGGGCTTATGAATATCTCCATTGTAGTCATACACGATCTTTTTAAAGCTCGCGATGTCCGCGGAAACATCTGTACGGCTGGATGACAGGATGCCCGTTCCGTCGAAGATCAATTCGAAGTTAAGGCCTTGCGGGGGCGACTTCTTGTACTTGATGCTTGCGTTCGGTGTTCCCAGGCCCTGTTCGTCGTTGAACGAGATCTCGTAGTTGTGAGTATACTTATCCGGATTGATCAACGCCCGATACGATCCGGTGACGGAACTGAAGGTGTTGTCCTTATAGCCTTTGATCGTGAGGTATTGCAATGACATATTATCGTTCCGATTTTTTATTCAATCTCCTGAGTATTTTTTCGACGCATCGTTCGATGATCTCCTTGTCATTCACCTTCGTGTCTTTCGACTGAGTTCGTTTTACGCCGGATTCGTCCACCACATGCGTGCGGATGACCAGCTCCCGTATTTCGATCGGCATCAGGAATTCTTTTTGAAATAGTTATAGGCAAATTCAATGGTT
>CBHTUB010000270.1:0-8030 GCA_966095595.1 uncultured Chryseosolibacter sp. | reverse complement strand
GTGTTCCGTTCTCACACCCGTTGTGGATCTTGTATTCATCCGGGACAACAGGTTTGCCCAAAGCGATCACACATTCACATGGCGGAATTTTATTGGAGCAACTGAAATACGGAACGTTTCACAACGACTTTAAAAAAGGTGAGCGATGTTTCTGGTATACCACCACGGGATGGATGATGTGGAACTACATCCATGGGAGTTTGCTCGCAGGAGGAACGATGGTGCTCTACGACGGAAGTCCCGGCTTCCCCGACCTCAATGTGTTGTGGCAATATGCAGACGAGATCGGTATCGATCATTTTGGAACCAGCGCCGCATTCATTCTGGCAAACATCAAGGCGGGGATCAACCCTGCAGACAGATACAGGCTGCAACGACTCAGGTCCATAGGTTCAACTGGCAGCACGCTGCCGCCCGAGGGTTTCGATTGGGTGTACAAAAAAGTGAAGAGCCATGTGTGGCTCGCGTCGATGAGCGGAGGAACGGATGTGTGCAGCGCCTTTGTCGGCGGCAACCCGATGTGGCCTGTATACTCGGGCGAGATCCAATGCCGCGCGTTGGGCTGTAAGCTCGAAGCCCTTGATGAGGATGGCAAGTCTGTAAAAGGGGAAGTCGGAGAAATGGTCATCACGGCACCGATGCCTTCGATGCCCGTATTCTTCTGGAACGATGCCGACTTTAAAAGATATACGGAAAGTTATTTCGAGATGTATCCCGCGATATGGCGACATGGTGACTGGATCGAGATCACGGACCGGAATGGGATTATCATCTATGGGCGGTCCGATGCGACACTGAACCGAGGCGGGATAAGGATCGGCACGAGTGAGATCTACCGTGCAGTCGACAAGGTGAAGGAGGTAAAGGATAGTCTGATCATCTGCCTGGAAAAAGATGGCGGTGAGTTCTGGATGCCATTGTTTGTCGTGCTTGCTGAGGGACAACAGCTCACTGAAGACTTGAAAAAGAAGATCAATACCACCATACGCGCTGACTATAGTCCGCGTCATGTTCCGGACGAGATCATCCCAGTCCCTGATGTCCCGTATACGATCAGTGGGAAAAAAACCGAGACCCCTGTAAAAAAAGTGTTGATGGGTAAAGACCCGAAGGCAGTTGTCAATGAAGGCTCGTTGAGAAATCCATCATCGATGCAATACTTTATTGACCTTGCAAAGTCGAAGCGTAAATAAAGAGTTATGAAAAAATCACATATCAATTTTACCGTAGAGCTGGACGCCAATAATATTCCCGAGAAGATCCGCTGGGATGCCACCGAGAAACCCGACCCGAACGCTTCCGAGACAAAGGCGATCAGCATTGCCCTATGGGACGACAGGCAAAAGAATACCCTTCGCATCGACCTCTGGACGAAGGAGATGCCCGTTATGGAAATGAAACGTTTTTTTATCGATTGTATCGGTGGATTGGGGCAAAGTATCCTGACCTCGACCGGTGATGAAGTGATGGCACGGGAAACCAATGCTCTTTGCGAAAAGCTTGTGCAGCATCTCCAAAAGGAGGATCAGGGCCAGTAGACTTCGGCACCAATTCCGTTGAAAAAATTCCACTAATTGCCGGTTGCGCGAGATTTTAAGTGCAAATTAGGTGAGTAATAGGCGGTATACCGTTTGCAAACTATTAGTTACCAATTCTGATCAGCTATGAAAAGGTCTTTCCCGATCCTGCTTTTTTGCCTGGCATTTGCAAGTTGTAGCGATGACAATGAACAACCTGCTCAGAAGGCCTACATAAGTTCTGAGTTCATATATGGGATCACCTCGGAGCAACTACAGTTCTTTATCAATAATTCCTCATACGACATAGCCAGTGAGGAATTTCTCAACGATGTAAAAATTTACAGATTAGTCTATCCTACGGTGTACAAGGACAAGACGATCCGGGCGTCGGGACTCGTTATTCTGCCCCAAACAACAGCTTCTGTAGGGATGGTAAGCTTTCAACACGGTACGATCTCCCTGCACAGCGATGCTCCTTCCGAGCTTTCATCAACGGATATAAATGCAATCCTGTACTCCGGCCTGGCGTCGCCTGGATTCATTGCTGTCGTTCCTGACTTCATTGGATTCGGAGAGTCGTCGGGAATTTTACATCCGTATTATGTTGAAGAGGCCAGTGCCAGTGCGGTCGTTGATCTGCTAAAAGCTGCGAGGGCATTTGCCGAAGACCAGGGGGTACCGTTCAACGGGAATCTTTCGCTCGCAGGGTACTCGGAAGGTGGATACGTTACAATGGCTACTCACAAGTATATCGAAGAAAATGGTCTGGAAGGATTCAATTTACTTGCCTCTTATCCCGCCGCGGGTGGCTTTGATGTTAAGGGCATGCAAGAATATCTTTTTAGTCAGGACACTTATGGTCAGCCTTTTTACATCGCCTATGTTGCGCGGAGCTACCAGAAGACATATGACTGGACAAGACCGTTGACCGATTTCTTCGACGAGCCTTACGCCAACACCATCCCGTCGTTATTTGACGGCACTAAATCGGGAAGCCAGATAAATGCTCAACTCACCACAAACATACCGTTATTGATCAATGACGATTTGAGTCAGAACATCGACACCGATCCGGACTATAGCTATATACACGATGCTTTCCTTGAAAACAGTTTGATAGACTGGGCACCCGAGATTGAAATGCACATTTATCATGGCGATGCTGACACGACTGTGCCATATCAAAATAGCGTTCATACATACGAACAACTTATCGCAAACGGGGCTTCCGATACAAATCTAACGCTGCATATAATGGCCGGGGCAGAACATTCGACCGGCATCGAGCCGTATCTCGAGGATGTTTTCCCGCGCTTATTGGACTCCAGATAAAGCTAAACTGACATACTATTTTTATGAAGATCAGGCCTTCCGCCCGATCTTTTTATTTTCCGTCGGGTCGATGCGGAATAGCCACCCCGTACTCCACTCAAACGTTTGTTTTTTGAAAAAAAATTGTACTTTAGACTGAAGAAAGCTCTGTATGCATAACATTTTTTATCCTTAATTAACCTAACATACTTAATCCCTTAAAAAATTTATGAAGCATTTTTACAAAGGTTTGCTGAGCACAATAATTACCCTATTGCTGTTCAACACTGCGATCTTTGCCCAAACCACCATTTCCGGAAAGGTCACGGACTTTGCAACAGGTGAACCTCTTGCGGGGGCAAATATTGTTGTCAAAGGAAAGATTATCGGTACCATTGCCGACACGGACGGGAACTTCGCGCTGAAGGTAAATGATGCGCCACCTTTCACGTTGGTTGTTAGCCTGGTAGGATTCCGATCGACGGAAGTTGAGGTCAATTCCAGCAATCAAACTGGCCTTGATCTGAAGCTTGAAGAACAAACGATACTGGGCCAGGAAGTTGTCGTTTCTGCTTCCCGTGTTGAAGAGAACATCCTGAAATCGCCCGTAACGGTGGAGAAGGTTGACCTGATTGCTATTCAGCAAACGCCTGCACCGGAATTTTATGACGCGCTTGCAAATGTGAAGGGTGTTCAATTTACCTCGAGCAGCTTGAATTTTCCACAGGTAAATACCAGGGGATTCGCCACGATCGCCAACGTCAGGTTTGTTCAACTTGTCGACGGAATGGATACGTCTGCTCCCCTCTTGAACTTTCCAACCGGAAATATTGTGGGTATCGGCGAACTGGACGCGGAAAGTATGGAATTGCAACCTGGTGCTGCGTCAGCCCTGTATGGTCCCAACGCATTCAACGGCATACTCATTATGAGGAGCAAGAGCCCATTTGAATATCAAGGGTTAAGTGCACAGGCTAAGGCTGGAATTACCACCTCCGATGCGCAAGGTGACAGCTATCCGATGTATAATTTCGGACTGCGTTATGCAAAGGCCTTCAACAACAAATTCGCATTCAAGGTAAATTTCTCAATGCTCCAGGCTGAAGACTGGCACAGCAATGACTATCGCACCGATGTAAACAATCCGGAATCGACTATCAATCTCAGCGGTCAACCGAACTTCGACGGCGTAAACCTCTATGGTGACGAAACAAGGATCCCGATTCCACTGGGACCCTATGGCGCCCTGGACCTGAGAAGAACGGGTTGGATGGAAGAAAAGCTCATAGACAATTACGATGCAAAAAGCCTTAAGTGGGATGCAGCGCTCCACTATCGCGTGACCGACAAAATTGAAGCACTCTACAACTATCGCTTCGGTGGTGGTAGCTCGGTATATCAGGGATCCCAGAAATATGCGTTGAGAGATTTTACACAGCAGTTCCATAAGCTCGAGCTGCGTTCCGATAACTTCTTCGTACGGGGATACATCACAGCGACAAATGCAGGAGATTCCTACAATATGGCGGCGCTGGGTGGATTGTTAAACGAGCGCATCAGCCCTACAGCCTCACAATGGGCTCCCGTTTATGCGCAGACTTATGTATTGGCGATGCAAGGATATTATGCCAACGATCCCACGATGCCCGTTCCAGCCGGCAATCAGCAACTGGCACACCAACGCGCACGATATGAAGCCGACGCTGGCAGAAGAGCGCTCAGTGCCGGAGACCTTCAGGATCTGATAGAGTCTGTTCGAAATGACTACTTCCAGCGTGATCCCGCAGGCGCAAAATTCATCGATCATTCACGACTGTACCACGGCGAATTCAATTATAATTTCAAGAACCAGATCAAGTTTGCCGAGATCATGATCGGTGGAAATTTCCGCCAGTACAACTTGTTCTCTGATGGTACGATTTTCAACGAGGATCCTGACGACGGAACGGATTTTCAAAGAGTAAAGATCAACGAGTTCGGTTTCTACACTCAGGTGTCGAAGACATTTGCTGAGGCGCTCAAGCTTACTGGTTCGTTGCGCTATGATAAAAATGAAAACTTTGATGGAAGGATAACACCACGTATCTCTGCCGTATATACAATGAACGAGTCACATAACATCCGTGCGTCGTTCCAAACCGGTTTCAGAAATCCCGACACGCAGGCACAGTTCATTTTCTTCCCCGTCGGCACAAATACCCTCCTGGGAAGTACAAAGGCGAATGCAGAGCGCTATGGCGTTCACAACGGCAATGCCTGGACCCGAGCCTCCTATGAGCAATACCTTTCAACAGGCGATGCATCCGTTCTCGTAACCGCTAACGTTCCATACGTAGAACCTGAACGTTTGAAATCATTTGAAGTGGGTTACAAGGGACTTTTCAACAACATAGTACTGATAGACCTCAATGGTTACTATACCAACTATGAAGATTTTATCGGTTCACTTGACGTAGCAAGTAAAGAGGAAACAACACACCAGGGAGAAGTGATACCTGCAGGGACCATCTTCTCTCCTTATGTTAACTCCCCGGCTACGGTTTCTTCCTATGGTGTGGGACTCGGTATAACATACAACCTGCCGAAAGGTTACCAGGTAAACGCAAATTACAACTACGCAACATTCGAAGAAGACAGCGAGCAGGATCCCAATTTCAGGGCTGGCTTCAACACTCCTGAAAACAAGTTCCAGGTGGGATTGGGCAACAGGAAGGTTACAAAGAACTTCGGCTTCAACGTGAACTACAGATGGCAGGATGAATTCCTCTGGCAGTCTGACTTCGGATCGTGGAACGTGCCGTCCTTCGGTGTGTTCGACGCGCAAGTCAACTACAAAATATCTTCCATCAAGACGATGTTGAAACTGGGAGGATCAAACCTCTTCGGGGGAGACTACAGGACTAACCTCGGAGGTCCGTTCATTGGGCAGCAATATTACATCTCTCTGACTTTCGATGAATTCCTCCGTTAATTAAAAATGATGACTACTATGAAGAAGATAAAATACCTAGCCTATATCCTCGCACTTAACCTGACCTTCGGGTGCGAACAGGACCTGCCTACCCTGACAGACCCTGATCCGGATCTCACCAATGTTGGTGATGATGTGTGCCCTGACGATGCCGATGCCGGCACCGCTGATTTTTCGAACTTCGTCGCAGTGGGAAACTCGTTCGTTGCAGGTATGCAGAGCGGCGCCCTCTTTGACGAGGGGCAGGCAAACTCCCTGCCCGCCATTCTCAACAGCAAATTTGAATGCGTCGGTGGAACGACAAGCTTTGATCAACCGGACATCAATGCAGAACTGGGGTACAACTTATTTGTAACACAACCGTTCCTGACAGACAATACGAAGCCGATTCTGGGAAGATTACTATTGGAGTATACAGGTGAATTTGATTGCGAGACCAATGAGGCATCTATTCTTCCGACTCCCCAGGCATATGCCGCCGGCGACCTCGAAGCGCTTCCTAACCCGACCTACAATCCGGGCTTCATCTATGGTAACGGAAGCACAAAAGCTCAACTTAACAATTTCGGTATACCTGCCATCGTTCTTGGACAGGCATTGATCACCGAAACCGGTAACTGGGCCGGAACTTCCGACCCACGCTTTAGTCCTTTTTATGCGCGATTGGCTTACCCGGGAACAGGTTCTACATTGCTCGGCGATGTCGTAGCGGCGGAGCCAACGTTTTTCCTTTTCTGGCTGGGCCTTGACGATTTCTTCCTTCACGCAGCCTATGGAGGAGATCCTGCCAAGGCACCGCTGACATCCAGTGTTGCATTTGATGGACAGTACGATTATGCTATAGGAACGTTACTTGCATCAAATCCCGATCTGAAAGGTGTGGTGGGCAATTACCCGGATATCTTCAAGATGCCACATTTTACAGCCGTGCCTTATAACCCGATCCCTCTGGGAAGCACTGACGCAGCTCAGCTCACTGCCGGGTTCGACGGCTACAATGACATTCTCGATGCCATCATTGCAAGCGATGCCCTGCAAACGAATTTTGGACTGGACGAACAGGAATTGATTTCCCGGAAGCTCACATTTGCAGAGTCTTGCAGCAACAAAGTTTTGCTTGTTGATGAAACACTCGACGACCTTGGAAACGTATTCGATTATCTGAGGTCAGTGGGCGCAATCGACTCTGACGCAAAACGGGCAGCCCTTGTACCCTATGAACAAGTAAGACAGAGTACATCAAGTGACATCATTCCACTCCGTGCCGGCTCTATCCTCGGAACGACCGGTACGTTTGGCTTACTTGGTGTATCGGAACCTCTTAGCGACCAGTATGTGCTCATTCCTTCAGAACAGGAAGCTATCAACGATGCACGTGAGGCATTCAATGCAACGGTAGCCGCAGCAGTGGCAGCAGCCCCTACACGACTCGCCTTGGCAGACGTCAGCGCAGAATTTGCTACGCTGGTTGCGAATGGCGGAGCAAGTGCCAATGGAGTATTCTATTCACCGGTAATCGATCCTCCAAGCGGGATATATTCCGAAGACGGCGCGCATCCAAACTCCAGGGGATATGCCGTGATCGCCAATATATTTATCGAGGCCATCAATGAGACATTTGGTGCCAACGTGCCGCTTGTCAATATTTCGAAGTATAGCGCAACTGGTTTGCCTCAATAACCTATTGCAAAAATTATAAGTAAAAGGCAGCGCCAATCGAGAGATTGGGCTGCCTTTTACTTTATTCAACCGGCGATGGAGCAGCTCCTTTCAGTTCCGAAGGAGCTTAACGGAGATAACGTCAGGTAGCGCATTATCCGTCAAGGCTTCCCCCGATCCCTTAATAGGACCCCTATTCCTTTGTTCCGTAGTTCTCTTTTAGCATACTCCGGGGACTTTCGACCATGGCGATTGCTTCGCATTTCTTTTATTGCGCATCTGGGCCAATTTCTACTTTTGAACGGGTAGGTTTTTCTTTCTCCAATGCTGTATCCCACCCGCAAGGTTGTATGCTTTTTTGAAGCCATTCTTTCTCATAAGCCGGACTGTCTCGCCGCTCCGGAAGCCTGTAGCACAGTATACCAGATACGTCTTTGAGTTATCAAGCTCTTTGATCCTTGCATTAAAGTCCTTTCGGAAATAATCGATGATCATCGGTTTGCCGATCACACCGGATTCTACCTCCTCTGCCGTACGCACGTCGAGGATAACGGCATCTTTATCCTCCT
>CBHTUB010000269.1:0-8042 GCA_966095595.1 uncultured Chryseosolibacter sp. | reverse complement strand
AAAATCGAATAAGCACGGTGGTGATATATTGTTGCGAACACACCCCTCCAATGTTCAGATCCGGAGGCGGGAAAAACAAAAACCTCCGGTGCGGGCCATCATGCCCGGACGTGTGTATAGAAATGAAGCCATATCCGCCCGTGCGCATTGCTTTTTTCATCAGGTCGAGGGATTATATGTCGATAAAAATGTAAGCTTCGCCGACCTGAAGCAGACTATATTTCATTTCGCAAAGGAGATGTATGGAAGCGACATCAAGCTTCGCCTTCGTCCATCGTTCTTTCCATTTACCGAGCCAAGCGCCGAGATCGACGTCACCTGCCTGATCTGCAAGGGCAGCGGGTGCGTTGTGTGCAAGAGAAGCGGATGGGTCGAAATTGCCGGTGCCGGGATGGTTCATCCGAACGTTCTGAAAAGTTGTGGCGTAGATCCCGAAGAGTATACCGGTTTTGCTTTCGGGATGGGGATTGAACGCGTTACGCAGCTCCGATACCAGGTCAACGACCTGAGGTTATATTCGGAAAATGACATAAGGTTTCTCAAACAGTTTCATACCGAGGGTGTTGCATGAAAATTGACGCCATAAAAGCAGTTGCCGTTATCGGTGCGGGCACGATGGGCCAGGGCATCGCTCAGGTGTGCGCAGCCAGTGGCTTCCAGGTTTTTATCTACGATACGCAATCAGACATCATCACCAAATGCATCAACGCCATCCGGAAGAACCTCGAGGGACTTGTTGAAAAAGGCAAAGTCAACAATGAAGAAAAGGAATCCACACTGGCGAACATTCACCTGGTTTCCGATTTCCGGCAGCTCCAGGTAGACCTCGCCATAGAGGCAGTGGTCGAAAAACTGGATGTGAAGCAGAAGATCTTTGCCGAGCTGGAGAAGCTCAACGGAAAGGACGCGATTTTTGTCAGCAATACATCGTCGATACAGATCACACAAATAGGTGCGGCATTGAAATATCCGCAGCGATTTGCGGGCCTTCATTTCTTTAACCCCGCACCGGTGATGAAGCTGGTAGAAGTGATCCGTGGCGCTGCTACGGATTCCGGGACCATAGAGACACTGCTGCTATTCTGTGAAAAATTGAAAAAACAGGCAATCACGGTACAGGATTCGCCCGGATTCGTCGTTAATAGGGTAGCGCGCCATTTTTATGTCGAGTCACTAAAGATCCTCGAAGAAAATGTCGCAGACTTCACAACGATCGATACGCTGCTGAAGTCGGCCGGATTCAAGATGGGGCCTTTTGAGCTGATGGATCTCATTGGCGTGGATACAAATTTTGCCGTGACCAGGTCGATGTACGAAGCATTTCATCAGGACCCGAAATTCCGGCCAAGCAGGATACAACAACAGAAAGTTGATGCAGGACACCATGGTCGAAAAACCGGAAAAGGCTTTTACGAATACTAGGCTCATAAAATTCACGGCTGCCTTTTTGATGGCTGCGCTGTTGATCACAGGGTGTGATTCAGACCTCACGGACGATCCGATTCCCTATGAGCCATTTTCATCGCTGCTGGTTGATCTGACCCTACCTTCGAACAACGATCTGCAGACCCTCGGCTGGAAGGCGTTCAACGACATTGGTGTGCGTGGCGTTATCGTCTATAAATTGAACGCGACCACTTACCTTGCCTACGAGCGAAATTGTTCCTATCAGCCCAACGATGCCTGTGCCACGGTAGACGTTCATAGCTCCAACCTCTATATGATCGACGCCTGTTGCGGGTCGACATTCAATTTTTCCGCAGGCGCCCCCACTTCAGGCCCGGCATGGAGAAATCTCAGGCAGTATGCCACATCACTGAATGGGTCGCGGCTGACGATCACAGATGAGATCATTGAATGATTGATATCGTGCCGGAAGGGCGCATTAGCTCAGCACTTCTTTCAACACCTGAGTAGACTTCAGCTCTCCAAAATTTTCTATATGATCTGCGTAGAATTTCACGATGATATCGAGCAGCTCACGACGTTGTGCTACCGGAAGGGGTAAGGGGTCGGTGTATTGCATGCCGAGCAGCGATTGCAGGATTTTTTCATTTTCCTCTGACGTCACCTTGCCTCCGACCACCTCGTACTTGTGATTTGCACCGAAGCCAAGCAATCGACTCAGCTTCAATAAAAAGACGAGATGAAAGTTTTCGAAGCCTTCCTTCATGGCGTCGAGCGACATCAGGGACGTGCTGATGAATTCGAACATTTCGGCCGTGTGACTTTCATCCTTCACCGTTTTGTTAAGCACCTCCGTCAGGAACATCGCGATGGTCGACTTATGGATATCCGTGAGCAGTGTGGTATAGGGATACAAGCATTTTACTTCCCTGATGCGTTCCAGGTTTGCATGCTCGCGATGATAGACAACGAGATCGAGGAGGGTAAGGGGTTGATAAAGTGCGATCTTGTTCCGGGAGGTCTTGCTGCGGACCCCGTTGATGATATAACTCTGTAATCCGAATACTTCGGTGAAGATCGTGACAATGATGGATGTCTCACCGTAACGTGTGAACCGGAAAACAACACCTTTTGTCTTGTGTATCACCTCTGTGCGTTAATCGATGATCACTATTTTGCCAATGGCGCTGTCACCTCCGTCGGACTTCGCAGCAAACACCAGGTAGATGCCGGTTTTTGCCCGCCTGCCGTTATAGTCCATGACATTCCACGCCGCAGTTCCGCCGTTTGCAGTACCCTGCCAGAGCAGTTTGCCGGTCACATCGGTGATCTTGACGATTGCATCATTTGCAAGCCCCGAAATTCCAACCAGTCCATTGAACTTTGCGGTCACGGGATTCGGGAAGATCTTTACCGTCCCGAAGCTTTCACCTCCGGTAGTCGCATCGCTGCGGAAGGATGCAATGCCCTTGTCGGTCGCAAAAAAAACTTCACCGCTTGTCTCGTTGATCGCAATGTCTTTCACCACATCCGATAACAGCGGGCTGTTGGTTGTATTGAAATTGTAAATCAGCTCTTCTCCTGTGGGGCTGAACAACCAGGCTCCTCGGTTTGTTGCCATCCATTTCCTGTTTCCCCCATCGACGACGATCTTGTTGATGCTCTCGTCTTTCAACAAAAACCTGCTTTCAAAGATCGGCCGCACGGCATCAGCTGATTCGGAAAAGAAGTATCCAACACCCAACGAGGTGCCTACCCACACATATCCGTCCTGGTCCGTTACGACTGAAAGCACCGAACGGTTTGGAAGTCCGCCGAATCCGGCCGTCTCGATAAAACGTTTTGATTCACCCGTCTCCGGGTCAAAAAAGATCAAGCCTCCCCCTGCGGACGGAAGCACCGCGCCCCACACGTTACCCGCCAGGTCGGTTGAAAGACTTGTTAAATATCTCGCTTCATTTAAAGAAGGCGTGTAGGACGACCAGGTATTGTCGTATTTCAGGAAATGCAGTGGTGTACTGGTATTGTAGTTTGTTACCCATACACCTTCCGTTGTGGGTTGAATGGCTGCGATCGAGATCTCCCCGGTAAGTTCATTGGCAAGCAGGGGACTATTTGATCCATCATAGGTTACAGAGGTTCCATCCGGCTTGAATTGCATCAGTCCTCCTGAGAACGATGAAACGTACCTGTTGCCGTATAGAGCGGTAATATCAGTCACATCGCCGAAAGGCAAGGTTTCATTGTTCCACGTGCCATTGGTAAAAACGTTTACAACCCCGTCTTCCTGCAGCGGTTCTCCGTCTGATGAAAATCCACCTGCAAGTGCATAGATCTTTCCATCCGCGTAACGCAGGCGAAAGTTGTTGCTGAGCGACGGGCCATTTGGTCTTAACGCGGTGAATGCGCCGCTTATGTCTGTTACGATTCCATTCGCAAGGTCCCCCACCCAGAGATGTCCGTCGTTATTACGCTTCGCCATTTGTGGCGTCGAGATATTTGAATCTGTCACTTCGGCGAAGCCACTTCCCGGTGTATAGATCACAACTCTGTCGGTGGTGGAAAAGATCAGCGAAGTCGCATCCGCTTCGAAAGACATGAATTCGTTTGGCACATAGGACACAAGAAGCTGAAAGTCATTGCCTGTTCGTTGAAGCACTCCTGTTCCCGTGACCGCCGCGTAGAGGGTACCGTTTACCCACTGAACAAATCTGGCTCCGCTTGCAAGCACGCCGTCATCGAACCGCTTCCAGAAATTGTAGTCAAGAAGGTTGTCATTCAGATTTCCGATGAGGACGCCCTTGTCGGTAGAAATGGCGATTGAATCACCAGAGATACTGCTGTTGAATACCTTTGCGCTGGACCCGGAAGGGCCCAGGTCGCGCCATGTCTCCTTGACTTCCCTGGCGGCGAGGTCAAAAACGACAACACCATAATCGGTTGAGAGATACGCCAATGAATTATGAATGAGCACGTCGTTAACTCTCCTGGATCCTGTAATGGTGGTGACATCACGCAGTACCGGGTAGTTGATCACGCCACTCGCGGTAACAAGGTCGATGTTACTGTCTTCATAGGCAATGATGAGTTGCGCACGCTCATTGTCTGAAACGATCGCAGTGACGCCTGAGCCCGTCAATCCATCGAGCCTGGTCAGTGAAGAAAAACTTCCATCTTCCTGGTCAAAGATGGCTACTCCCATCTCTGCGGCAGCGTATACGGTTTCACCTGAAAAATCGATATCGATGATCTTGTCGTACGAGACATGAAGGCGCCATCCTCCTACGGGAATATCCTGAGACCGCGCCTGAGTGACGATGAGCAGGAGAATCGTAAAAATGGCAGTGCAGAATTTGATCATGATTTTCTTTTGGCTTTCATTCCCTCATTGAAGGCCTTGCGGCTTCTGGCCTCGTATTCCCGCGACTCTCCGAGCATCACCTGTTTATTGCTCTCGGCCAATCGGAATGAGAACGATGCAAGCTGCCCGGTTTGTGCGCAGATGGCATGAACTTTTGTAACAAATTCTGCGATAGCCAGGAGGTTAGGCATCGGTCCGAACGGTTTGCCTTCGAAGTCCATGTCGAGCCCCGCTACGATCACCCTTTTTCCCTGATTGGCAAGGGTGTTGCAGACATCCATGATCGCATCGTCGAAAAATTGAGCTTCATCGATACCCACTACGTCCGAGTCGCCGGCGAGTAACAGTATGTCGCTGGCGAAATTCACGGGGGTTGACCGGATAGAGGTTTCGTTATGGGAGACGATGTTTTCGGTATGGTACCGCACATCGATTACCGGTTTAAAGATCTCCACTTTCTGCTTCGCGATCAGGGCGCGGTTCCGGCGCCGGATAAGTTCTTCCGTCTTCCCCGAGAACATACATCCCGCAATGACTTCAATCCAGCCAGTCCGTTCGCTGCGGTCAGCGCTGTTCAAATGTGGTTCGATAAACATGTTCGCAATTTAACATTTTCCGCCGCGTCGCCGGAGAAGGCTTCAGGCTATACGCTTCACGCTGCAGGCATCCGGAACAATGAAGTCTAAACCGATCTCAAATTTTCAAAATTTCATGTTTCAAGTTATTATTCCATGGAGATCTGGACTGTTGATCCGCTGGTATTGCCATATGAATTGGAATTTGAAATCATGAATCTGGAACTGGGACCTGGATTTTGAAACCTGCAAACGGACCAAATTACTCGCCATAGGCTATATGCGGCAGTCTATACTCATCCGGCACCTTCACAACAACATCACCCAACGGCCTTACCTGACACGACAGGCGTTCCCCATCGGCCAGGGCATTCAGATTTTTGTAACGGATCTCTGCCGGTGTCAACGGGGTAAGATTTTCGGCTCCGGACAAAACAATTACTTTACAGGTGGTGCATCTGCCCTTGCCGCCACATGCATGCATCCAGTCGAGTCTGATGTCCTGAAAGTGCTTTAAAAGCGATTTTTGGGGAAGTGCTTCGATCGTCTTTCCAAATAAATTCCTGATCGTAATTGTGGCCATTCCAGACGATTTTAATATGTTGTTTCAAACATTAACTTTATAATTGCCAATCAAGATATTAATTAACGGTAAAAATGGACGAAAAGATAAGCCTTGAAGCGATTGCCCTGTATGGAGACGCCTATGCCGACAAGGTAGTAAAGGGGTTCTTTTCAGGCAGGGATCAGATTACCGGAAAGGAAATACTCGCTTTGTGCAACGTCCAGCAAGTGAACCTGTTTGTGATCAAGGAGATATTCAAGGCGTGGAAAGAGGAGACAAAAAAACAGAAAAGCGTTTATTTCGATAATGAGCACCCCGAAGTGAAGGAGGCTTTACAGAACTATATGAGCGTGGTTTCCAACCACATTCTGGTCGATCAATCCTATTTCACACCGATGCTGAAGAAAGCCACAAGTCAAAGTCTGCTGGTGATCTTCAATCCCTACGATTTTTACTCGATGGTCATCACCGGGATCAATAACAAACTGGACGTTACAGCTTTCAGGGAAGAACTGAAATACATCAAAGTCAACCGGGGCCCATTGGAGAAGATGTTGCAGAAGCTGGAGGAGAAGAATGTTCGTGAGCTGCCCGGCAATGAGGCGTTTGCTATTCTTGATGAGATCCTGGAGGAGGTAAATTTTACGCCGGAAGATGTGGAGGAGTACATCCGGAAATTTTCAGAGGTCGTCCCGCTGAACCCGGAGCGTTTCTATATACCCCGGCAACCGGAGGGCGTTAAAATTAACACAGCTCCCCAACCTTCACCGCCTCCGGTACAACCGACTGCAAAACAAGAGTCCGTCGCATCGGTCAACGACCACGTAAACACATCGCGACAGCAGGCCGTGATGGATAATCTCGGAAAGATCTCGAAGATCAGGGATCATCTGTCCATCAACCAGAAATTCATGTTCACCAAGGTGTTGTTCTATGGCGATTTTGATTCGTTTAGCCGCGCCATCGACGACATCGATCAGTTGTCGGACATGAAGTCTGCCGTGACTTACCTCGAAAGGCATTCTTCAGCCTGGGACCGCGACAGCAAGGAGTTCCATGAATTCATGGAGATGATCGAACGTCGCTTCGCCTAGATCTCGGATCAAAGCCGCGTCGCATTTCAATTTGAAATTTGAGATTCTGAAATCCTGGATTTTTTGAAATCACAACCTTTGTAAAACCTGCATCCTATGCGCATCCAGTTTGATCAGGATGAACAACAGGATTGTAAAGGCCCACAATGAGGAACCTCCGTAGCTGAAGAAGGGAAGGGGGATACCGATCACGGGAAATAACCCGATCGTCATGCCGATGTTCACTGCGAAGTGAAAAAAGAAGATACACGCCACCGAATATCCATAGGCACGCGCGAAGCGGTGTTTCTGTCGTTCGGCCAGGAAGATCACCCGAAACATGAGCGCTATGAAAAGCGAGACGGTGAACAAACTTCCGATCCATCCGTGCTCTTCACCGATAGTACAGAATATGAAGTCGGTGCTTTGCTCAGGCACGAAGTCGAATTTGGTCTGCGTCCCCTCGAGGAATCCCTTTCCGAAAAATCTACCGCTTCCTATGGCGATCTTCGACTGTGTGACGTTCCATCCGTAGCCGAGCGGATCTGCATCCGGATTCAACATGGAGACAATTCTTTTCTGATGGTGCTCCTCGAGAAGGTTATTGAAGATGAACTCGACACTGGTGATCGTCATGACAAGCACCAGCGCCCCGACCGTGATCACCGCATGACGTTTGAATTTTTTCTTGCGGTTCATGTAAATGGCTATTGCCCATGCTACACCGATGCCTATGAACAATATCCAGTTGTTTTCCACCAGCAATGTCAGGATGAAGATGATGGCGACGCCCAACCCCACCAGCAACAGGAATGGCGACATGCCTTCGCGGTAGAAGACCAGTGTAAATACCAGGAAGACCATGGCAGTCCCATAGTCTTTTTGAAGCAGGATAAGCAGGATCGGAGCGCCGATGATGCAAAACAACACGACCTGATTTCTCAGGTTGTCCATCCTGAATCCGATGGTTCCTATGAACTTACTCACCGCCAGCGCGGTCGCAAACTTTGCGAATTCTGAGGGCTGAACACCGAATGATCCGATGCCAAGCCATGACTTGT
>CBHTUB010000268.1:0-8052 GCA_966095595.1 uncultured Chryseosolibacter sp. | reverse complement strand
AACCCAAAACGATGTCCCACAATCGATGCCGGAAGGTCCAGCTCATTGATCTCGGCCAAAAGCTGTCTCATCAGATCATTTCTCTCATACAACCAGATCAGGTTAAATGCCATGACCGATTTATTCGCCGTGATCATGCTGAGTGGATCAACGCGCGGCCGAAAAAGGTATCGGAACAACAGGTCGAGGTAATTGGGTGTTGCCGAAGCTGGCGTAAACTGTGCGGAACCATAGGCGACGATCCTGCCCGTTGGCGCAAGCGCGTCGTAGCTATATCTGAAATATTTCCCACCGGTCGCTTCAAGTACCAGGTTGAGCTCACGATCATCCAGCGCATTCCGGAGGTCTTGTCTGAAATTCCTGCTGCGGACGATGTGCCTGTCAAAACCTTCTCTCTGCAACAAACCCAGCTTTGCCTCATGACCGACTACTCCGATCGTGAAAGCATTGAAACGTTTGGCGATCCGATTTGCCTGCAAGCCAACACCCCCGGCCGCGCTGTGTATCAAGATCGTCTGGCCGTTCCGGATATCGCCAAGTGTCTTAAGCGCATAGTAGGCAGTCAGGCTTTGTACGGGGAAGGCAGCTCCCTCGTCGAACGACCAGCCTGAAGGCAAAGGCATAAGGTAAGAAGGGTCGGCAACGATGTGCGAGGCGTAGCCGCCAAAGCGCGTAACGCCGATCACGCGGTCGCCGATGCGGTGAGAATCGCTCCGACTTTGTATGACAACACCTGAGAACTCGAGGCCCGGCGTAAATGCATCTTTGGGCGCGGCGCTGTAGAGTCCAAGTACGGCGAAGACGTCGGCATAGTTCAAGCCGACCGATTTCACTTCGACAAGCACTTGCTCCTCCGCGAGCGGTGGAATATCTCCGGTCTTCAGTCTGATCCGCTTTAGCGATCCGGTCCTTTCCACTTCATGATACAACCTCTGCATGGACGTAATGTATTTCCCCTCGTCACCGGTTTTTATACCACTTATCGTGGAAGACATATCGCGCATCATCTGCTGCGTCTACCGATCTGCTCTCAACATCAATGATCATCACCGGTGGTGTGGTATCTTCCCTTTCTGCCCTGGGCCATTGCGGTAATCCGTCGCCATTCGGATTTCCCGTCTTGACGAAGTTTGCAAAATAAGACAACATGGTTTCCGAGACTTTGTAGTCGTCGGCGGTCCAGGCATATTCTCTTGCAAGATATAGATTGCCCATGCAATACTCGATCTCACAGGCGTGCTGCGCGCCTACAGGCTGGGGTGAGGGAGGCGCGTCCTTTTGCTTGTCGAGCGCTCCGCCTGCGAGGCCGGAGATCTTATTTTGATCGACCAACGGCGGACGTATCCTGCTGTACAGATATCGGTATACCAATTGTTCGCTGTTCTTCCGATGTAGGTCGAACCACTTCCACGTGCTGTATGAAATGAATCGATCCGAAGCCAACGCGGTGGCCGAGAGCTCAACGTCGCGTTGGGTACCCGAAGGATAAAGGCGCAACACCTCTCCCGCATCCTTGCCATAAACTTCTTCAACCTTTGATTTGAAATCATTCGCAGTGAATGGCTTGCCCTGCATGAAGGCTGCGGCAGGTATCTCGGCAGAGTTCCATCCAAGCAATAAGGGGACCTGCGCCTGCTCCCGGGCATTAAAGATCTCCGGTAACGTCTTGGGGTAGAAATACCCGTCAAGTACCGTCGGGAAGCCGAATCTTTTTGAGTCGTTGTACAAATGGAATAATTCGAACGTGCTGAGCTTTCTAAGCTCGGCAAGTGACGGATGACCCGCTTTTGTCGCAAACTCCAATCCATTCTTCTCTGCTTCCTTCAATGGAATGGGAGCAAGCGTGGGATGAATTCCTGCCCCACTCTCTCCTATGGCTCCTGCGATCAATCCCTTCGATAAAGGAGATGCCATCTGTGCGCTAACCGAGATCGACCCGGCTGATTCCCCTGCTATTGTCACCCTCTTCGGATCGCCGCCAAATGCGCCAATGTTTTTTTGAACCCATCGGAGGGCCAAATTCTGATCGAGCAAGCCATAGTTGCCCGACGCTTTATAGGGAGACTCCTTACTTAACTCGGGATGCGCGAAGAAACCGAAAATATTGAGACGATAATTTACCGCTACCACCACAATTCCCTTCCTGGCCATCGCGGCCCCATCATAACGTGGCTCCGAACCATCACCTGCTACAAAGCCTCCGCCATAAAAATAGACCAGCACGGGCAACAACTTGTCATTCGGTTTTGCGGGACTCCAGACGTTCAGGTATAGACAGTCTTCACTTATTCCCGGAGACCGAAATCTCATATCTCCGAAGACCGGAGCCTGCACAGGTCCGTTTGCAAAAGCTTTCGCAGGATAGACACCACTCCAGTTATCGGCTGGCTGAGGTTCTTTCCATCGCAGGTCTCCTACAGGAGGTTTGGCATATGGCACGCCGAGAAAAATCTGTAGTCCGGATTTTGTTTCATAGACGCCCTCGAGTTCGCCAGTCTCTACCCTGGTTCTCACGGGCAAACCATAAGGCGTCTGGGCACTTGCAGTTATAGACACGAGCATCGCCGCGGATATCAAAATAAGTTTCATTGTGTGTTGCATATTGTTTTGAAAAATAGATCAGCCCTGACGATAAAACAAGTCGTATATGCACCGCCAAAGAAAAAGGCCGATCGTTCCTGACCGGCCTTTGCTAACAAGTGCTTGTATGATCATTGAAACTCGCAGGCTCCGACGTCATACCCGGCTCCCCTGAGACGGGGCAACTTCGAAAAATCGGTGGTGACTTTGTAGGCACTGATGTCTGCGCCCGCATCTATTGCCATCGATCCGGGAACCAGGCGATAGTTGTTCAGGGCCGCGTTCACAAAACCCAGGGTGCCAACGTCAGTGGCGAAGATGTTATTCGAGGCTTCGAGTGGCACGTATCGATTCAACAGATAGAGATAGCTGTCGGCAGACGCCCGCGGATAGGTGTAGAATGAGAAATTCCCGGGGTTGACGATAATGTTATTCTTTACAACATTGGGCACGTACTCAGAATAAAGACGAATTCCGTCCGTGCCTGGATTGATGATGGTGTTATTGATGATCTTGAATCCTTCTCCACGCGATGCGCGCTCGTCAACGAAAATTCCCATGCTACCCGTGTTGACGAAAATATTGTCATGTACAAAATTTTCGGCGTTACCCACGATGATCAGTCCCGCCCCTTTTCCTCCATTGATGTAGTTGGCAAAACAGACGCCGGGGGCACCTTCGCCGAACTGTATGCCATTGTTTTGATAAAGCTCGTCGGCGCATCCGTAATTTTCAATCTTGTTATTGAACACCATCGCGCCTTTTGGAGCCGATCCAACCTGTATGGATTCCCAGCCACTATTCCTTACAACGTTGTTGAAGATCTTCACATACTCTATGTCGTGTGGCAAGCGCACGCCGCACGATAGAGTTTTACCGGTTCCATAGAATGAATGTCCGATGTAAAAGCCTTCGCCGCCGGTGTCATGCACATAGTTATGATGAAAAGACACATTGCGCATGGTGAAGTTTCCTCGTATCGTCGCGTCATCACATGTAGGTTCTGTCTTTGCCATGATCCCGGCAAACCCGACATTAAAAACCTCGATGCGATCGATCTCGAAATCGGTGCTGAACTTTTCGAGTATCAATCCCATGTTGCCGCCAGTCAACCGGATCCCGTGTGGTGTATCCGATCCTCCGGTGATCCTGAAGTATTTACTGTTCTCTGTTCTGATCGCATGCCCCTTGCCCGTGCCATCTACCAGGGCGACACCGCCGCAGTTTCTGATGATGATCGGACTTGATGAGGTTCCTATGATGTTCCGGAATGTGAGACTGCCATATTGATTGGCTGAGTTCAGGCAGATCACACTGCCCGGGCCGAGATTGAGGGTTGCTCCGTCGACAATAGTGGCGTTCGAAGGCACTACGTATGTACACGAAGAACAATCGATGGCTCCGGATGTTGCCGCGGCGGATATCCTGACGTCCGTCTGGGCGGAGGCAGAAGGTTCTACATTTAACTGATCGTTACATCTCCAGGTGACAGCGGCAGTAAATAAAAATAAGGCATGATGAATACGTAGCAGGCGCTTCATAAATGGGGGTTTAAAAAGTTAGAAATAAGCCTGAGGGCCGCGTAAAGGTTACAACGACACGGCTACTATGCATTTCAATTTTTTAAACCACGCACTAACGTAAGGATTCGCCCGACAAACTTTTAAAACGGGTAAAATGACTTTACGCGCGATGGCAACGGGAGAACGGCAGCCGGTAGTTTTGAAAGATGAGACGTGATAAAGTCGGTCGGATTTTCATAATGCTGGTTGAGTAGCGGCGCTTGAAGCGGCATTGGTGATTCCAGTTTAGACGTAACATTTTTGAAAATTGCCGCCGATGTCAACCGTTTTCCGGCAGGGAGCGTAACGAATCTGAGGAGAACCGCTCAGGTGGAGTATCAATTCATGTATTTCCTGAAGATGGCCATCACATCTTGCGGAAGGGTACGCATTGATCCATGCTTTTCGACGTGCGCGATGATCTCCAATACCGCGTTCGGATGAAGGCCCATTTTTATTCCCAGATTCGTGCAATATTCTTTTTCCCGATCGTGTGCAGCGCCATCGATCATGATGATGAGGGCGAGCCGATGGAAAATGCTGTACAGATTTATTTCACTGGAGGGCAGCTCCAACTCCGGCTCAGAGCCATCGAACTTTGACAGCTCGTTGATATCAACGCCAAGGCGTTCAGCAACGATGCGGATGTAGGCAGCTTCAGCCTGCGATATTGTATTGTCGGCCATCGCGAGGTGATAAAGCGCTTTAAGGTGAGAGATCTTTTGATCGTGTGTTTCCAAGGGTAATTTTTACATGAAAGATACGAACTAAAATTTTACCGCTTCCGGCTTTCCCGAGCTTGCATTGGCAAAGTGGGAAACGACCCGGAATGTCGGAGTGGATGAAGTTGAGTCGAAATGATCCAGTATTCGAAATCAATGACCAGGGGGTCTTCGAGGGCTTGATATGTAATTGCCATAAAAAACACAAACAGCGGCAAAAAAATTTCTTCTGCCTGAATATGAACCACATAAAAAAACATGGAGGTGGTTATACTTCCCGGCTATATATTGCACTGATCAACCACTACTTGATACGATGCTTTTCGACGAAGAACGGATCGAAACGAAGAAATTCGTGCGGCCGGCCCTGCCTGCTGAATTTACGGTCCCATATGAGCTTGGCTTTTTGTTCAACTTCGCCTCTAGCAAGTCAACGCGGTTCGACCTCGAACCTGTTCTGATCTACAAGATCAATGGCCCGGCTGAATATAAACGGATCTCGCTGCAGGTGGAGAAAGCCCTCGCTTTCCTCAAACCGCTTGACGACGAATTCTACAAAAACCTTCTCGAGTTTTCGGACCACCACCTCCTCGAATGGATGACGCGCACCGGAAACCGATTCATCAGAAATCATTCGGGAAGCTGGGCACATGTTTCGTCGAAGGAACTCGTCAATCTGCGAAAGCATTATCGCGACCTGCTTGAAAAACTCTGGCCCTCACTGCTTAAGGAAAAACAGTTCTTCATTTTAAAGGCGGGACGGTTCAACAACTTCCAGCCTGCTACCACAACGATCAGCGAAGCCAGGCCTGAGTTCAACTTTAAGGTAGAGCAAAAAGGAGAGCTCATCTCCCTGAAGATGATCATGAAGCTCAATGGCCAGGAAGCGCCGATGCAACTGCTGGGAGGCGTGTTGCTGGAACATGAAGGTACCCTCTATCTTCCGCCAGGTACTGAAGCCCTGTCCATCATCGACCTTTTCAAGAATGGGCCCCTCACCTTCCCTGTATCTGTTAAAAGGGAGATCATCTCGAAATACGTTACGCCATGGCTCGAAAAATATCCGGTATCGATCCATCCTTCAATGAAAGTGGAGCTGACAAGTCCGGAGCCTCAGCCCCGTGTATTGCTCAGCGAGCTGAACGAGAGCAACCTGATGATCCGTCCGCAGTTCTCCTATGACGATGCGGTGCTCGACTACAGTGAGGAAAAAACCTATGTGCTGGAAAAAGCGGATCGCACGGATATCATTCAAAGACAAAAGGAATCAGAGAAAAAACTGTACGAGTGGTTACGCACTTTGCATCCGTCCTTCGCCAATCAACGCAATAATCAATACTACTACCTGCCATTTGCAGACGTAATGAAGCGCGGATGGTTTATCTCCATGCTGCGGAAAGTCCAGGAAGAAGGTTATGGCGTCTACGGATGGGAGGACCTGAAAAAATTCCGTTACACAACGAATGAACCTCGTTTCAGCATCAACGCGACGTCGCAGCCCGATTGGTTCGACCTGAAGGTGACCATCCAGTGGGGTGATCAGGTGGTGAGCCTGAAAGAGATCCGTCATGCCATCTTGAAGAACCAGGATACCATCATGCTTGAAGATGGGACGCTGGGCCACATCCCCGAGGAATGGATAAGTCAATACAGCTTGCTCCTGCGCACGGGAACGGAAGAGAATGGCACATTGCGCGTAAGCAAGATGCACTACACGCTGCTGGAAGACATACTCGACAAGATCGAAGATAACACCGTTCAGCAGGATATCGAGGCCAGAAAAAAGAAGCTGCTCGAGTTCGACAAACTGGGAGGGATACCGCTGTCGAAAGAGATCAAGGCATCGCTTCGCCCCTATCAGCAATCCGGGCTCAACTGGCTCCAGGCACTCGACGAACTGGGCTATGGTGGTTGCCTCGCGGATGATATGGGTCTCGGTAAGACGCTGCAAACGATCTCCTTCCTTCAGTACCTCAAGGAAAAGTATGCCGGCAGCACGCAACTCGTGGTGTGTCCGACATCCCTGATCTTCAACTGGGAAAACGAACTCCAGAAATTCTGTCCCTCGCTGAAGTTCTACACGCACTACGGACTACAGCGTGAATTCAATGTCACACATTTCGAAGAATATGACGTCGTGCTTACAACGTACGGCGTGGTGAGAAATGACCTGGAAGAGTTGAATGCGTTCCTCTGGCAATACATCATCCTCGACGAGAGTCAGGCTATAAAAAATCCCGACGCCCGCGTTACGAAAGCCGTGCAGCAGCTGAGGTCCGTGAACAGGGTGATCCTTAGCGGTACGCCAGTCCAGAACAATACGTCAGACCTGTTCGCCCAATTCAACTTCCTCAATCCGGGCCTGTTGGGAAACAGGGAGTTCTTCAACAGGGAGTTTGCCACGCCTATCGATAAGTTCGGCAGCAAGGAAAAGACACAATATTTGAAGAAGCTGATCCACCCGTTCACGTTAAGGCGAACCAAGGAGCAGGTTGCCAGGGATTTGCCGGATAAGACCGTCACCGTTCTCTGGTGTACCATGGACGCGGAGCAAAGACGATTGTATAATCAATATCGGGACGGATACCGCAAAAAGCTGTTGAAGAAAATAGATGAAGAAGGCATTACAAGATCAGGCCTCGATGTGCTCGAGGGCCTCCTCAGGCTGCGTCAGATCTGTGATCACCCCGCCATGGTCGACAAGGCCACGGAAGAGAAGCTGGCATCTGTTAAGGTCGAGGAGTTGATCCGTGAAGTACAGGAAAATGCCGGAAATCATAAACTGCTGATCTTCTCACAGTTCACGGAAATGCTGCAGCTGATCAAGTCGGAATTTGAAGAGGCAGGCGTCACGCATTGTTATCTGGACGGAAGCACTTCATTAAAGAAGCGAAAGGAAGAAGTAGAACGTTTTCAGGAGGACGAATCGATCAAGGCCTTCCTCATTTCCCTCAAGGCCGGCGGGGTCGGTTTGAATCTCACGGTAGCCGATTATGTATACATCGTTGACCCCTGGTGGAATCCGGCAGCGGAACAGCAGGCGATCGATCGTGCACATCGCATTGGCCAGAAGCGCAAGGTGTTTGCCTATAAGATGATCTGTAAGGATACCGTTGAGGAGAAGATCCTCCAGCTGCAGGAGCGCAAAAAGATGCTGGCGGATGACCTGATCCAGGAGGACGCAGGGT
>CBHTUB010000267.1:0-8077 GCA_966095595.1 uncultured Chryseosolibacter sp. | reverse complement strand
CGATGTTCCGGTAGATGCCGTAAACACGTTCGCTGCCTGAATATAGAATACGAAGTTCTTCGTATCGATCAGGTTATTCATCCCACCTGTTACGGTAGATTTCAGCCAGATATTGAGTGTAAACGTTTTCGTTTGGTCGTTTCCGATCAAGCCGAGCGCCAGACCTGTTATTGATGTTAGATCGAAATACATAAAGTTGGTGCCAATTGCGCCAGGGGCAACAGCAACGGTATTTGGTCCGTCGCTAAGTGTTGCGCCGCCGATGACATCATCCCAATCCCCGGCAAGCTCATCGCCGCCGCCGAAGGTGATGTATAGCCCTGTCAGCTGTGTTGGATTACCGTCGTCTTCTGATCCTGCATCGTCAGTGATCGAGAAGTTGAATACCGGAGTTCCCGGAGCCGTAGTGACAATGGACGAGATGAAAGCAGGCTCGCCTCCGGCAACCAAATCGATACTGGATGATTTCGCAACGCGGACGGTGACGTTCGAGCTCGTTACGTTTTGCGGTGCCACCGCGCCGCTTTCAGGAATAGTAGAAGACGAAACTGTGAGCTTACCGTTTCCTATCGCAGTATATTGGAATCCTGCGGGGAACGTCAATACGCCCGAAGTAAATGACGTCGGTACGCTGGTCATTCCCAGCGCGCCCGCGTTCGTTACCACAATACCTGTAACCGGTGAATAATCAAGGTCTCGGTTTCCGTTCCAGTCGAGGGCTTCAACAACAGGAGTGGTTGCAAGGTTGGCATTGACCAGCACCTCACGAGGTGTTGCCTCATCGATAGACGGAGGTTGTGTGGTAAATACCAGTTGCTGTGCGACTACTTCGACTTCGACGTTTCCTGCACCTGAGTTCTGAGATTCAGAGCCGGTGAATGTCGAGCTGAATTGATCAGTTTGAACGTTGTCATCAAGCACTTCAAAACCGAAATTCAGATTGTCGATGGTGGTTGCATAGGTACCACCCATCGGATTCTTCAGGAAGATATAAAGTTGATATTCCTTGTTGCTGTTGGCATTGACGAAACCGAACGTTGTCGGATCAAGGTCGTAGAAGGTTATGGAATCATTGGTGATCGAAGCCTTACCAAAAGTTTGTGTGAACGATTTGAATACACAGCCTGTCGAGCCATCACACAAAGCTACATCCTGGATCGCATCGGCCCAGTTCGTTATCTCGTTGGCGCCGCCGCCCGTATATTTCGTGATCTTGATCTCGGTAATACGGGTTGGCGCGAGGTCTTGAGTTACGCCATTATTATCACGGACTATGAAGTTGAAGACTTGTTCATAACCACCGCTGGATGCGATGATCTCTGCTGGAGAGGCCATGCTTCCCGGGAGGATCGTGGTTGTTGAGCTGTATTGCACATCAACAGTCCCGCTGAACCCGTCACTAGGGGTAATCGGTGTATCGGTTAACGGCGTTGGAGTCGTTGTCGAGACTTGCAAAGTACCGTCACCACTGTGTCTGTAATTGAAGCCAGCAGGGAACGTTGCCAGACCATTGGTCATCGTTACTGTTGTAAATGGAACACCGGAGTTCTGCATGGCAATGTTGTCTGCATTATCAACTGTGAGTGTTGCTGAATAGTCGTTATCAACATTCTGGTTATCATCCTTTGCCCTGACGACAGTCTGGGGAGCAACATTGGTAAAGACGTATTGTGTGCCGGAAGGGCTCGTATCCACAACGAGTTGTGAAGCTTCAACATCGACTTTGTTTTGTCCAACGCCTGTTGTGAAACCAGTCCATGCAGCCGCCATTTTACTACTTCCCGGTGCAAGAACAAGACTTGCGTTCGACATCTGGAATACAAAGCTCTTGTTGTCGATGGTAGACCGAAGGGTCGCACCCATATTGGTTTTCAGCACGAGCTTCAGATAGAATACTTTGTAGGTATTTGCCGGAACCTGACCGAAGTAGTCGGCGCTGGCGGGTACAGGGTGCGGAGTATAGAGATTGCTGAATGTGATGAAATTACCAGAAGGGTCGATAACGCCGGCCCTGTCATCAGAACCATCGCAGACCACGCAAAGGTATGCTTCCTGGAGTGCGGTTGCCCAGCTTCCGATCTGGTCTGTACCGGTATTTCTGTTGATGATAATGTCCTCGATCTTGACAGCTGCATTATCAGTCGGACCGAAATATCCATCGTCATAGACGTAGAAGCCCATATTCTGGACAGCAGCGCCCTGGGTCGTGTTTGTAGATTTGAACTCGGTCACCTGACTCCACAAGCTGAAATAACTCGCCTCGGCTGTCTCCGTGGATTCATTGATCGTAGGGACCGGATTGCCCAGGCCATCATTACCTGTAAGGTAGTCGATGTTTGTACCCGAGTTTGTATACGGGTAAATTTTGAAGACATAGTCCTCACCCGATAGCAAATTACTGAAAGTGTAATTTTGCACGCCTGGCATGATCGATATCCTGCCAACGCTGTCTGCAACCAGATCAGTCACGCCAGCTAAGAAGCTGTCATCGCCGTCAACAGGCACAGCCGCAACCTTGCCTGCACGAGCCACTGTGATCAGATATCCTGTCGGAATCGGATAGGTGGCCACGTCGTTCCATGTGAGGCTGACGCTCGTATAGCTCTGTCCGGAAACGAGGAAATTCGTTACATGACGGGTAGCTTGAGGTTGAATCATCGTGTAGGTCGCGGAGTTAACGTCACCTACATAGGTGTTGTCTGCAAGGTCGTCGATGTATGCGTCGTCCAGGACTGTGAGTCCGATAGTTCCTGTGTTAAAAATATTCTGAACAGTGATCGTCCATGTGTCGCCAGAACCGCTCGGGGTTGCAATAGTTGCTCCGCTGATAGCGGTTCCGAATATCGCGAAGTCCGCGGCGGTAACTTCCGCATCGGTAACTGGTTCACTGAATACCACCTCGAACTGTACCTGATCCGTATTGTTGGGGTTGCTGCTAAGCAGGTTGATTTGACTTACGGTTGGAGCCGTTTTGTCATATGTTATCGAAGAAGCGTTGGTCGTAGCGGTGGTCGATGCTGCGTTGCCTACCTGATCCTGAATATTGATGGTAAATGGTAATACGCCTGCTGTTTCCGTACCATCCAGAAGCAATGTCGCCGTAAAGTCATCGAAGTTAACCATATCCGTAACGCTTACCGTGGCTGATCTGCCCGCGATTGTTACATTCGGAGTAGTCGGTAAATTCGAGTATGCGGACTCGTTTATGGTAAAGTTCAATGTCACGGTATTGCCAACTTTCGCCCGCGCTGAGCTATTCGCGTTATTCGAGCTGATCGTCACGGACGAGAAAGTAGGCGCCGTTTTATCATAGACCATCTGAGTTCCATCGGTAGTGTAGGCAGTGTTGGTCGAGTCAGAAGCAGTTTCGCCGATGATCTCCAGAACAAGGGCAGAGCCTTCCGGCAATGCTGCCGATGCAGCAAGAGTAGCCGTATAGGTTGGACCGCCAGAGACCGACATTGCCTGTCCGCCGATCTTTACTGATGGCGTCCCTGACAATGTTGTTGTAGAAGTAAAACCAACAGTAATGACATCGCCGGTTTTGGCTTTTGCAGTATAGAGGTTGGCATTATTTGAGGAGATCGTAATGTCTTTCAGACGGATCTCGGCGTTTGTAAAGCCAACGAGCTCGTTCGAATTTGTAAGGTCAACTACGTTACCTGAAGCCTGGCTATATGAAATAAGTAAATCATCCGTCCAAACATTACCGGTAGCGGTGAACTGGATGGAATTTGTGGTGCCCTTGCCGACATAGAGCACGGATGCAGGTGTCACCGGAGATCCACCCAACGTCAGTGTAAAGCCGGTGACGGTGGCGCCTTCGGCGAGGTTCAACTCTTCGTCGAGGTACACGATAACTTTATCGGCGCTTGCACCATTAGGATTGAAAATAAAACCGGACGCCAGCTTTGGAGGGTCAGAGTCACTTGCATTAAACGAGAGTATTGTGCCCAGTTCGTTACCGGCGACGTCATGAATGTAATTCGGGTCACCATTACTTGCCGCGGCACCTACGTTCGTCACTGAATTGTTATAGGTAAAATTTGTAAGCGCACTCCAGGCTCCGTCTGCAGTAGCTTGCAACGTTACGGTATTTGTGGCGCTTACATATTTTGATCCAGAGTCTTTAATATCACCGGCACCAGGGACAAATCCATCGCGGGTCGATAAGGCGGCATTGTTCGCCACGGTTTGGGCGTTACCCATATCGATTGTCTCTGAAAACGATAAGGTGACAATTTCTCCCTGATTACCGTTGGCATTAAAGGTGGCACCAGAGAGGGTGGGAGCAGTTCTGTCGATTGTGACTGCCAGGCTGGCGGATGCAGTGGATTGGTTACCTGCAACATCTGTTGCTTTTGCAGTGATCGTATAAGATCCTTCCGCGATCGCTCCAACAGCGATCGTATATGAGCTACTGGCTACGGTCCCGCTGCCAAGTGCTGTTGCTCCATTATATATCGTGACGGTGTTGCCATTTGTCAAACCGGAATTTCCAGTGAAGGTAGGGTTTGAGCTGTTGGTAATATTGTCGCTGGTTGTACCGGTTCTGCCTGTCGCCGTGCCCTGGCTATCGGTAGCCGTGGTCAAGTCCGGGGCGGCCCCTGGTGCACTTGGTGCTGTGATATCAATGGTTATCGCAAGGGCGGAGGTGGCTGCACTTGTATTACCGGCAGCGTCGGTTGCTGTGGCTGTAATGTTATGAGCACCCGAAGCGAGGGTTGATCCAGATGTTACGGTATACGTACCTGCCACAACGTCGAACGTGCCAATGTTACCGGCAACGCTGCTGATCACGGTAATGCGAGTGCCGTTTACACCCGATCCTGTAAAGTCAGGCGTTTGATCATTGGTTATATTATCCGTGCTTGAAGATCCGCTATCCGTTCCGGCGGTCATATCCGGTGTTCCCGGTACCGCAGGCGCCGAAGTGTCGATGGTGACAGATAGGGCCGCGGATTCACCAATGTTACCTGCAACGTCAGTGATCCTCGCGGTAATGTTATGAGTATTGTCTGATAATGCCGAAGTAGTAATAGAGTAGTTGCCTCCGGTTGCTGTGCCAGAGCCGACAACGCCCGATACACTGCTTACTATCTCAACGGTTTCTCCTGCTGTTGCTGTACCCGCAAATGTCGACGTGTTATCATTTGTAATATTATCAGTGGACGACAGACCGGTATCCGTTGTCAAGTCCGGGACTGATGGCGCTGCCGGCGCAGAAGTGTCTATCGTTATGACCAGGGACGACGATGCAGTACTGGTGTTACCTGCAACGTCCGTTGTGGTCGCTGTGATAGAGTGCGCTCCGTCAGTGAGTGTACTGGTGGTGATGTTGTCCGTGCCACCAGTCGCTGTGAATGTGGCCACCGAACCGGAAACATCACTGGTTAGGGTAATGGTAGTGCCATTTTCTGCGCTGGTTGCAATCGTCGGAGTATTATCGTTTGTGATGTTGTCGGTTGATGAGGTTCCTGTATCGCTACCCGCGGTGAGATCAGGAGTTGTAGGGGCAGAAGGAACACCGGTGTCAATGGTTACGCTTAAGCCGCCAGATGTTCCAACGTTACCGGCAGCATCGGTGATCCTCGCGGTGATCGTATGCGCTCCATCGCTGAGTGCAGAAGAGGTGATGGAATAATTTCCACCCGCTGCAACGTTACTGCCAACGACTCCACTTACACTGCTGACGAGTTCAACTGTTTCACCGGTGGTTGCAGTACCTGTGAATGTGCTGGTATTGTCATTAGTGATATTATCTGTTCCGGACGATCCTGAATCAGTCGTGAGGTCGGGAGTTGAAGGTGCAGTAGGAGCTGAGGTGTCAATCGTCACTGCAAGGGCTGAAGTGGCCGCACTTGTATTGCCTGCGTCATCTGATGCTGTAGCTGTAATATTATGAGCGCCGTCTGCCAGCGTTGATGCAGTTATGCTGTAGGTGCCCGAGCTTACCGTAGCCGTTCCCACGTTTCCGGTTACGCTGCTGATGAGTGTTATAATTGTGCCGTTCACGCCTGTTCCGGAGAAGCTTGGCGTGTTGTCGTTGGTCAGATCGTCTGTTGAAGATGTGCCGGAGTCTGTCGTGAGGTCGGGTACGCCGGGTGTGGCCGGGGCGGAGGTGTCGATAGTGATCGCCAGAGGAGCAGAGGTGCCAGCGTTTCCGGCCAGATCTGTGATCCTCGCGGTTATGTTATGTGCACCGTCAGCAAGCGCGGAGGCTGTGATGGAGTAATTTCCACCGGTAGCGACACCAGAGCCCACAACGCCTGAAACTGAGCTGATAATTTCCACTGTTTCTCCGGCCGTTGCTGTTCCCGTGAAAGTCGGAGTATTGTCATTTGTCAGATTATCGGTAGACGACGTACCGCTGTCGCTGCCGGCAGCAAGATCAGGGACGGACGGGGCTGTTGGTGCTGTTGCGTCTATTGTGACTGCCAGGGCCGTAGAGGCTGTACTCTCGTTGTTTGCGAGGTCAGTTTCCGTCACGGTAATATTATGGCTTCCCTCGCTTAACGCACTGGTGGTTATTGAGTAAGTACCACCGGCCGCTACGGCGCTGCCGACCATGCCCGATACTGATGAATAGATCTTATAGGTATTGCCATTTGTTCCCACACCGGAAAAGGTGGGAGTGGTGTCGTTTGTGTAATTATCGGTATTGACGTTTGAATCACTGGCAGCATCAAGATCTGGAGCTGCTGGTTGCCCTGGGGCAACGCCGTCAACTGTGATATTGGCATTTGCTCCCAATGAACCTGCCGCGCCTGGTGCTGCCAAAGTTGTTGTGAGAGCCTGACCGCCACCTGTGCTTCTTACAATGCTACCGCTATTGATCGAGAACGAGCCCGCCGCTACGTAATCCAACTCTGTTGAGTTATGCACGTCGCCTGATTGAACAGTGTAGGTAAGTTGTATACTGGAGACGCCTGCCAACGCGGTAAAGGAGCCGGTGGCCGAGCGAGCCGGCGTCGTATTTAGCGCAAGCGATACTGTTGTTCCGTTGGCAACATCACAGGTTGTTTCCAGCGATACTGTGATTGTTATGGTTTGGCCGGCACCATATGCACCATCAGGCGCATCAACACCAGTGATACCATGTGCCTGTCCAAATGATTTGAAGCAAAGCAAACCAAACAAGACAACAAGCAGTAGAGACTTTCTCATAGTGGGGTTATTTTCAATCAATAATTACTTACAATAACAAAATTCAATTAAACAGTGCGCATGCTCCATTCACTCGCACTGCACGGTAAACGTAAAGTCTATTTATCCTGATTAATTATTTATAACTGTCCTCGCGCGTTAAGCTTCATTAGTACCAATTTATTGAGTGTACCAAATGAACTCGTTCCAAACATGATGTAACCGCCATCAGATGTCGGCCTGATCGAGGCACCCTGGTCATTGTCTGATCCGCCATAGTTATAGGCCCACATTTTCTGGCCAAACTCATTCACCTTGATCACATAGTAGTCGCGTCCTCCGTTCCCTTTGGAGCCGGATTCAACGGTTGCAAGGATCGCAAATCCTCCGTCGACACCAGGGCAAATTGAATTACCCTCCTCGTTGAGGTCGGTTGCATCGGTGTCGAAAATGTAAGATGCGGAATCCAGTAGTTTTGGGTCGTCATCTTTCGAAACCCGCGCAAAGAATATGTCGTTATCGGGACCTGATTTTGTGGCACCCACAAATGCGTATGAAGTGGTGGATTCACAAAAATCCCAGGCTTCCTCATCCGTTAGCGGACTACCTATCGCATTTGTAAGATCTGTTTGCTGGGCATTTTCAGGACCTTGAATAATCCTGAAATCCGATTTGTTATTGATGGTGACCGATCCGCCCCAAAGGATTTTCGTATTGTCGTAATAAAGTCGATTGACAATTTTGCTCGTACCTGCCCCATAGCTGCGTGACCAACTGTTTGCGTCGTTGGCATTTGGAAAATCGAAAGGCAGCTTTTTAACGTACATGTCGTCCGAATTAGCGGTATTGTTGACGATGTTCCCGAGTACCAGGTAACCATCTGCACCTTCCGTCACTGCCTTGCCTTGTAATGAGATGTTGGCTAACTGGC
>CBHTUB010000266.1:0-8089 GCA_966095595.1 uncultured Chryseosolibacter sp. | reverse complement strand
GGTAACTTCCTACTCGGATTCATTCGCGATCAGCTTCATCGTCAGGAATTATGGGCAGGCCCGGAACAAGCCGTTGCGTATTCAGGTGAAGAGGACCTATGGCAACAGGCAGACCCTTACCTATGACTCTACCTATTCTCCGTTGATGTACGCGGACACGTTAACCTTCGTCATTCGCGGCGAGAACAAGGAATACTTCGGAAATAATACTTTCGAAATACGCCTCGATGCCAATAATGAGGTGACGGAATTGGATGAATCTAACAACGTAGGTTATCTCGACTATTTTCTTCCCCTCAACGGCACGAACAACTTATTCCCGCGCAGATTCGGCATCGTTTCCTCGCAGGATGTAAATCTCACCTTTCAGCATTCCGATATACTTTCGGGTGAACGCGGTTTTATCGTGGAGGTTGATACGATCGCTACTTTCGATAGTGACTTCAAGAAAACTTTCAACCCGACGGCTACTGTCCTCGCCCGGCAGGAAATTGCCCTGCTGGATACCGACAGCCTTGTATATTACTGGAGAACAAAGATTGAAGATCCGGGAGAGTTTGAAAGCACGGAGTGGACAACAAGCTCATTTGTCTACATCGATAATGGGCCGGAGGGCTGGGCACAGAGTCATTTTCCCCAATATCTCGACAATACCGTATCGGGTTTGAATCGAGATACCGAATTGCGCTTGCTGGAATTCGAAGAAACGAGCACATCTGTTTTTATCCGGAACTATGGCGTAAACTCGGGTAAGCCGCTCGACTCGATAAGTCTCAAGATCAACAACGAGGAATTCCATCTGCGTTCGCAGGGCTTCGGCTGCAGGACCAATACCATCAATCTTGTTGCTTTCGACAAAATCTCCACTTCGCCTTATCTCGGCGTGGTATTCAACTGGGCGACCCGCGCAGGACGAACCTGTGGACGCGAACCCTGGGTGATCAACAGCTTCCGATCGAACGAGCTTGTTACCGGTAACAATGATGATCTGATACAGTACATCGACAATGTTTCATCGGGCGATTCCGTAATACTTTTCAGCATCGGCAACCCTGCCTACAGCGTATGGCCTCAGGCGGCAATTGACAAGCTTGGAGAAATTGGAATTGCAGCAGCACAACTACAGGCTCTCGTGAATGGCGAGCCTGTAGTGATCCTTGGACGGAAAGGCGCTCCCGCAGGCACGGCAACTTTTATCCGCAGCAGTGATAGTCAGCCATTGACCGCCAGACTGACAACGAATACGACGGTGACTGGAAGCTCCGGGTTTGGCAAGATGACTTCGGCACTGGTCGGGCCCGCGATGGAATGGCATGACATCGATGTTGATCTCGAAGGACTGGAGGAAGAGGATAGCGTCTCGATTGACGTCATAGGTATAAGATCCGATGGTACTTCCGAGGTTGTTCTTGAAGATATTGAAACGACAACTTCAATTGCACAGATAGATGCAGCAACCTATCCGCAACTGCGATTGTCCCTCAACCTTACCGATACGATCAACCTTACACCACCACAGCTTCGCCACTGGATCGTTTCGTACGAGCCCGTAGCAGAAGGTCTTGTGATCTACAACGGTCTTCGCACGCAGGAAACGTTATCTGAAGGCGCGGTCTGGAATGGAGATTACGGTTTTATCAATGTGAGCGACCGCGAGTTTCCCGATCAGCTTACCGTATCGGTGAAAGTTTTTAATCACAAGTCGCTGGTTGCCGCTCATGAATCGCTATTGATCGACAGTCCCATGCCTGGTGATACTGCACTCTTTACAATCCCGGTGAACACGTTCAAAAAAGTGGGGCTGAACGACGTCGAAGTAGAGGTGAATCCGGGGATATATCCTGAGCATATTTTTGAGAACAACATTTTTACGCTGACGAAACACCTGAACGTCATCAATGAAAATTTCAATCCCGTGCTGGACGTAACGGTAGACGGCAGATACATAGAGAATGATGAGTTTGTCTCTGCAAGACCGCGCATCAACATATCGTTGTGGGATGAGAATCGCTATCTGATCAAGACCGATACTATAGGTGTCAATATCTTTCTCGCGTACCCGTGTGATGATGTCGATGAATGTGATTTCACGAGGATCAATTTTGGAGATGCTGGAATATCGTGGAGCCCGGCGACGGATACGAGTGATTTTAAAGTCTCATATTTACCCGACTCCCTTGCCGATGGACGGTATGTTCTGCTGGTCGATGCGACGGATCAATCGGGAAATCCGAGCGGTGTTGAGCCCTATAAGATCGCATTCCAGGTGGAATCAGAGACCTTTGTTGAAATGAGTCCGCCATATCCGAATCCTTTGTCCGATCGATTCAGCGTCGCCCTGAATCTGACAGGTGCGGCTTTGCCGGAGAAATTGGCTGTCAGGCTCGTTAACGTCAACGGTAAGGTTATTGGCGCAGCTGAAAAGTCAGGATTCCATTATGGACGCAACGTTGTGTCCTTCGACCGGGATGAATTCTCGCGGTACCGTTTATTGCCCGGGCTTTATATTTATGAACTCACGTTGGTCTCGCGCGGCAGCACGACGAGAAGCAGGGGTAAACTTGTTATCACGGAATAAAAAAGGCTCCATTTGGAGCCCTCTTTCTTGATATTATCAATTAGCTGAAAATCAATCGCGATACATTACGGCTTTAACAGCCTTCACCGTCTTCTCTACGTTGGGAAGGATCTCCTGTATCAGCGTAGGTGCATATGGGAGTGGTGCATCGAGGCTGTTGACCCGGTGAATAGGGGCATCCAGGTAATCGAATGCATTCTTTTGAATGTGATAGGTTATCTCTGAGGAGATCGCTGCCAGAGGCCATGCTTCTTCAACGATCACCAGGCGGTTTGTTTTCTTCACTGACTCGACGATGGTTGCGTAGTCGATCGGGCGAACGGTACGCAGATCAATGACCTCGCATGAGATGTTGTCCTTTTCCAGCTCTGCAGCGGCTGCCAAAGCTACTTTCAGGATCTTGCCGAAGGAAACAACGGTCACGTCGGAACCCTGGCGTTTCACATCAGCAACTCCAAGAGGCAATAAGTATTCTTCTGTAGGGACTTGTCCCTTGTCTCCATACATCAGCTCGGATTCCATAAAGATCACGGGATCGTTGTCGCGTATTGAAGATTTGAGCAAACCTTTCGCGTCATATGGATTGGCGGGTACAACCACTTTCAGACCTGGTGTATTGGCGAACCAGTTTTCGAAGTTCTGTGAGTGCTGTGAGCTCAACATTCCGGCGTTACCGGTAGGTCCCCTGAATACGATAGGTATGTTGAACTGTCCGCCGGACATCGACATCATTTTCGCGGCACTGTTGATCACCTGGTCGATGGCTACAAGAGAAAAGTTGAACGTCATGAACTCTATGATCGGGCGCAGTCCATTCATTGCAGCTCCCACACCGATCCCGGCAAATCCAAGCTCGGCGATGGGAGTATCCAGCACGCGGTCCGGGCCGAACTCTTCCAACATTCCCTGGCTTACTTTGTAGGCGCCATTATATTCGGCTACTTCTTCACCCATCAAAAAGATGCCTGGATCGCGTCTCATTTCCTCAACCATTGCCTCACGAAGTGCCTCTCTGAACTGAATTTCTCTCATAGTTTAATGTGTCAATATGGTGCCTGCCTCCTGGAAGGCAGGCGTAAAAATAGTGCGCAAGGTGGGATTGACAAAGCGCAAAACACGAAAGGTGTATAATAAAAAACCCCTTCCGGTTGCCCGGAAGGGGTTTTTCCATAATTCCAATGAAAAGTTCTTATTTCAAAGCATTGCGGAAGGCTTCGGTCGCCGCGTACTTGGCGAACTCAAGGTCGCTCAGGGCGTTTTCCTTCAGTGTAGGATCAGCTTTCACAGCGCTTGAAAGGTTGCTAACTACGTCGTCAGCCTTGTCCAATCTTGCAGAAGCGATTGCAGCTCCGTAGTACGCAAGACCAAAATTGCTGTTCTTATTGGTTGCTTCCTTGAAAGAAGTCAATGCATTCTGGTAGTCTTTGGTCAGGATCTGTGCCAAACCTTTGTTGAACAGGTTGTCGGCATTGTCAGAAGCAGAAGACTCGGAACGAACTGCATCGCTGTATTTAGCAAGGTAGATCTCGGAAGAGCCTTTCACGCCATTCACGCCGGCAGCGTTGTCGCCGCTCAGGCCTGAGGCTTTTGAAGCATAGGCATAAGCTGCATAAGGGTTGCCTTTCAGCATCTGGGCAGAAGCCATGTTGGCATTGACTTCAGGTGAGCTCTGGAGCTTTGAAGCGAGCTCGAGCTGAGCCAAAGCCTTGTCGGCCAATGCTGCTGCATTTGAAGGGTTCTCGATAGCCTGAGCGATGTAAACAGCGCCGAGGTTGTTGTGAGCATTCCAATTCTGACCTTTCTTGGTAGCAGCTTCGTAGATCGCAGCTTTCTCTTCAAGTGAAGGAGTAAGTGTACCGGCATACATCAGTTCTTCGAAAGAAAGTGTATCTGCGCTTGTAGCACCTTGTGTGATCTGTTTGGCAAGAACGGCGATCTCTGCGTCTGTCTTCTTGTCCTTTACAACAAGGATCTCAGTCTTGGCAGTTCTCAACTTTGGATATACATCCTTGAACACCTTGCGATAAGTGCTCAGTTTCTGCATTTGCTTTTCCTGTGATTCGAAGGTACCGCCACCGTTGATGATGTTTGTGTATTCGGTCTTCTGTTCAGAAGTGATTCCTTCATATGAAGCCAGCACGTTCTTGAACTCATTCCAATCCTGGATAACAGGCTTCAGGATGAACTTGATCGAGTCAGCTTTTCCCTTGTAATCGTACTTTTTCATTTCAGCACGATAGAAGGTTTCGATAGCTGCAGCGCGATCTGGTGAAAGTTTTGAGTTGATACGCTCGGCACCTTCAGGTGAGTGAGTACCGGTGATGGTTACCGTGCGGGTAGCGTTCTTTGAAGCGATGAATGCGTCGAGTTGCTTTCCTTTAGGGCTTTTGATCTCACTGGTTCTCAGTACAGAACGGCCTTGCTCGAAAATGAAATCATGAATCACGATATGCATCAGCTCTTCCTGGTTGTTATAACCGTGCTCGGCGTATACAGGGTAGTAAACGGGCTTCACAAGCTTGGAAGTTGTGATGATACCGGTAGCTACCTGCATGCGAGGAGTGTTCTTGGATTTTGAGGCCTTTGAAGCTACACCTTCAACTTCAAGAACACCTGACTTGAGCGCAGGGGTATAAGCGAAGGTAAAGGTCTTGGTAACTTTAGGTTGCTCGGTTGATGCGTTCGGATAGTCTTCAGCTTTGAACGGAATCGGATCAAGCGCTAATTCTTTATCCCCGTATTTATAGTATGTATTGAGCGTGTAAACAGTTCCTTTCTTCAGCATTTTAACCGGAAGATTGGCTGCCATGTCAAAAGTGACAGTGTCTTTGTGAACTTCTAACGGGTTTGGTGTCACCGTAAGATTCTGGTCTTTCGACATCTTCACCATGTTGGGCAGAGTACAGCCCGCCAGGCTCAATGCACCGATAAACAAGAATGAGTAAACGACTTTTCTCATTGGATTTAGAATTATGTTGGTTTTTTAAGGGTTCAAAACTAAACTTATGTGTATTTTTTTGCAATTATAGTCAAAAAAATAAGATTTGGGCCATCTGGGCACATCTCTTGCGGTATCTTATATTTGTAGGCTGGTCTTTTATCGACGAAATGCCCTATTAGAAGTTGAACGTTCAAAAGTGAGGTTATGAGGTATCTGACATCCAGGATCCAGGAGTTCTTCGAAGGTTATGCCTTTGGCGTTTGTACCCGACTGGGTGAGAAGTTGGGTATGGCTACATCGAGTATACGATTATTCTTCATATACGCGTCTTTCTTCACATTTGGCTCTCCTGTACTGGTATACCTGGCCCTGGCCTTCGTCATGAACATCAGAAAGCATCTCCGCAAAAGGAGCCCCATTTGGGACTACTAATCCATGTTTACACTCCTTCGTCCACGGAAAAAATGGTCGATAAGCACGAGACCGTTGTAGATATTTTTCCTTGAATAATGCGGAAATTTTCCCCGTATTGCCCTTCTCTTGCGGGTACTTTCGCCGATGTGGGAAAAGAATTGAAAGTGCGCCCTGAGCACACTTGCAGCATTTCCGACCTTGCCCTGAACCAGAAAACGCGCGGCTGCAGCCCAGTCAAGTGTCAGCCTCACGGGTAGCTTATACGCAAGCTCCATGGGGTCAAAGTGTTTATAGATCAATGCGATGCCGTTACGGAAGTTCAGCAAAGTCTTGCGCGGACTCTCATAGTTCAGGGTTCCCGCGCCAACGTGGTATACGGTGCTCTGACCGCAGTAAAACACCTTGCTCTCCGTGCGATTGATCTTCCAGCAGAGGTCGATCTCTTCCATGTGCGCGAAGAAATCTTCGTCCAACCCGCCAAATTGATGATATACTGACGAACGGATGAACAGACAGGCACCGCTGGCCCAGAAGATCTCACGGGTATCGTTATACTGACCGAAGTCGGTTTCGACATGGTTGAACAATCTGCCGCGACAGAAAGGGTACCCAAATGAGTCGATAAAACCTCCTCCCGCGCCGGCGTACTCGAACTTATCGCGTGAGTGCCAGGAGAGGATTTTGGGCTGCATTGCAGCGATGCCTGGATTTTGGTCGAACTGAGCCTGTATGGGATCTATCCATCCTGCAGTGACTTCAACGTCGGAGTTCAGCAAGACGTAAATGTCGGCCTCGACTTGTTGGAGCGCACGGTTATAGCCTCCGCAGAATCCGAAGTTTTCGGGTAGCGGAATTAACTCAACTTCGGGAAATTCCTGTTTGACAACGTTGACAGAGCCATCAGTCGAACCGTTGTCCGCAACGACGATACGCGCTCCCGACGAGTACTTTAAGACAGAGGGCAAAAACTGTCGAAGGAGTTTTTCGCCGTTGTAGTTCAGAATGACAACTGCTACGTTGCTCATCCCCCCATCATTCCAGATAAATCGAATCCCGGTATATTGGGAAGAAGACCTTCGGTACTTTTTCTCATCTCCTCTTTCGCAAGATTCTCGGCTTCGTCTGATGCCTTATTGACAGCAGCGACGATTAGATCCTGAACGACCACGCGGTCTTCGGCCTTGAGGATCATAGGATCTATTTCGAGAGCGATCAGCTGTTTTTTTCCGTTTACGGTCGCCTTTACCATTCCTCCGCCCGATTCACCCGTAGCCCTTAGATTGGCGAGATTATCCTGCGCTTGCTTGATACGGGCCTGAACTTCCTTCATTTTGCCCATCATTTTCATCATGTCAAACATAGCTGATAGTTGTTATGTTGAATTATAAAGTATGACGCAAGGTAAATAGTTATTGCGAACAGATGCGTCATTTACGCTTTTTCAGTAAAAGAAATGAGCCGGATTTTTTGAACGTTCTGCCGGCAAGGTCGGTAATGGTGGAGGTGAAAGTATAGGTGCCCTCGGGCATCTCTGTGTCCTTAAATGTTCCGTCCCAACCGACATCAAGATCAGTGGTGGTGAACATCAGCTCGCCCCAACGGTTGAAGATATTCATCTCGAATTCGCTGATGTATTGACCGTAAACGTTGAAGATGTCATTAAGCGCATCGCCATTCGGAGTAAAGGCCGTCGGATGGAAAAGATTCGGATTCTTGATGATGATGATCGTATTCGAGATGCTCAGCGGCAACGTGCCGTTTACCGGGAGTGCCTTGATAACATACACATAGGTCTGCCGGAGAAGATCCTTTGTAGCATCCGTGTAGGTCGTGGACGAGCTGACAGAAATGGTCTCCAGCAGACCACCCTGCTCATCGTATTTTTCGATCACATACTGTTGTACGCCGTCCTTCCAGCCTCCGTATTCAGTCCAGTCAAGCTTGACGCTGTTGTCATCGAGAAGTGTTCCGGCCAAAACGATCGGGCAGATATTATTGCTGCGCGGACTTTGATTTTCGCAGATGTCTACATAGCTGATCTGATAGCAGGATCGCTCCCCGCTCTTGTAAGTAAGGTCGTCAAGCGTGAGTTGGTCAGTGGTTGTCAGTAACTGAAATGTGCTCCCCACGGATTTATATACCGATGAAATAGCCGG
>CBHTUB010000265.1:0-8134 GCA_966095595.1 uncultured Chryseosolibacter sp. | reverse complement strand
TCTTTTCATTGCTAATGCAACGTGTTATTTCGTCGTGTCCTGCTTTTGATCAGGCATGATACGTTGGTCGCGATTGGCGATTTCCCACGCAGTGTAGAACACGCACTGGGCACGCTTTGCCAGGAGATCGAATTCAATCTTTGATACTTCGTCTGTTGGCTTGTGGTAGTCTTCATGAATTCCATCGAAGTAAAAGATGATCGGAATGTTGTTCTTCGCGAAGTTCCAGTGATCCGATCTGTAGTACAAACGGTCCGGATGGTTCTGGTCGTTGTAGGTATAGTCGAACAACAGATTGGTGTAAGTCTTGTTCACATTCTCACTGAGCGTGTTCAATTCCGTCGACAGTTTATCTGCACCGATCACGTACACGTAGGGAGGACTGTCCTTGTGCTGCGGATCGCGGCGGCCAACCATGTCGATGTTGAGATCGACAACTGTGCTCTCGAGTGGAAATATTGGATGTTGCGTATAATAATCGGAACCAAGCAGGCCTTTCTCCTCGCCGGTTACGGTCATGAAGAGAATACTGCGGCGCGGACCCTTGCCATCCTTCTTCGCCTTTGCGAAGACCTTGGCGAGCTGTAGCACTGACACGGTTCCCGAACCATCGTCATCAGCGCCATTGTTGATCAGGTCTCCGGTACCGCTTGCTTCCTTTCCGATGTGATCGTAGTGAGAAGTGATGATGATGATCTCGTCTTTTTTATCGCCTCCTTCAAGGAATCCAAGCACATTCTCAGTTTTTAATGTTTTGATGGTCATACCTGTCCTGTAAGCCATATTGCCTGCCTTGATCTTTTTCAAAGGTGCTTTTTTGGCGTCAGCCGTCGCGGCCTTGTCCAGTTTGTCCAGCGTCGTGTTCAGCAACTTTTCAGTGACTGATGGTGCTATAAAAAATACCGGCGATTTGGTCGAGGGTTCCGGTTTCGTGAGCGAGAGCTTTCCGCCGGCCAGATAACTTTTGAATTGACCCACCAGGTCTTTGAACTCATCAGGATTCGGGGTGTAAAACAATATCAGCTTCGCACCTTTCTGGCGCGCAGTTTCCATCGGGCCGCGGAAATTTTCGTCGCTGCCTACGACAAGGACAACCGCTTTGCCTGCTACGTCTATCTGGTTGAAATCTTCCGCTCTCCCTTTCCCGGCAAACACAACGGGAAGCGACACTTCCCCGTTCGAGTCGGACGTTCCGTAATAAATGACATTCTCGAAGTTATTGAACCGGGTGCCGTTGGCGCTCAGATAGATCTCGCCGGGAAGACTGGTGTAAAGTTCTACGGGTTGATAATAATTACCATTGACAGGGCCTGCCAGTCCCAGCTCTTCGAAGTGCGCCCGGATAAAAGCGGCAGCCATTTTCTGGCCCCTTTTTCCCGTTTCACGTCCTTCCATTGCGTCGGAGGCCAGGATTGACAAATTTTCTTTCAGATCGGATGGTGTGATCATGTTTCCATACTGCTGAGCAACAGGGTCCTGCGCCAGGACTGGAATTGTTGCCGCCATGGCAAGGACAAACACCTTGACATTAAATTTCATGTTGAAAAATTTAGGTTAACCTGCCAAAACTAGGGCTCTTTCCCCTAAAAGCATACTCTCGCAGGTCCAACAGCAGATTTTTTACAGGATCGGTAAAAACAAACAAACGTTCTTACGCTGAGCCCTGTTAATTGTGTAATCAGTAAAGTACCTTTGCGGCACCTTTTGAGGGCAAAAACCACTAGAAATCACATTTTCAATGAAGATAGACTCGAAATACGCGGAAAAATTTGAATCCAGACACATTGGTCCTGATGCGCATCAGGTTGAAGAAATGTTAAAAGTGATTAAAGCAGGTTCAATCGATGAACTGATTGACCAGACGATACCTGCTTCAATCAGGCTTAAAAAGCCCCTTAACCTGCCCGACGCTAAGTCGGAATTCGAATTCCTTAAAGAATTCAAGGTTTTGGCCTCTAAGAACAAGGTATTTCGTTCTTTTATAGGAACAGGTTATTACAACACCATCACCCCTGGCGTGATCCTTCGGAATATTCTCGAGAATCCAGGCTGGTACACGGCCTATACGCCATACCAGGCAGAAATCGCCCAGGGCCGTCTTGAAGCATTGATCAACTATCAAACCATGGTGATCGACCTGACGGGAATGCAGATCGCCAACGCATCGTTGCTGGACGAGGCGACTGCCGCTGCCGAGGCGATGCACTTGCTTCACGCTTCCAAAAAAGCATCCAAAAAAACTGCTCATAAATTCTTCGTCGATCAGAACACTTTCCCACAGACGATCGATGTTCTGAAAACACGTTCCACGCCGATTGGTGTCGAGCTTGTGGTCGGCGATATCTCAAAACTCGATGTAACCGATCCGTCATTGTTCGCCGTTTTCGTTCAGAATCCCGATAACAACGGAGCGGTGAAAGATCATACGAACTTTATCCAGTCAGCCCACGAGAAAGATGTATTTGTGGTTGTCGCCGCTGACCTGATGAGCCTGGTGCTTCTCAAATCTCCGGGCGAGATGGGCGCAGATGTTGTTGTAGGATCATCACAACGATTCGGCGTGCCGATGGGATTTGGCGGACCACATGCCGCCTTCTTCGCTACGAAAGACGAATTCAAACGTCAGATGCCCGGAAGGATCATCGGAGCATCGATGGATGCATCGGGCAACCCCGGTTACAGAATGGCGCTGCAGACGCGTGAGCAACACATCAGAAGGGAAAAGGCAACTTCGAATATTTGTACCGCGCAGGTTCTTCTTTCGGTGATGGCGGGTATGTATGCAGTTTATCATGGACCGGAAGGCCTGAAGAAAATTGCCGGAAGGATCCACGGACGGACCCGTTCGCTCGAAAGTGCAATTAAAGGTTTTGGCTACAAGCAGGTAAACGAGCATTACTTCGATACGTTGAAGGTTGCCGTATCCGACAAGCAAGCGTTGCGCCGCGAGGCTGAAAAACGCGAAGTGAACTTCCGCTATTTCAATGATGAGCATGTCGGAATTTCACTTGATGAGACCTCTTCGGTTGAAGACGTAAAATTGATCGTCGAGATCTTTGCCGCGGCAGCCGGAAAGACGGTGACCATGCCGGGTGTGAATGGCGTCGAGCTCAACTGGCCGGCATCGCTCCAGAGAAAATCGACATTTCTGACCCATCCCGTGTTCAATGCGCATCACTCGGAACACGAGATGCTTCGTTATATCAAACGCCTCGAGAACAAGGATCTGTCAATGGTTCATTCCATGATCTCCCTTGGATCGTGTACGATGAAGCTCAATGCAACGTCGGAAATGATCCCGGTAACATGGCCTGAGTTTGGAAACATTCACCCGTTCGCACCGGCGGACCAGACAAAGGGATATCAGGAGCTAACAACCAATCTGGAGAATTGGTTAAAAGAGATCACCGGGTTTACAGGAGTATCGCTTCAACCCAACAGTGGCGCTCAGGGTGAATATGCGGGTCTCATGGTGATCCGCGCCTACCATGAAAGCAGGAACGAAGGTCATAGAACGGTTTCACTGATCCCCGCTTCAGCTCACGGTACAAATCCTGCAAGTGCAGTGATGGCCGGAATGGAAGTAGTGGTTGTCAAGTCCGACGAAGAAGGCAAGATCGATGTTGCCGACCTGAAAGCCAAGGCAGAACAATACAAGGACAAGCTCTCATGTTTGATGGTGACCTATCCATCGACACATGGTGTGTTCGAAGGATCGATCGTCGAGATATGCGAGACCATCCACAAGAACGGCGGGCTTGTTTATATGGACGGCGCGAACATGAACGCCCAGGTAGGATTGACTTCTCCGGCGAATATCGGCGCCGATGTTTGTCACCTCAACCTTCACAAGACATTCTGCATTCCTCACGGTGGTGGTGGCCCTGGCATGGGACCTATCTGTGTGAACGATAAGTTGAAGCCATTCCTTCCTGGTCACGCTGTTGTGAAGACAGGCGGCGAGAAGGGCATTCATGCAGTCTCGGCTGCGCCATGGGGAAGCGCGAGCATCCTTACTATTTCTTACGCTTACATTGCCATGATGGGTGGCGAGGGATTGACAAATGCCACCCGTTACGCAATCCTCAATGCCAACTACATCAAAGCTCGTCTTGAGAAACATTATCGTATCCTCTATACCGGATCGAAAGGACGTTGCGCGCACGAGATGATCGTGGACTGCCGCGACTTCAAGAAGGCGGGTATCGAGGTTGAAGATCTTGCAAAACGTTTGATGGACTATGGTTTCCATGCACCGACAGTTTCCTTCCCGGTAGCCGGAACGTTGATGATCGAGCCGACGGAAAGTGAGCCGAAGGAAGAACTCGATCGGTTCATCGATGCTCTTGTGGAGATCAGGAACGAGGTTCGCGAAGTCGAGGAAGGAAAAGCAGACCGAGAGAACAACGTTCTGAAAAATGCCCCGCATACCGCTGCCGTTGTCACCGCAGACGATTGGAACAAGCCATACAGCCGTCAGAAGGCTGCGTATCCGCTGAGCTTCGTGAAAGATGCCAAGTTCTGGCCAGCCGTAAGCCGTGTGGACAATGCCTACGGGGATCGAAACCTCGTGTGCAGTTGCTTGCCGATCGAGATATATTCGACGAAGGAAGAAAGCATCACAGCGTAACAGAAAGATAACAGAGGCGCCCGGTAACACGGGCGCTTTTTTGTTGAAGAAGTTGTATCTTAGTATAGACCTATACCCTTGAGCTTGCCGGCCAACGACCATTCCTCCGTTCGAATGCCGTGGTGGACACCATTCGCCACGTTGGTGATACTTCATGCCGGCACCGAGATCTCCCTTTATTTCAAATATGACCAGGGCGTAGCCGATTACTACCTGCCTACAGCGCTTTCCGTTTTGCTGGTCAATTGGTGGGGGCCACGTATGGTCATTCCGTTGATGTACTTCAACGCGGTATTCAGCACTTACCTCTGGGGAATTCCTGCCGATCGCTGGTATCACTGGTTTTTATATGGCATTCCCGAAACGATGTTCACATTGCTTTCGTGGTTCCTGTTCAGAAAAGTGTGCAGCGGAAAATATTGGTTACCCGACAGTCAGAGTACCATTGCATTCCTTATCGCCGGCGTGCTGATACCGATTGTTCCCGAGATTGTTTCACTTCAGGCTTTACTAGTGTGGTTGGGCGATCAACCGATGTCGACATTCTGGCCTTACATTACGCGCAACTGGCTTGGTGAATTCACCTCCACGTTCGGCCTCGCCCTGCCAATGCTGTATTATTTGACACCGGTATTAAAAAAAGCTGGACTGCTGCGTCAGCCTTCGGATGAAATATCGGATTCTCCAAAAATGTCGTCGAAGAAGATCCGGGAGCTCGCATTGATATGGGCGTGCCTGCTCGCATTTGTCTTCACCATAGAATTTGAAAAATATTGGTACATCTATGGTCTGTTTTCGTTGGTGGTTGCCATGCGGCTAGGATTTGGCCCGGCCGTTCTGACGAACTACTATATTTTTCTGCTCACCTACATCCTTCCGAAATTCTTCGGTGGTTTCCTCTCCACGGGAATGGAAGGTCATGGAGACGTGAATAATATTTTTTTAGGTGCAAGCCTGTTGTTCACCTTTGCTGCGCTCACAGGACGTGTTATCAGTGATCTGAAGATCACAGAGGCGAAACTTCAGGCCCAGAACAAGGAGCTCGATCAAACCAATAAAGAACTCGACAGATTTGTCTACAGTGTATCGCACGATCTCAGCGCGCCGTTGAAATCGATCCATGGTCTCGTGAATATCAGCCGTATGGATCCAGATCCGCGTGATACGATCAAGTATCTCAATCACATTGAATCGAGTGTTATCAAGCTCGAAGCGTTCATCTCCGAGATCCTCGATTATTCGAGAAATAAACGACAGGACATAGTCGTGGAGCAGATCAAGCTCAGGGAATTGTGTAACGAGATCCTCGAGAATCTCAAGTATTCGACAGATTTTTCCAAAATTCAGGTTGATTTATCAGCGTTGGAGCAGGCGGAGATCAGGCAGGACAAGATCAGGCTCAAGATCATTTTGAACAATCTCCTGACGAATGCCGTTAAGTTTCAGAAACGACTCGAGGGACATTGCCCCTTTATCAAGATATCGTCTCATAAGGATGGAGAAGACGTGCTGATCGAGATCGAGGATAATGGTGAGGGGATCAAACCCGAGCTGCAGCCGAAGATCTTCGATATGTTTTATCGGGCGAATGAACATTCCTATGGCTCGGGACTTGGCCTTTATATTGCTAAGGAAGCTGCCAACAGGATACATGGAAATATTTTTGTAAGATCCGAGTATGGAAAAGGGTCAACTTTCATCGTCGAACTAAGAAACTTTAATGATAACTAAACGACTATTTCAATCAGCTTTGATTTTTGTGTTGATGGTCCCGTTGACAGCGGCAGCACAAAAGAACAAATACAAGGGATTTCCGTCATTGATATGGCCGAAGCTATACGACGTAAGCTTTGTCAAGGCAAAAGACAAAAATGGAGAATACGATAAACCGGTATTCAGTGCTTCTGCAAAAGCACTCGCCGGAAAGTCGGTAGCCCTTCCCGGATACATGGTTCCCTTCGAAAATGGCATAAAAGGTTCTCGCTTCATGCTTTCATCGCTTCCATTGAATGCCTGTTTTTTTTGCGGTGTCGGCGGACCGGAAAGCGTAGTGGAGGTACATCTTCGGAAGGAAGTTACTTATACTGAAAAGCCGCTGGAGGTCAAAGGTGTTCTGCACCTTAATGACAAAGATCCGGATAAAATGATGTACATTTTGGAAGAGGCAGAAATAATAGGCGAAGTTGAGTTGTAATGTCGTTACATCCAAAACCAAAGAGAATTTACGATATAGACGCCGGAATTATCATCAGCCAACCCTTTGCTATGAAAAACCTGATAAAACGATCTTCCATTTTAACACTCTCGGGTGTTCTATTCATTGCAAGTCATATCACCGCCCAGAATACAACCGATGATTATCACGATCATCTTCGTGTGATGGTGGATGCCGAACTCGCCTTTAGCAAAATGTCCGCAGATGTTAACAGGCGTGATGCTTTTATTCATCATATGTCGGATAGTGTGGTTACTTTCGGAGAGCTTCCGAGGGTCGGAAAGGAACATCTTTTGGCACAGCAGGCTGATAGCTCATTGCTTACGTGGTATCCGGTGTACGCGGACATTTCTGCTTCCCACGATTTTGGGTATACTTTTGGGCCATGGGAATACAGGAATTCAAAAACGGATAGCAAGGCAGTTGCAACGGGGCATTTTATGAGTGTCTGGCGCAAGGAAAATGGAGTATGGCGTGTCGCGATGGATGTAGGCATCGATCACCCCGCGCAAACGTATACAGCCGAACAAAAGAAACTGGGATCTCCCAAGCACATGCACGCTCATGTAAAACATCCCGCAACAACTGACGTGATCCTGAAAATGGAGAAACAATTCATTCAGGAGTTTCGCACCCATGCCGACGCCGCCTACAGGAAGCATATCACCGGGCACACAAAATTTTTCCGTTCCGGTGTACCACCTTTCGAGTTCAGCAAGATCAAGCAGGATAACGTGGCGTACGAACTCATGGGCGGAGAAGTCTCCCCCTCCGGTGATATGGCTTATGTTTACGGCACAGCCAAATGGAGCCATGAAGAAACTCCCGCGGAGAACCAGCCCGCCAACTATGTACGTATCTGGAAGAAGGACGGTGCAAACTGGAAGATCGTAGCCGATCTCCTCAGCGCCCGCTAGATTTTTTTCTGTGGTTGTTTCGCCTGGTTAACCGAAGGCCACAACTTACAAACCATTCTGGTCGATCAGGCAAGTCAGCGCTGCCATCGAAGCAGCTCCGAGCTCCAATTCGCGTTTGTCGACCTTGTCGAACGTGTCTTCCTTCGTGTGGTGATAGTTAAAATACCGTTGTGAGTCAGGGAGGAATCCGATCAACGGTACATTCTGTGCTGCAAGCGGACCGATGTCTGCTCCGCCGCCTTCCTGGTCGAAGTCGGTGAGGCCGTACGGTGATAACAGATCTTTCCAGCTTTGAACTTTTGTACGTTGCTCATCGGTGGCTGTCATTGAAAATCCCCTCGGCGTAAAACCACCGCGATCCGATTCCATGGC
>CBHTUB010000264.1:0-8220 GCA_966095595.1 uncultured Chryseosolibacter sp. | reverse complement strand
CATACTTGACCATCGGCACCAGTGGCCACGCCATTGCGAAGGAGTTCATGAGGAATGCGTAGCCGCCACCATCGGTGATGCTGCCCTGGAGCCCATGAACGTCATAGTCGCCCCACCGCTCCGCGATGACACCCCATCCCTTGCGGCCGCTGTCGCTCACACATCCGTCGAATGTCCAGTCGATAAGTTTTTTTACGTCGTAGTTCGTGCCGGCCTCGGCGTTGAGGCAAGCTGCCGTGTAGGCACCGAATGGCATGAAGATCTCGTAGAATCTGCTTTCCCTCTGATTCATCAATGCATCCATGGAAGACTTTGCTCCCTTCAGGTATCGCGGATCGCCGAATTTCCTGTACGCACAATAGAGTACGTACGCATGGCCCGCCGCGGCGTCCTGCTGGAAAGGGATCTGGTTGCGCATGCCCTTCATCGCAGCATAGTCGAAATAAGAATAATCGTAATCGCCATTGAGCACCGAATCTGCTTTGTAAAACTGATCCGCGATGATCCGCTGGAGGCTATCCGCTTTCGGCACGTTGGGGAACAGATCGCAGATCCCGTAATAGAGCACGTTCGGAAATACATCGTACCACCAGTCGCGTCCGTATCCACCGCCCAGCATGGCTACCTCCGGATTCGTATTGTTCATCATGATGTTCCATCCGTTGTCGCGGTTGAAGTAATTCTGGATCATCTGAACGTAGTTGTATCCGTCCTGACTGGTCTTGTCTATTCCCACGAGACCCGCGCCGAGGATCGCTCCCATGGAGTTCAGTGCCTCATGGAATTCCTTGTTCCCTTTTGCGCCTTGCCTGACATCGCCGATCACCGTGTAAAGGCCGAACGTTGTCTGGGGAAAATTTCTCTTGCTGCTGTCGAGCCAGATAAAAGGTGTGAATTCACCCTGTGTATCGGAGCTGAAAGCATACTGGTCGAAATTGTGCGCCTTTTCGTACCAGTCCAGCAGCTTGTAGGGCTGTGGCTGATCGGGCATCATGTCGATCCTGTTGATAGAGACCTGCATGGCGGGTTGCTTATCCCTTTCACAGGACACAAGCGCCAAAAGCGCGAGTAGTAATGTTAGCCTAACCTTCATCCTTCGAGTTTATTTGATTCTTTCACAATATGTTTTGCCATTGGGATCGATGCGAGCTGCAGTACGGCGATCGTGATCAGTGAATACTTCAGGGCAAAATCTTCGGAGACATAATTTGCCAGGAGGATAAACAATCCGAGGCCGAACAACCGGCCCAGGAACAGACCGAATTCATGATTGAAAATGTACGCGAACTCGTTGCGCTTCTCGATCTTTGAGACCACGTCGATCACCCGCATCTGGATCGGGAAATAGGCGATGTCGTGCAGTGGCTGGAAGAGTACTTTACACAGAACAAATACGATCACCCCCGTGGCGGAGAAAAGCAATCCATTGGTAAAGGTACCGATAAGAAAGAACATCAGGCCTATCGTCAGGATGGTGATGCGGTGTTTCGGACCGGTGAATCGGCCAAGAAGGTACAACATCACTGCGGTTACGATCCCGCTGACAGCCTGAACCGTTCCAAGTGATCCTTCATTGCCGACTAGCCGCATGATGAGGATTGCCGGCGCGGTGACGAGATATCCCTGCGCAAGGCCTTTCAGCCCCGCAAGCACGAGCATCTTTTTCCAGAGCGCGTGGAATTTAAAGAAGACAAACTCCTTTTGCTTCGGGTTTATAAAATGTCCTTTCTGAACGACGGCACTGGATATGATCGTCAACACGAACACGACGATGGTAACGATCTGATAGGCGCGCGACGCATTGCCATCGAACCAATTCCTGGTCTCGGTGTTGCCGATGAACATGCCGACGAAGAACGGGACAATGATGAAGGTGTTGGTGTAGAAAAAAGTCTCGAGTCCGTAGTAGTAATTTCTGTTTTTGTCGTTTGTCGTGGCAAGCGCCAGAAAGTCGCGGTTTGCCCAGAAGAACCCGAAGGAACATCCCATCAGAATTCCGGCCACTCCAACGCCGGCGAACGAAAGATCATCCAGTGACATCATCACCAGCATCGACAAGCCACTCAACAACATACCAAAGCTGTAGAGATGGGAAACTTTGATCTTGCTGAGAAGAAAGCCATTGACGAGAAACGTGATGGGAATACCCGCATAGACCGTGAGCTGATACAGTGCGACAATTTTCGGATCGTTCGAGCTGCGCATGATGTAGGCACCGACGAAGATCTCGATCACAGGCAGCACGAAGGCATAGATAAGATTGGTGATCAGCAACACGCGCATGTCCAATGGCATGCCCAGGAAAAACTCGTATTCCTTCGCGGGCTTTTTCAGGAGCCAGCCGAGGCTGAGCCTGTTTCCTGCCGGCGTCGTGACGGCAAGATTCTTCTTGTCGACTATACCATCTGCCATCTCATTCGTAATTTTTCCCATGTCAACTTTATTTGAGGGTTTTCAAAACTTTGGAAATTGAAAGGTCTGCTCCGCAAATCACTTCGTCACTTGCACCGTAGTACATTCGAATGGTATCACCTTTAACAACGTGACCATTGGTGAAGATCACGTTTCCGAAGAAGCCGGTCAGCTCATAGGGCGCCGTGGGCTCTGCAATCGGCTCTACACTTCGGGCAATTACCCTGGAAGGGTCTTTCAGGTCGAGTAGTAAGGCGCCAAGACAATATCGGTGTTTTTCATCGGCTCCATGGTATATCTCCAGCCAGCCTTCCGACGTTTTTACAGGAGCGGCTCCGGCGCCCACCCTCGCGCTATCCCACATTCCCTTTCTCGACGTCGCAATACACTGGTGTTTTCCCCAGTGAATAAGATCGGGTGATTCAGCGATCCAGATATAGTTACCGCCTAGCTGCGGACTGCTGGGGCGGTGCAATGCGTAGTATTTTCCGTTGATCTTCTCTTCGAAAATTGCGCAGTCCTTGTTATGAGGACCGAAGATCAGACCCTTGCGATCGAATTTCTTCCAGTCTGAAGTAGAAATGAGGCCCACGCCTACACCCAGCGGAGAAACAGCGGTGAACGTGAGGTGATATTGGTCATCGAGCTTCGTGATCCTGCAATCTTCAATGCCATACGATTCATATTTCCCCGCGCCAAAAATTGGCGGATAGCCTTCGGGTTGCGTGAAAGTAACGCCATCGGTGCTGCAAACGAGTCGCAAGTGAGAAAGCGTGGTGAGGAAATCCTTGTCTTTATAGGAGATCACACGGGGATCGGAGAAGTTCAGATGTGGATCGGTCTTGCTGAATGTGCGGATCTCGATCTTTCCCGACTCATTGTAAACGGGGAAGCTGATCTTCCCTTCTTCCTGCCCCGGCATCTCGGCTACGCGCAGGAGCAACCATATCTTATTATCGAATTCAAATACACCCGGGTTGAGCAGACATTCAATCTGCATTCCTGGCATGCTGGGTTTAAGGTCCGCTGGCCTCAGGATAGGGTTTTGCGCAAATCTGTCGATGATGTCCATCCGTAGAATCTTTGCCAAAAAGTTTTAAGTGCGAAACAGTAATCGATTGCAAATAACCGGTCTGCCAAAAGAAATTGCGTCCGCCCGGTTCGTTATTCCGTACACCAGGGTTGATATTTTCGATAAAAAAGAACCCTGTGGACAAAAAACTAATGGGGTGGACACCTTTTACGGGCATGTGAGGATGGGAATGATTAGGTTTGTTATGCATACGTTTGCCCATCGCCTATGCTTTCATTGATCCTGTCGGTTTTCCTTTTCTCGGCTTCGGATGATGTTTCTCCCTGGCCCTATCAGCATATCAGTAAGAAAGAAGGCTTGTCGAACAGTGCCATCAACTCCATATATATGGACAACCGGCAATACGTCTGGTTTGGCACCTGGGATGGTCTGAATAGGTACGATGGCACAACGCTTCGGATCTACAAGCCGGATTCATTCATCAAGGGGCGCATCAGCAACAATGTTATCCGGAACATCATCGAGGACAAACTCGGCAATCTATGGGTGATCACCCACAAGGGGATCAACCTGTATGATTACGATCATGATACATTTAAAGCCTACTTCACCGATCTTGGAGGTTTACCTTTTCAGGAATACAACACGCGTGTTTGCCTTGGTCCTGATTCCCTCGTGTGGGTCAACGTAATCGGCAAGGGCGTAAGCCGATACAACGCGAAAGACGGTACTTTTCAAAACGTTTCCATCAGCGGATTGTCGGAGGACTGGATGGCTTCCGTGACCGGAATGACCGCAACGGGCGAGATGATGTATTTTCTCCACCGCACCGGGGAACTCGCAGCCGTGATCAACGGAAAAACCGTTTTTAAAAAGAATGTGACCAATGATGCGGGAGCCAGATCCCATTACTTTTTCAATTCAAAGGGAACCACCCACCTGGTAGTCGCTCCTTCGGGATCGTCGGCCATTACGGTCTTCGATCTTGCCAATCTCGATCGCCAGCCGAATGTACTTCAACTCAACAAGACTACGGTATCAACCATATCGCCGAACCGGTCGCAAGATGCACTCTGGATAGGAACAGAGGCCGGTGCGATCTATAAGGTGAATTTTACCGCCAATGCAATTACCCTCGCGAACATGGCGGAGTATTTTCCGGAATTCGCGCGGTCCCAGCGAAAAATACTTTCCATCACGGAAACCGATCAGGATATACTTTGGGTAGGAACAGATGGTGACGGCGTCTTCAAGTTTCTGACGAAGCCAAAGCCGTTCCGGGCAATTGCGTCTGGCGAGAACGGCACTTCCATTTCCAACAGTATCGTGCGTTCCGTTTACGAAGACAGGAATGGCACTTTATATGTCGGGACCCGGAGCGGAGGGTTGAATATCATCGGGAACGATCTTCAAAGCAGAAAGGTCATCAACGTTGCCGGAGGACTCAGCAACAGCACGGTGTTGTCGATTGGAAGAGATAAAGCCGGAAATGTCTGGCTGGGTACCGATGGCGAAGGAATCGACATGATCGAAGCAGGCACGAACAGGATATTGCACTTCCCGCGGGACTTCTCGAATAAAAGCAACATTGCGTTCGGCCATGTTTACGATGTATGTGTCGATGTTTACGGAACGATATGGCTCGGCACCAGCGGTTACGGCGTTATCCAGATGAAAGTGACAAAGGCCAATGGTTCATATCGGTTAGACGACTTCAGACAAATTACATACTCGCAGGATCAGAACAAGCATTCCATCAACAGCAATGTGGTATATACGATCACCGAGGAAATGCCGAACATTCTCTGGTTCGGAACGCGCGGTGCCGGCGTGTACCGTTACAATAGCATTACCCATCAGGTCGAGGAGCATCTCTACACGGGATCGGATAGCCGCAAGCGTCTGAGCAACGACGATATTTTGACCATGTATGCGGCCGGCGACGCGCTCTGGATCGGCACCAGTGGCGGTCTTAATAAGGTTACGTTACAACGCCCCTCCTACCATACGGCACATTACACGCAGTATGACGGTCTGCCGAACAACACGATCCATGGGATACTGGAAGATAAAAGCGGAATGATCTGGTTATCGACGAACAACGGACTGATCTTGTTCGATCCGGAAAACATCACATTCAAGACCTTTGACTCGAATGACGGACTCCAGAACAACGAATTTACGGACGGGGCGTCTTTCAAGTCGGAGATCGGAAACAAGCTGTACTTCGGCGGCATTAATGGCCTCGATGTAATTTATCCGGAACAGATCGATACCAGTGTGTATTTTCCGAGACTGTCCGTGTCGCAGTTTCAGGTGCACAACATGATTGTCACGCCTTCCGATTCCAGCAATATCCTGTCGCGTCATATCGATCTCACGTCCGAGATAGAGCTTGCCTACGATCAGAATTTTATCAGCTTCCACTTTACAACGCTCGACTACTGGAACAAGCAACGTACCGAGTATGCGTATTTTTTGGAAAATTTCGATAAGGACTGGAATTACATCGGCTCCCAGAACGTGGTCAACCTGACCAACATTCCTACAGGAGAATATACCCTAAAGATCAATTACAGGAAAAATGGGGTCTGGAATCCCACGCCGAAGGTGATGAGGATCATCGTCAATCCTCCATTCTGGAGGACCACGTGGGCGTATCTTTTCTACGCTGCAGTGTTCATAGGCTTGCAGTTGGCGATCATACTGTATATCAGGGAACGCGCAAGGACTAAACGGGCGGCCGCGATCAATCAATTCAAGATGCAGCAAATGGCCGAGCTCAACGATTACAAGCTCAGGTTCTTTACGAACGTAGCCCATGAATTCCGCACGCCGCTCACGCTGATCATGGGACCGGTGTCAACGCTCATCAACAAGGCGACATCGCTATGGGAAAAAGGTCAGCTGAGAACGATCTACAATAACTCTATCCGGATGCAGAAGCTGATCGACGAATTGCTTCAGTTCCGGAAGATCGAGAGCGGAAAGGAAGATCTGAAAGTTTCCGAGACGGAGCTGGTGTACTTTACGCAGGCTATTGTCGATTCTTTTGTCCAGCATGCCATTGACCACGAGGTTCATCTCGAATTCATTCCGCAGGCCGATACGATCATGGGATGGGTTGATAAACGCAAGCTCGAAAAGATCCTCATCAACCTTATTTCAAACGCGATCAAGTATAACGTACGAGGCGGCACAGTCGACGTTTTGCTGGCGACCGTCGACGGAAAGGCATTATACACGATCCGGGACTCCGGGATCGGCATCGAGAAGGAAAGACAATCGAGGATCTTTGAGGTATTCAACAAAAATCCGCAGCGCGAGCAAAGCTTGCAGGAAACCAGTACTGGAATCGGGCTTTCCCTCACAAAAAGCCTGGTCCAGGTTCATCGCGGTGACATCGAAATAGAAAGCATCCCCGGGAAGGGAACGATATTTTCGGTCGAGATACCCATCGATCAGGGCAACTACGACGCTGCCCTGCACGATGATAACAATCTCGTCCTGTTTCAGCCCGCGAACCTCGATGAAAAAGTCTCCCAGGAGTTCAGCCGCAGCTTCAACAGCGATGGCATTGTGCCGCTGGAACCTTCGGTTGAGAAGAGTCACGCCTATACCATACTGGTTGTAGATGACAACGAACAGATCGGGATCCTGCTCAAGAACATATTGTCCGACAAATACCATATTCTTGTAAGCTCACGTGGAAAAGACGCTCTTCGAATACTCGAGGAAGAGAAAGTCGATCTCGTGATCAGCGATATACTCATGCCGGGGATGGATGGGCTTGCGCTCTGTGCCAGCATCAAGGACAACATTCAAACGAGCCATATTCCTGTGATCCTGCTCACGGCAAAAGCCGAGATCGAAGATCGTATCGTAGGGCTACAGGTTGGCGCAGACAGCTATATTCCCAAGCCATTCCATCCCGAGCATTTGTTTACGAGGATTGAAAAATTGATCCAGAACCGCGAACAGGTTCGCAAGCGCTTCTCGAATCTTGCCACGGTCGAGCTGGACGACATCTCTACCGGTATGGGCGAGAAAGATGACCAGTTCTTTGGCAAGATCACACAGTGTATCCAGGATCACCTGAGCGAATCCGAATTCAGCGCCGATGACATTGCCAGGGAAGTGGGACTAAGCAAAGCCTCGTTGTACAAAAAGGTCAAGGCGATCACCAACCTCACACCTCATGGACTGATCAAGCAATACCGTCTGAAAAAAGCCGCAGATCTGCTGAAGCTTACCAATATGAGTGTCTCGGAAGTGATCGATCAGACCGGGTTCAACAGCAGGTCTTACTTCTATAAATCATTCAACGAAATGTTTCATTGCCACCCGAAGGATTTTGGATCGAGGGCAGGGTGATAGAATGTCGATACTTTGTCTCAGAACTACCCACAGCTCCCTTCAATGTGAAACCCGCTGATACAGGCATCTTCGTAGGCCGTCCCTTTCACCACTTCAAGAATTTCGAAACGGATCACATCCCCCACCTTGAATTCTCTTACGCTTTCTTCGCTCGGAAAAATACTGAAGTTCTGAAAATCGGGCGTGTCCTTGAGGTTGATGATCGAGAAGAATTCGCCATTCAGGTAACACTTAAGTTTTATCGGTCGGCTGTTCTTCTTCCAGTGTGAGGGTGATTTGGCATATCCGGTTTGAATAACGAACACACCGGAGATAGCCTTCGAAACAAAATCCTTGTCCTCGTAACCCCATTTTTTATAGGCATCTGTGAGCGTGAATTCGATCCACTCACCTATCCC
>CBHTUB010000263.1:0-8237 GCA_966095595.1 uncultured Chryseosolibacter sp. | reverse complement strand
TGGGATTTAGTTCGTTATTTTTGCAGCTTAACTTTTATGATGAGATCATTCCTGGTAGCGCTTTTGTCGCTTTTCCTATTTAATTCAAATTGTTTCCCCGGCGAGGGGCCCAAATCCGACCCAAAACCCACCCAGATCCAGCAACGCGTTAAATGGACGTTCTCAGCTTCAAAGACTGATGTTAAAATTGGCGATGAGGTCGAGCTGATCTTCAAGGCACAGGTAGACGATCACTGGTACATGTATGCCAATGATTTTCCGGACTGCGGACCAATGTTGACGGAGATCTTCTTTTCAGAGCCGAAAAAAAATTTTGAGGTCGTTGGTAAGACCATTGCCATCAACCCGGAAAGCAAATATGATTCGATCTTCGAATGCACCGTTAAGATCTTTAAAAAGCACGGAGAGTTCAGACAAAAAATCAAGGTCACAGGTTCTCCCTTAACCATCAGCGGATCGATCGAAGGCCAGGTTTGCAGCGATGTCTGCATTCCTTTCGCAGCGGACTTCAATTTTAATTTTAAAGTTGCCGGCGCTAATAGCCAGTCCTCCTCCGTCACACCGACAGAAACATCGGAAAACCCGAAACAAAATACAGCCACACCCGACACCACTGCTCAGGCCTCATCGCAGGTAGTGCAGGAAACTTCAACAGCGGTCGGCAAGAACAAGGGACCTCAAATCGATCCGACCATCCTTGGCGACAAACCCGAGGAAGAAGCAACATCAATGGTCGGTTATTTTGTCCTGGCATTTATTCTCGGTCTCACTTCACTGATCACACCATGCGTCTTTCCGATGATACCCATGACGGTCACATTTTTCCTGCGTGATGGTCAGTCGCGTAAAACCGGAATTCGCAACGCGGTCATATTCGGAATATCAATTATCGGAATATATACTACTGCCGGAACCATCTTCGCGATCGTCCTGGGACCGGAAGGTCTGAATGCGTTGGCTACCCACTGGCTACCCAACTTGCTGATCTTTGTCATGTTCATTGCGTTTGCACTTTCCTTCCTTGGTTTATTCGAGATCAATGCGCCATACAAGCTTGTCAACAAGGCTGACCAGGCTTCGGAAAAGGGTGGATTGCTCGGTATCTTCTTCATGTCGGCGACGTTGGTACTCGTGTCGTTTTCGTGCACGATCCCGATCGTTAGCAATGTTCTCATTCTCTCTGCGGCTGGCCAATGGCTCAAACCGGTTGTCGGCATGTTTGGTTACTCCCTGGCTTTCGCCATACCGTTCACATTATTCGCAATTTTTCCGGAATGGATGAAGAGCGTACCCAAGTCCGGCGGGTGGCTGAACACTGTCAAAGTTACACTTGGCCTCCTCGAGCTTGCGCTTGCGTTTAAATTCCTGAGCATCGTCGATCAAACGTATCACTGGGGAATTCTCGACCGCGAGATCAACATCGGGTTATGGATTGTGGTGTTTACCCTCCTGGGCTTTTACCTTCTTGGCAAGATCAGAATGTCGAGCGACAGTATTGTGGAGAAGGTGTCGGTCGGTCGGTTAATGTCTTCTATCGCCGTCTTCACATTTGTGATCTATCTCATTCCCGGGCTCTGGGGAGCGCCGTTGAAAGCACTCGCTGGCTATTTGCCTCCGATGTATACCCACGATTTTGACCTCATCAGTCTGCAAAGGGAAGCAACAACGGACGAGCAATGTGAACCTCCGAAATATGCGGACTTCCTGCACCTTCCGCACGGCCTCACGGGTTACTTCGACTATGATCAGGCTTTGGCATGCGCACGCCAGCAAAACAAGCCATTGTTCATAGATTTCACAGGACATGGATGCGTGAACTGCCGCGAAATGGAGGCGAATGTCTGGGCCGATCCTGCAGTCCTCAAAAAATTAAAAGAGGATTTCGTCATCGTCGCATTATATGTTGACGATAAAACCACCCTTCCCGAAAACGAGTGGTACACGTCCACCTATGATAAAAAGGTGAAAAAGACCATTGGCAAAAAGAACGCTGATCTGCAGATCACGAACCTGAATCACAATGCACAACCCTATTATGTTGTGGTGGGTAAGGACGAGCGGGTTCTGGCCTGGCCGAGGTCCTACGACCGTGATGTAAATGATTTCGCAGCTTTTCTGGAAAGTGCTAAAAAAACTTACAATAGCCTTTATTGATAGCCTGGGCTCAATAAGCCTGCAAACCGGTTTTTCCACAATTCCAAAGCGGCCGTATCTGTAGTTTTTGTTTAAAATCAATAAGTTATATATTTGAATACTAGCCGGTTCCGCCATGGCCGGTGATTGTAAATTTTTTCAACTGATTTATCTTTGTCAGTCTCATTTTTTAAACTGTTCAAACGATGGTAAAACGCTGGCTCGGTATTCTTTTTCTTGTCATTGCAGCAGGTGCAATAACCCTGATCAATCGCTACTACATTCCTTCACTTCCCGCCGAACAGGCAGAAGCACAGGCACCTGATACAACAACAGTTGTTGTTGAAAGGAAAGAGCCAAAGGTCATCTATGGTATGGTGCTCAACGAGGGCCACGAGGTGATTGAAGACAAAGTAAAAAGAAACGAACGCCTGGGCGACATTCTCCAGGAATACAACGTTCCTGCAAAGCTCATCAACCAGCTGTCGTTGCTTTCCAAAAAGATCTTTGACCCCCGCAAGATCGCGGCCGACAAGAAATACACCGTCATTTACAAGGAAGACTCCATAAAAACGGCAACAGCTTTCGTATATGAGCCCAACGCCATTGACTATGTGATCTTCAAATTCGAGGATTCACTTTCAGTGAACGTATATCAGCGTGAGATCCTTACCGTCGAGAAAAGTGTGTCGGGCGTAATCAAAAGCAATCTTTCCGAGACGATCGAAGAGATGGGCATCACGCACGAGCTCACCAACAAATTTGTGGATATCTTCGGCTGGCAGGTAGACTTCACCCGACTTCAGAAAGGCGACAAGTTCAAACTCATTTTCCGCGAAGAGCAGGTGGAAGGAAAATCTATCGGTATCAGCCAGATCGACGCGATCTATTTCGAGCACTTCGGCCACACGTACTATGCATTTCCTTTCGATCAGGGCAACGGCGTTGAGTATTTTGACGAAGACGGAAAAAGCATGCGCAAGGCATTGTTGAAGTACCCGATTGAATTCACGCGCATCAGCTCACGCTACACACTCAACAGGTTCCACCCCGTTCAAAAGCGCTGGAAAGCTCACCTGGGCACCGATTTCGCGGCACCTACCGGAACGCCTATCCGTACCGTTGGAGACGGGATCGTTCTGGAAGCGCAATACAAGTCCAACAATGGAAATTACGTGAAGATCCGCCATAACGGCACCTATACAACCCAGTACCTCCACATGTCGCGTATCGCATCGGGTATTCGTCCTGGTACGCATGTGCGTCAGGGCCAGACCATTGGCTTCGTGGGAAGTACCGGTCTCGCAAGCGGGCCGCACCTTTGCTACCGTTTCTGGAAAAACGGCGTACAGGTAGACGCGCTCCGGGTAGACCTGCCGGCATCCGAGCCTATTCAGAAGAAAAACATCGAAGCATTCAACGCCATCAAGCTGGAGCTGAAGGAAAAACTGAACACCATTCCTTCAGTTGAGATCGAAAGTGAAGCTTTTGCTTCCGTCCGATAGACTTTATTTGAAATATTTCGTTAGGACTGGTAATTTTCTTCGACGTTAGTCTGTTTGAGAAGTATTGCCGGTCCTTTTTTCATGAATCGTTTCAGCCTCGTTGTCCTCATCATTGTTGCATCATTTTCGGCTACGGCCCAAAAGGTGGGAGTGGTGTTGAGCGGTGGCGCGGCAAAGGGAATTGCGCACATCGGCGTACTCAAAGCCCTGGAGGAAAACGACATCCCGATCGATTATATCGTAGGCACTTCCATGGGCGGCATCATCGGAGGCTGCTATGCTGCGGGGATGAGTCCGGACCAGATCGAACATATGGTCCTTTCCGAGGAATTCGTACGTTGGGTAAATGGAAATCCCGAGCCGGGTTACAACTATTTTTACCACCAGAGCGATGCCAATCCGCACTTTATCAAGCTCAACCTCTCTCTCGACTCCATCCTGAATTTTCAGTTTAACGGAAGCATCGCCAGCGATGTGTCGCTGAACTTTGTGCTGGCAGAAAAACTGGCAGAAGCATCGGCCATCTCCGAAAACAATTTCGACAGCCTCTTTATACCGCTTCGGGTTGTTGCCGCAGACATCTTTACTCAAAATCAAGTTATCCTTGGAGATGGTTCCCTCAGCGATGCATTGCGCGCCACGCAGACGGTGCCTTTCTTCTATCACCCGATCAGGGTTAAGGGAAAATATCTCTTCGATGGTGGCGTCTACAACAACTTCCCGGTAGACGTGGCCCAGGAGACTTTCAAGCCTGACGTGGTCATCGGTTCGAATGTCTCCACCAAGATCTACAATGAATATCCCTACGGCCTGGACGAAAAGCTTATCGGCAATTCGCTGCTTTTTCTTTTGCTGGACAAGTCCGACCCCACGAGCGTACCGAAGGACGGTGTTTACATACAACCGAACCTGAAAGGCTACACTTCATTCGACTTCGGGTATGCGCGTAGCCTGATCGATAGCGGCTATGTCCAGACTTTACGGCAGATCGATGAGATCAGGGCGAAGGTTGGATCGCGCAGGACCTGTGAAGAGGTAACGGAAAAACGAAACGCTTTCCACAACCGAAATGTGCCGATGATCTTCGGCGGAATAAAATATCAGGGCTTCAACTCGAGACAACGTCGTTACATCAACCACCTGTTTCACTACAGGAAAGACAAGCAAAAGGATCTCTACTACAACCAGATCAAGCGAAGCTATTTCAGACTTGTATCCGAAGATTACTTCAACAATGTCTATCCCAACATCCTGTATGATTCCGTCACCAACAAATTCGTCTTTCAGCTTACCCGGAGACCTCAACGCAACTTCGGTGTAGACTTCGGCGGTGTTATCGCGACGCGTGATGTCAGTAATATTTTCCTTGGTTTTAACTATTATAAGTTCACTCACAAGCTCGTTCACTTTTACGGCGGGGTGCAGACCGGTAACTTTTACAAATCGGGTGTACTGAGAACACGGATCGATTTTCCATTTCAGCTCTTTATTGAGCCGGTCCTGGCCTACAACAGCTGGGACTATCTGGGAAGCAATGACCTTCTGAAAGAGAGTACATCTCCAACCGTCCTGAAACGGTTGAACAGAAAATTCGGAGTACATGCAGGATGGCCCATGGGTAATCTCTTCAAAACTACCATTGGCATCGAAGGCTTCAATAACAAGGATCAGTATGGCAACAACCCGGTATTCATCAGCTCTGATACGCTCGATGTGCTCAAGCTGGGGGGTTTCCGAACGGAGATCATCTTCTCAGCCAACACGCTCAACAGAAAACAATATGCGTCTGCTGGGAAGGCCTATACGCTGGCTGGCCAATACTTCAACGTAAAGGAACATTTCAAGCCTGGCAATACTTCACTTCAGGATGAATCGGTTGCGCAGAGACATCAGTGGTTTCGTCTACGGGCATCGGCCGAACAATATTTTAACGCTGGCTGGTTCAAGCCTGGCTTTTATGTGGAAGCGGTGTTTTCCAATCAACCTTTCTTCTCCAACTATCGGGGTACCATCATCAATGCTCCGGCAGTCTTTCCGTTGCAGGATAGCCGAACGCTGTTGCTTGAAAACCTCCGTTCATTCAATTATATATCGGGTGGCATCCGAAATGTTTTCAGCCTGCATCCGAAGGTCGACTTTCGACTGGAAGCATACATGTTTAAACCGATAGAATACCTGCAGCAGAACCTCAACCAGGACGCTATCACCGTGTCCAACTTCAACTCCATCTACTTCGCAGGCACCGCCGGACTCGTAGTCCACCTGCCGATCGGACCTTTATCCTTCAGTGTAAACTATTACGATGATGAAGAGGACCAATTAGGCGCTTTCCTCCACCTCGGATTTCTATTGTTCGACAGACACTCTCTCGAATAGGTTGTAGGTACCTGCCCGATCCCGCTCTTTTCCAATAAAGCGACAGATTTGATGTAATATTTTCGGGCATTTTTAAAATTTTAGTATGTTTAAAGTTCAATTAGTAATCCTGGAACCTTCATGAACAGAATTGTTCTTCCCCTACTCTTAGTTGTCTGCTTTAATCTTGTCTCCAACGCCCAAAAGCTGCAATGGGCAACAAAAGTGATAGAATTTTCAACTGAGTTGACCCCCGTTCAATACTCAGCCCAGCAAGTTTTGGGAAAGCCCAATGTACTTCCCGCCGGGGGACAGAGTCCCAACGCCTGGACGCCGGACAAGCCAAAAAGAAAAGAATTCATCAAGTTGGGTTTTGCTACCCCGATGTCGATCCGTCAGATCGCAGTAGCCGAGTCGTATAATCCAAGCGCGCTTTATCGTGTGCTCGCCTACGATGAGGCTGGAAAGGAATATGTGGTCACTACACTCAATCCCATGACGGTGCCTTTAAAGGGCAGGATGCTGAACGTTTTTGTCGAGCAGACTCCCTACAAGGTTGTGGCTGTCAGACTCGAGTTCGATGGCGCAGCTGTTCCCGATTATTTCGGTATCGACGCCGTAGCGATCTCGGATTCCAACTACCCCATCATTGCTGACATCCCGAAGATGCAACTTCTCGCGTCGGGCATTGTAATCGAAGCGCTGGACAAAAATGTGAACAGCGAATATTCCGAGCTCAACCCAGTACTTTCTCCTGATGGAAAGACCATGTATTTCAGCCGGAAAAATCACCCGGGGAACATCGGTGGCGTGAACGACAAGGAGGACATCTGGTATTCAGAGCTTGACTCTGCCGGAAAATGGCAGATCGCCAAGAACATGGGACCTCAGTTCAACAACGAAGGACCAAATTTCGTGAACACCATGCAGGCAGTGACCCCAGACGGCAAATCGGCGATCATGTTGCTCGGAAACAAATACATGGACAATGGTAAAATGCTTGCCGGTGTATCCGTAAGCTCGAATGTCGGAGGTCAATGGACCAGGCCCACCGCGCTGAACATCACCAACGATTACAACTTCAATGAGAAGGCAAACTACTTCCTCACCAACAATAGAAAAACGCTCATACTTTCCGTAGAGCGGGAAGATTCACGCGGCGATCGCGATCTATACGTGAGCTTCATGCAAGATGACAGCATCTGGACAGAACCCCTGAACCTTGGAGATGTGGTGAACAGCGCCGGTGAAGAATCTGCTCCGTTCCTGGCAATCGACGACAAGACACTCTATTACTCATCGAAAGGCTTCAGCGGATATGGCGGCAGCGATATCTACGTATCGCGCAGGCTGGATGACACATGGACAAACTGGTCGGAGCCCGAGAACCTTGGACCGGAGATCAACTCGCCGCTGGAAGATCTTTTCTTCAACATTCCGGCCTCGAGTGAATATGCATATTACTCGAGGGGCGTGACCGAGACGAACACCGATATTTTCAGGGTAAAACTTCCGATCGTGAAGAGTCCTGATCTCTGGGTTACCGTGAAAGGAAAGATCATCGACGCAACAACTGGCAAGCCGATGGCTGCAAAAGTGATCTACGAAAGACTACCGGACGGAAAAGAGCTTGGTATTGCGCAGACAAATCCGGAAACCGGAGAATATGAGATCAGACTTCCGGCAGGTCATCTGTATGGTGTAAGGGCAGAAGCGAAGAACAAGATCTCCGAAAGCCAGAACCTCGACCTGAGAAATGTTACACACGATTCTGTGATCGAACATGAAGACTTTACCATGAAAGACATCAACGTTGCTCCGGTGGAAGAGAATGTGACGATCGTGTTGAACAACGTATTCTTCGATTTCGATAAGGCGACGTTGAAACCGGAATCGTTCCCCGAGCTGAATCGCATCAGAGACCTGATGAAAGAAAAAACCGGCATGCAAATTGAAATTGACGGCCATACGGATGCTACCGGACCAGATCAATACAACCTTGGCCTGTCTGAAAGAAGAGCGAAGGCTGTGATCAAATACCTTGCTGATCAGGGCGTGGAGAACAGCCGCATGACAGTGAAGTTCTTCGGTGAGTCGAAGCCCGTTGAGAGCAACGGGACGATCGAAGGCCGCCGGAAAAACCGCAGGGTTGAATTTAAGATCGTGAAAATGTAAATTCACATTATGGCTAAAATGAAACTTGTACTTTGTCTGTATTCTGTATTGATGTGCGGCTGGACGTTC
>CBHTUB010000262.1:0-8246 GCA_966095595.1 uncultured Chryseosolibacter sp. | reverse complement strand
GTTGTATGGATCAAGGGCAGCCGGAGGTGTCATCATCATTACCACGAAGAGCGGCCAGGAGAAGATCGACAATGAGCTCGCAAAAGTAAACGCGCGAAAAAATTTCAACGAGACCGCATTCTTCTACCCCCACTTGTCCACTGACGAAAACGGAAACATCCGGTTCTCATTTACAACCCCGGAGTCACTGACGCGCTGGAAGGTTCAGCTTCTGGCCCACACCAGGGATCTGCTCACGACGACAAAAACATTGCAGGCCGTTACCCAGAAAGAAATGATGATCACGCCCAATGTTCCGCGTTTCGTGCGCGTTGGCGACGAGGTTATTATTTCTGCACGTATAGCAAACTTGTCGGCCAGGAAGCTTGATGGCAAAATCACGCTTCAGCTCACAGATCCGGTAAACGGTCAGTCAGTCGATCCACTTTTTTCAAACGTGGCGCGAAACCAGACCTTCAAGGCCAACCCAAAAGGCAACACGCAGGTTTCGTGGAGCATTAAAGTGCCGCAGGGTGTAGACGCCGTTCAATATAAGATCGTTGCAAAGGCAGGCAACTTCAGTGATGGCGAACAGAACGTGCTCCCCGTGTTGCAAAACAGAATGCTGGTCACGGAAACATTGCCATTATATGTGCGGTCGAATCAAACGAAAACTTTCAGCTTGAAGAAACTTCAGGATCAGACGTCGGCAACCCTCCAACATCACCAGCTCACCCTCGAGGTCAGCTCGAACCCGGCCTGGTATGCGCTTCAATCGCTCCCCTACCTCATGGAATTTCCCCATGAGTGCGCCGAGCAGGTCTTCTCACGTTTTTATGCAAACAGCATTGCCAGTCATGTCGTCAACAGCAGTCCAAAAATAAAAGCGGTGTTCGACAAATGGGCTGCTTCCGGTAAGCTGGGCAGCAACCTCGAAAAAAATCAGGAGCTGAAATCAATCATCGTCGAGGAAACGCCATGGCTGCGTGATGCTGAAAGTGAAGCCGAACAAAAGAAACGTATGGCCTTGCTGTTCGATCTCGCCACCATGAGCGATCAGATGACTGGTACTGTCAACAAATTGAAAGCCCTGCAGTTCAGCAACGGAGCGTTTCCGTGGTTTGCCGGGGGAAGGTATGCAGACCGCTACATCACTCAGCATGTTGCGTCGGGCTACGGTCACCTCGTCAAGCTGAACCTTACAAGAGATGAAGAAATGCGGATGATGATGGTCAAAGCCGTCAGGTATCTCGACACTCAGGTCGCAGAAGACCATGCCCGCACCGTGAAGGCTGCAGAAGCCTCAGCTGCCAATCTGAAAAGCGAACAAAGGCAGGCAGCCATCAACGACTACCTGGACCGTTATGTTCCATCAAGCATGGAAGTTCATTACCTGTATATGAGGACCTTCTACCAGGATGTTTCCGAGGACCCGAAATCCAGCGAAGCGATCAGGTACCTTGAAAGGCAAACCGTCAAAAAATGGCCCGGGTATAGCTTGTATCAAAAAGGAATGATCGCATTGATACAATATCGCAACAATAATAGAGAAGTTGCCTATGATATCATGGCATCGCTTAGGGAGAACGCCATTGTAAGTGACGAGCTTGGAATGTATTGGAAGGAGAATGTCGGCGGTTGGTATTGGTATGACGCAGCGGTGGAAACCCAGGCACTGCTCATCGAAGCATTTGCAGAAATCCAGACAGGTAATCCAAAGATCGTCGCGGAAGAGAAACAAAGGACGATCGACGAGCTACGGGTGTGGCTGCTGAAGAACAAACAGACCAATTCATGGCGGACCACCAAAGCTACTACCGAAGCCATATATGCGTTACTGCTCAACGGCGCAGAATGGTTATCGCTCGAAAAATCTGTCAGCGTCACCGTTGGAAAAAGCAACGTAAATATCGACGCTACGGATCCGGAAGCCGGAACGGGTTATTTCAAGACAAGCTGGAAGGGTGAAGCTGTGACCCCTGACATGGCAACCGTTACATTATCTAAAAAAGGCGAAGGAATTTCGTGGGGCGGATTGTATTGGCAATACTTCGAGGATCTGGACAAGATCACGCGATCTGAAACACCCCTGAAGCTAAAGAAAAATGTTTTCAAGGTGGTCAACACCGACAAGGGCGAGCAACTCGTCGCGCTTCAAAACGAGACGCTGAAGCCCGGAGATTTGATAAGAGTGCGGATCGAGCTGACGGCAGACCGTGAAATGGAATACCTGCATATGAAAGACATGCGCGCAGCAGGTTTTGAACCGGTTGATGTTTTGTCGGGATATAAATGGCAGGAAGGACTCGGATACTATCAGAGCACCCGTGATGTCTCGACGAATTTCTTCCTTGATCGTGTTCCAAAGGGAGTTTATGTTTTCGAGTACGACCTGCGTGTTAATGTAAAGGGAAATTTTTCCAACGGGATCACTACCATTCAAAGCATGTATGCTCCGGAGTTTAGCAGCCATAGTGAGGCGGTGAGGGTTGTTGTGAAGTGATTTGCACTGCGCATCAATTATCAGTCTGGCGGCCTTTTAATACGTGAATCATTGCAGATTGATCGTACTTTTTCGTTTTATTACAGTCTTCTCTTTTCTTTTTTTATCACATGACTGAAAAGAAGCAAGATCTGTATCTGAAATCTTAGGGGATAATTGAAAAGGTAGAAAAATTCTCTGCCCCAATTATTCAGCACCGCAATCGGGCTCTTTAAGGCTTTCTCTTCATCCATGTATTGTGGTTCCCGCGAGTCCATTGCCAGCGTGTTATATAATTACTGGTGCCCGTCGATACAGGCTTTTAGTTAAACTTGAACACACTTAAACAGAACATGACCAGAAAAAGCAGCATCTGCACATACTGCACGAGATACATTCGCCGTTCATATAAGGCTACTTGTGGTGCCTGTGTCTGATCGGCGGAAATCAACTTTAGCAATCCTGCGCCAAGCATCCTCCGGAAACCCAGTCCATTGACGATAACAAAGATGAGTAGTACCATCTTGACTCGGAACCATGTTTGCTGTCCCCATACCATGTGAAGGTAAGCCATCATTCCTACTCCTGAGATAAGGATAACAAGCATACCTATACCCATCATTATTTGAAAAACGCCAAAGACTTCACGCAGAAACTGCGCCTTATGGTCTTCATGCCGGATAGACCTCAAAAGTCTCCTGAAGAGGACGAAGTCAGCAAACGTTGCCCCTGCCATGATGGTGATACCAGTGATGTGGATCACCAGGATCGCTTTATACAAACTAAAACCCATAATCGCCTATTTTCAATTTGCAGGAACGTTGTACTGTTTGATTGGTAGTTGCTCAGTCCTCGATACATACCAGATGCACGTTACGATCAGCACGAAATCCACGGACACAAAAATGATCTGCCCGATAGGATCTTCACTACAGATATGAGCGATGAACGCTGAAACCATGGAGATGCAGAATCCGGCGTATATCCATTCCTTAACCCGGTTCGGGACGCCCGGAACCAGTAGCAATATTGCGCCGAGTAATTTTGCAACAACTAGTTCGATTCTGAAGTAATCGGGAAAGCCCAATTTCCGCAGCGCTTCGGCATGGGAATACGAGTAATACGCACTGAACAGCATGAAAAAACTGATGAAGCCTTTTGCAACCCAATACAGGAGATTTTTACTTTTTGTGCTCATTATTAGTTAGACGTTAAGTGAATGCATTAATGGACCAAAAGTATTACGTTTGTCTTCGGGATTGGAACAATCAAAACAGGAAGTCGATAATTTATTACGAAACCGAAGTATTTCAATAATGAACAAAACTGTTGAGCTCGTAAATGAGTGGGCAAAGTACGAATCGGTTCATCCGGATGGAGAAATTGCAGATTTTTGCAGGTATTATCTCGCACGTCAGGCCAGGAGAACGGTAAAGGGATCATTGGTTGGTGGCGTTATACCAAACGCAACGGATGGATTGTTGATGAAGATCATCGGCCGGATCAGCAAATTAAATATGTGGTACGCCAACTGTGCGCTGAAAGGTACTGACATAAATCAGATCGAAGAGTTCGGAATGCTGGCGACAATAAAACAAAATCGTAATCCCCGAAAATCTGATGTCATCCAGGGAAATCTGTTCGAACTTTCGAGCGGCACGGATATGCTCGGCAGGCTCATCAAGAAGGGATTGGTGAAAGAGTATATGGACCTGGAAGACAAACGATCCAAACGTGTGGAGCTAACGGCAAAGGGTGAAAAGATGGTCGAGGTGTGTCTTCAAAAAGTAACAAAAAATGCACGCATGATCTTTCAGGATGTCGGTGACGATGATAAAAAATTGTGCATCGAACTTCTAAAAGGTGTTGAGATGAAATTCTCAATGCTCTGGACACAACACAAAGGGAAAACATTTGATGAGATATTTAGAAGCCTCCAAAAGACATGATCTGGCGGCGTCATTCTGAGTTCGTTTATCTCGCCGCAACTGCGTTATAATTCATCACCGTGCGATGCGCATTGAGCTTCTCGAGATGCCTCCTGTCATGTCCATAAATATCTTCCCCGAAAAACAGCTTTCCATCATCATCTACCCACGCGGTATTATACTCCAGGTTGACCTGATACTTCTTCTTTAACGCGATCTTCGTCGGGTTTCCGCCCTTCATTGCTTTTTTGATCTTTGACATCTCCCACCCAGCTTCGTTCTGCAACAAGTACGCCGCCAGTTGTGCCGGATCGTCGAGCCTGATGCAGCCGTGACTAAGGGCCCTGTAGGTGCTGGAGAATGGTTTGTGATCAGGAGTATCATGAAGGTATATATTCATGTCGTTGGGCATGACGAACTTTGCCAACCCCAATGCATTCGACGTTCCCGGCTTTTGTACGATCCGATACTGGCTGACGCTCGAGACATTTTCCCAGTCTTCCGTCGAAGGATCTATCTCCGCTCCATTCTTATAGAAAGTGAATTCCTTCCGGTTCGCATAGTACAACTTATTTTTTCTGAGACGCGGAAGAAATTCTTCTTTGACGATGCTGGGAGGAACTGTCCAGGTAGGGCTCAGCACTACATGCTCCAGGGTGTCGGTGAAAACAGGTGTCGCACTCGATACGGCGCCCACAATCACGTTCATCTCCAGTGTTCTGGTACCATTTTCATAGATGCGCAATTTGTACTCGGGAATATTCACGTGTATGTATTGCGACGCATCGTATTCAGGGGTCCAGCGTTTTCTTTCCATGTTCAACGCGATGACGTCAGCCTTCTCTTTCCATGACTGATTGAGATAGGTTATTGTTTTGCCGCCAATGATACCATCCTGCTCCAAACCATGTCTCTTCTGAAACTCCTTCACCGCCGACACCAGGCCTGCATCATAGTATAAAGAATCATCTGCCTCGTTACCTTCGGTTTGAATCTCCATCAGACGCAACTTTTTACGTATCGCCGGAATGGCGACGTGCTTGTCAGCCGGTTTGATCTTCTCCCGGGTCGACAGGCGCAGTTGCCCGATGTCGGACTTTTCCAACGTTCTGTAATGAACCAGTTGCTTTTGAAGCTTAGCATATTGATCGTTGGCTGGTTGCAATTTGCTGATCATTTCATCCAGATCGGTACTGTGTCGCACACTTGCCAGCATATTCACATCAGCGTCATTTGCACTACCTGGTTGCGCGACCCAAATTTTGCCGCGGTGGCCCGGATCGGTGATCCTTCCATCGCGAAGATGTGCCGCGAAAAGAAAAAACGTCTCGGTGATGCGGATGTCTGCGTCGATCATATCCCTGGTGGAAGCCGGCTTGTTGGCATACACCGCATCTACACGCCGGGCGATCCCATCAATGTCATAGGCTGCAGGATTTAAACCATAGTATACTGCATTCTTCAGATAGTCGATCAACGTGTAGTACAACGGTCCGGGGCCGCTGGTTTCCATCCATTTTGTCTTAAAGGAATTGGTTGCGTAAAAAGTCTCCATCTTTTCATGGACCTTCCTGGACGTTGCCGAATCAGATGCCGGAACATCATGAGCACAGAGCGCATATTCCGCGGTGTCGATGGTCACGAACTTTTCCACGTGTGCCTGATTCGGCTGAACAGTAGCGGTGGGCTCGGTGCTGCGGGTCAGGTTCTTCTGGCAGGAGAAAAAAATGATCACGGACAAAAACCAGTACGCGTATTTTGTCGCGACCTGGACGCCATTCAAAATGTGAATCGTAATCCTGAGGATCTGGCTTTTTAAAAGTCCGGTTTTCGTGGGGTTTGTTGGTGTTGTTTTCATTGCAGGTGCTGTTTTTGGCCTTGTTTCAGGTAAAAGTAGCCCCGCCGGAAGCCGGCAATTCCGGTAAAATGACAACTGTCGGGAGGCGTTTGACAACCGTTCGATGAGCCTAATAAGTGTAAAAGCCCTTTCCAGGCACGGAAAAAGAGCGCCTAAATTCCCGCAAGCCGGGTTTCCGGTGAGCTGTAATAAAACCGCGTATCCGTAGTGCTGGAAAGCATTGGTTTTTGCAACATCATCCGCTCGTCGTGACCATCCGTGAGCGCCTGCAGGACGCATAACATGGTACAATATCCCTTGACAAAAATTGCCTGTGACCTGGCTCCCGACTCCGTGTCAACGTATCCCCCGCTCGTCGACCATTTGAATTTTTCTATCGGGATCTGAAGCGCCTTCAATTCGTCCACAATCTGAGTCTGAGATTGTAGCCACGTGATTTGCTGCGCTTGCTCCCCCAGCTCAGGTAACGAGTCGACGGGAATGACCCATTTTACCGGTACTTCGAACGTGTAGTGGTAGACGTCGCCGATCCACCTGGGCTGCTCCCGCGATAATGCGCCTTGCCAGTCCACACTTGCATCGACATATTTGTCGCGAAGTGCATTGGTCAGGGAAGCCTGCGTTGGCTTGTCGTCCATGGGATAGCAGACCAGCCAGCTCTCCGCCAGATATCGTTGGGATTGCAGATCGTCACCAGATCCTGATGAAGCATAGTATTCGAATAACTTAGGAGCGATTATGGCTGGCAATCCATTTTTGAAACTGAAGAAGGAACGAACTGCCTCCACGAGATCCGCATTGTTGCCGATACCGCAGCCGTGCAGAAAGATCCTCGTGCCAGAATCGATAACCGTTTGATCCAGCACTGTAAACGCCGCCGATTGCGTGTGCCCGGTAAGTCGTTGCGTCGTGGCACGTTTTGAATCCGGAGTAACTTTGACGCTCAGCCCTGTCCATTGATTCCCGTGAGATACCAGGTGAACGTCCCCCCATGCAAGTCCGTTGGAAGGCAAATTTGTTTTCAAATAATTCTTTACCTCCAGCAATGACCGGCACGTGCGAACAACAATATCCGTTTTGCCGTCGGGACTGATCGTATAATAACGCGTTGCTTCTTCGTAGTAAGGATTATCCGTCTCCTTATCTTCTCCGAGAATAAATGCAATACTGAGACGCTTGTCCGGAAGCGTTGCACATGACATCGTATCGATTGTTTTTACCGGACTGCTCACCGACAATTCAGATCGTTGCGACGACAACAATCCGAGGTAACAACAGATAATCGTTGTGAGGATCCCGGCGAATATGATCAGCTTTTTATTCTTCATGGCGTGCAATGGTTTAAGTTACTCCCCCTCAGGTGGTCCAATCTCCCTGCGGAGAAAGGACCGGAGAGGGCACCTGAAAACACCGTTAGAATTCTATAAAGTAGTTCCAGACATAGTTGATCCCGAACTTCGAGTATTCCTGCTTTTTGATAAGCTTCGTGATGGCTTCAACAAGATCCTGCGGAACGTTCTTGCCTTTGACTCTCGTGACCACCACGGCGCCACTGCCGTCGACAACGACCTCTATCGAATCGAGATCGGCGTCGTACTTTTCGAGAAGCTTATTGATCTGCGGGATCAGCTTCGCCTCTATTGAGCTTTGCAGCTTTTCCTTTGTTGAAGCGGCGAAGTCGCGCGGCAGCCTGATGCTCTTGTGATAGGAGAAAGAAGTTTCTTCTTCATCGATCTCCATCTCGAAACCAACTGCGGAGTTCTCCACTCCTTCCGGCAACGGCAGCGGTTGCTTCACGGTAGTCAATGACTGGTCGGTATTGGCGATCTTCTCTTCTATGGCAACGAACGAAGTATGCGACGTCAGCAGGCCGTACTTCAACCCTAGTTTCGTAACTTCCTCCGCGATGGAATTATCTCCGTATTGCAGTTTGCCGTAGTCATCAAGCATTTGTATTTTTTTCCTTGCCCACAGATAACGAAGGGCAGCATGCTCCGAG
>CBHTUB010000261.1:0-8247 GCA_966095595.1 uncultured Chryseosolibacter sp. | reverse complement strand
ATATTCGATGCAGTTACATTCGCGATTCCCGTTGCATATTCTTTAAAAGCTGCACGATATGTCTATCTCGGTGCAGAGGTACTGCTTTTCAGCGTGCAACAGGTAATGGAAGATTATAGCACCGAGCTTGGTGCAACTGAAGCAGGGAAGAAAGTCTTGCGTGCATGGATGGTGTTCAATCTCTTGTATACTGTACACGAGCTTGGAGGCGGTGCGAAAGGCTTGAAACGTTCAATGGACAACCTGCTCAACAAGGTCGATGATTACGCTGAACAAGGCGGCACCGTTTCAAAAGAAGTCGCCTCGAAGATCAAGTTTTTTGTAACAAAGAATTTGGACGACCTTGTTGCCAACCTTGATACTGATCTTAAAAACACATATCAATATTTACGAACTTCCGGACTAGGCGCAGAAGCGAAGGGCGGTACCATCATGATAAAAAATGCGAGCAACGAAACGATCGCCTTAATCTATAATAACAAGTTGACTCCGACAAAGTGGAGCGAGGCTTCCAGACTTAAAAGTGCAACAAAAACAGAAACGGCACAGGGCTATATTGTGGTAAATGACAACAATACCATTTCCTTCGATTTAGGATTTAAAAAAGGTGGTGGACGAAAACTTGAATCAGGGGAAGTGAATGACTATCTGGTGCATGGCCAGGGGAAGGACCTGGACGGTCAGCCATACTGGGCGGGAACCGATGTTGAAGAAATTGTTCTCAATAATAATTCGGGATATATTCATTTTGTTGAAAATCTAAATCTTCAGGCTGGGATAGCTACACCCAACCCTGGAAGATACGGGTCAAGAGAAGTAATTGGTTCGATCGCTGAGTTAAGACAAAAGCTCGCCGTCAAGGAAAGCTGGAAGCCGACATCGCTCCGCCCAACAATTCGAACTTATAGGATAAAAAGTCCCCTCAGGGTGAGGAGTGGAATAATTGGCCCACAAACAGAAAACGGAGTTCGTCTAGCCGGAGGCGGACATCAATATGAAATAATTGACGACCTTCGTGGCACAAAATGGCAGGATTATCTGGAATTTGTAAGCTTCACGGAATTAAAATAGATCAATGAAACTATCCGCGTTCTATATTCTTTTCGACAATAAAGAACTCAAGATTGAGCCCGGACAGATATACGATGGAAACAACCCGCTTTTGATCGAATATTTTAATGCATCGTCGAAAGGCGTAAAATGGACCACCGAAAATTCAGAAACAATACTTTACGAGCCTTTCCAGCGATTGATAGGGTGGCCAACTCCCTCGCTCGATAGTGTAGTCGTGATTTATCCAACTGATCACCCCCAATACAATGCACCAAACAATGCAGTGGTCTATCAAGCCGATGGAAGCATTAAATTCCAATTGCAAATGCCATCGTTGATTTCAGAAGTTGCCCGAAAACAAGTCGGATCTATGAAATCGGGAGGAATTTTTGATGAATACTTTGAAAAGGTTGACTGGGATACGGACTCAAATGGTCAAACACAAATAGCCATTACCATAGCATTTAATCAGGATTGGTGGGAGAAGAGAATACTGGATACTAAAAAAGGAACGTTTGGAGAATGTATCTCTTCTGGAATGCGATGACGCTGTATATAAAAAAGGCTTGAATAAGTTTGAAGGCATCCGCGGACCACAAACAAAGTTCTTGATTTGTATCTGACTTGGCATATAGCAAACGAGACTGAATGCTCAAACGATACCTCTTCACCAACCTAGTTTTCTTCTTCGTCCAAGTAATCCTTGCGGTGGCTGTGGTTTTTTTCTACGCGCCGGAAGGCACAGCAACGGATCCCTACTACCGTACTCTTGTTCTGGTATTATTGTTAGCTTTTAAAAGCCAACTATACTTTAGTGTGGTTATGCTGTCACAGTTCATCATCACCAGGTATGTACAAAGCCGTCCGCAGCGTTTGGCTATGTTCATTCCTCACGCAGTCTTTGCGGCCATTACTTTCGCGATTGCCCGTGAAATTGCGTTTATTGTTTTCCTGAGTAACGCTATCGCAGCCTTCTATGTTTACAAGAGCTACGACGACGCGCAATAGCGGCGGCATCAAAGCCTTACTCCAACTCCCTCAACAAAACGTTTCGAAACTCTATCGGCTGGCCCTCGCTCTGCAGACCGATATATCCTTCCGTTAGCGGTTTGCCTTCCATAAAAACGGCCGAGTCGTAACCCGACACCACGCCACCTCCGATCGATGGCTTCGAGTATTGAAGGACGGTATCTCCATTGATGATGTGCGTGACCAGCGAATCACCGAGAACGATCAACTCTGCCTTTACCCATTCTCCGGGAGGATAGGTCCCGGACGATGATTCAAGGCAATGCCCGTCATACTTCTTTCCCTGATAATATATATCGGTCCCGGGCGAGCACATGTTTCCCGTAGGCCTTGGGTTACCATCACCAAGCCCTGCGAGGAATTGCATCTCTACGGCGATAGGCCAGTCCTGCTCTTTTTTTATTGTTGATGGATCCTGAGCATGAAACATCACGCCACTATTTAGGTTCGTCCATGTCGGTGCGCCAGGCTGCTGCATGCCTGTAAACCTGTATTCAACTTTTAAATGAAACCTTGAAAAGGGTTTCTTATAGAACAAGTGTCCAAACCGGTCGTTGAACTCGCCGTAATTATTGTACCGAACCCGGATCGTACTGTCCTGCACCGAAAACGTGCTATCGAAGTTTACTCCAGGATCATAATGATTGATCTTGACAACCCAATCGTTGAGGTCCTTTCCATTGAACAATCGTATCCACTTTGACTCCTCTCGTTTTTCGTTTGAAGTACAACCAGCAAGTAAAATTATAACAATGGCCAGGAAAGATCTTTGAAGACGTTCGGGAACTGAGTTAGATGTCATATCGATTTTGTAACGACTTAAAATTATATCAATGTACTCAATTTTAAAACAGAGTCACGTAAGGGAAAAGGTCATCTCGCAAGTTCTCTTTCGTCTATGACCTCATGGTTACTTTTCAAACCACCGAGGTCAATCACGATATCCTGGAGAATAACGCTCTGGCCGCAAGGCCATCGGGCCGCCAAATATTAATTTAGTCGAAAACGCATTCCTTCTCAGAACGGCGGATCCGGTTTTATTTTGTGTACAGGGAGGAAGGATTGTTCCCAAAATGTTTTTTAAATGCGCGGGAGAAATGGTTCGAGTACTGGTATCCGAGGATATCGGCAACTTCTTCGATGGTTCTCCTATCGTCGCGGATCAGACGGCACGCGTATTCCATGCGCAGGTGACTGATGTATCCGAATACAGAAGTATTAAATAAAGTTTTGAATCCCTTCTTGAGTTTGAATTCATTCAGCGTACTGATCCGGCTAAGACTGGTCAAGCTGAGGTCATCCAGGAAATGCTGCTCGAGGAAAGCGCGCAGCGCATACAGTTTCTCTTTGTCCCGTACACTAACTTCCAATGTACTGCTCCCGATATCGAGTTGCCGGAATTGGTCCAACTGAGCAGCGAGAAGTTCGAATAAAATGGATTGACGTCGCAGATTGCCTATTGGTCCACGATCTTGTCCTCTGAAAGATTCGATCAGATGCTTTATCATCGGGTTAATCGTAAGCGGGGATCCGGAGCCGACAAAAGATTCCTGATTTTCAATTTTACGAAGAATGGATTCGGACCACCGGTCATCACAACCGATCAATCCCTGAAAAAAAACCTTGTCCATTGAAATCTGGAACACATTCAATGGACTACCCTTTCGCAATTTATGCAGATGGTTTTTCCCGGGAGAAAACTTGAAATTATGATGACCAGCAGGCAGGACAAGCTCACTTCCCAAAGATTTGAATTCAGACGAGATACCCCCCTGGATCACGAAACTAAAATCGATCGTGTTTCCAAAGTCCTCCGGCTCGTGTACGATAAGATCGTTGTCGGTATTCCACGAGAGGTCCATTGCAAAAACATCGGGAAACACATATCCATTGGCCGAAAACGCAGTGAACGTCGATTTTTGAAAAGCGGATTGATGTGAGCCACCTACGGTTTCTGATCCTGTAGGAAGCAACTCTGCGAGCTCATTTGAATCGATCTTTATCACTGCCATGAAAATCCTTTTTGGGTAGTTGAATAATCCGTATTACGTAGAAACAAAGACATGGGTTGTAATCACTTTTACACACAAGTTCCAAAAACCGGGTTATGATTAAGAAAATTCTCAAAGGAGTTGGATTCTCCCTGCTACTCACGATCATGGGTGGCCTGGCATTCTACGTGTACATCCACGTTCAGATCAACAGAAGACTGGAAAAGAGATATACCATTGAAGTTTCCTCTCTAAAAATCCCAGCGGACAGCTTATCCATTGTAAGGGGAGCGCATTTGGTTGCCATCAAGGGATGCAATGATTGCCATGGCGATAAACTGGAAGGAAAGATCATGAGTGACGATGCGCTTTTTGGGCTGCTTGTCGCTACTAATTTAACCAAAGGCAAGGGAGGCTTGCGCCGTGACTATGGTACCGAAGACTGGATCAGGTCGTTGAAGCACGGTTTGAATCACGATAACAGTCCGCTGATCTTCATGCCATCCCATGAAACCTCCAGACTCTCTGAAGACGATATGAAATGCCTGATCGCATACCTGCAGCAATTGCCTTCGGTAGACAATACGGTGCCTGAAACCGATCCTGGATTCCTCGCTGAGATCCTTGGCTATTTCGATCAGATCCCGCTTATCCCTGCAGAAAAAATAGATCACGGCAGTGCTTTGGCTGAAAGTGTGGACATGTCATCACCCACTACCTATGGGCGGTATCTTTCCGTATCCTGTTCCGGATGTCATCGTGACAATATGAAAGGCGGCGGTCCGCTGGGGCCGGGCATGCCACCTGTGCCAGATCTCACCTCTGCCGGGACCACAGGCCGTTGGACATCCGACCAGTTCATGCAGGCCCTTCGCACGGGTAAAAGACCCGACGGCCGTGTCATGGACAGCGATCAGATGCCATGGAAAATGACATCACACTATACAGATGAAGAAATAACAGCTTTATACCAATATTTTAAATCCATTCAATGAGTCAGATGAAACTATTACCCAGAACCATTTGCAATCCATTGGTAAATGACTCTGTAACCTTTATCAAAACTTCGGACGAGACCAATGGCGAGTATACACTTGCAGAGGTTACCCTTCAACCCGGTGGCAAGGTGGGAATTCACTACCATACCAACTACACAGAACTTTTTGAAGTGGTTAGCGGTAAGTTAGGATTGACCTATGAGAACGACGACTTCTATTTAGAAGCCGGACAGCAATATCTTATCCCAAAGAAGGCAAGGCACCGGTTCTTCAACGACACCGCTGAACCCGTAGTGTTTCGTTGCACGGTCGCTCCGTCGAGGGGTTTTGAGAAAGTCCTCCGAATTGCATATGGTCTTGCGGTAGACAAGAAGGTAAATCCAAAGAATGGAATACCCAGAAATTTCTGGCATGCCGTTATGCTGTTTCAGATCGGAGAAACCTATCTTCCGGGACTGCCATGGTGGTTCCAAAAAGGTTTCGCTTACGTGCTGGCAGGAATAGCCCGCGCTATCAAGGCAGACAAAGCGCTATTGAAATACTACACAGCGCAGGAATGACGAAGGTATCCTCCAACTAAGTAGAGACAAGGAGGAAACTATTGAAGGTTCGAGGCGAGTTTGTGAATTCAACTTCTATTTGCCATTGGCGCTTCCTTGCATGACCACATGACAGGTGGCCGACAATACTTCCCTGACATTAACACATCACACGAATGCTTGTTAGTGTGAAAACAAAAATAAAGCTGTCGGTTTGGAAAACGGACGAGGTGCGCCAGCATCGTAAATTTTATTTACCTTGGTAACCTTCATTACTTACAATGAATGAAATCAGTAAATGAAAGGAGTAATGGTATGAGGGTTGGTCTTTTTATCCCTTGTTATGTCAATCAGTTCTATCCTTCAGTAGCGATCGCTACATTGAGGTTATTGGAAGGTCTCGGATGCGAAGTTGTATATCCTTCGAACCAGACTTGCTGCGGTCAGCCCATGGCCAATTCAGGATTCCAGCATCTCTCAAATGATTGTAACACATTGTTCCTTGAAAACTTCAGGGACTTCGACTATATCGTTAGCCCGTCCGGAAGCTGTGTGCTGCACATCAGAGATCACATCAGTGTCCCTGGGAGCGAAACGGCGGCGGAAGAGATCCCGAAGAAGATATTCGAGCTTACGGAATTCCTGACCGATGTTCTCAAAGTCGAGAAATTGAGATCATCATTTCGCCATAAGGTAGGTCTGCATCAAAGTTGTCATGGCCAGCGGGGCCTTATGCTTTCGCAGATGAGTGAGTTGGTGGCGCCGCCATTTTCAAAGTCGGAAAAACTATTGAGCATGGTGGATGGTCTTGAGCTTGTTCGCCTCGGCAGAAAGGATGAGTGTTGTGGATTCGGGGGCACATTCTGTGTTTCGGAAGAGGCGGTATCAGTGAAGATGGGAAAGGATCGTGTCATGGATCATATAGAAAATGGGGCGGACTTCATCACGGGGAATGACATGTCGTGCCTGATGCATCTTGAGGGGATCCTCAGACGTCAGAAAAGCAAAGTTAAAGTTGTGCACATCGCAGAGATCCTGCAGGGAGGTGTCAATGAATGAGGTAAAACATGACCATGCTACACTCGCTGAACGATTCAACCGCGACGAAGCCAGGGTGAACTGGCATGACAAGACCCTTTGGTTCATCAGGGAAAAAAGAGACAAGGCAGCCTGGAACATACCGGAATGGGAGCAACTTCGCGAACGCGCTTCGCAGATCAAGGAGGATGTTCTCTCATCGCTTCACGACTACTTGTTGCAATTCGAAGCAGCAGCAAAAGCAAACGGCGCAACCGTACATTGGGCCGAAACTCCGGAGGAGCACAATGCTATAGTCCATTCCATCATTGCCAAACACAACGCGACCAAAGTTGTGAAGAGCAAATCCATGCTCACGGAAGAATGTCATCTGAATGACCATCTCAAAGCGCAAGGAATAGAGGTCGTCGACACCGACCTCGGGGAACGTATCGTCCAGTTGGCCGACGAACCACCCAGCCACATCGTACTTCCCTGCATCCATTGGAAAAAAGAAGAGATCGGCGCGCTTTTTCACAAACACCTCGGTACGCCGGAAGGCATGGCAGACCCGCAGTTCCTGACGAATGCGGCGCGTCTGCACCTGCGCGAAAAGTTTCTCACAAGCAAAGTCGCGATCACCGGAGTAAACTTTGCAGTTGCCGAAACGGGCGAGATCGTGGTTTGCACAAATGAGGGAAACGCCGACCTCGGCGTGCAGCTGGCAGATGTACATATCGCCTGTATGGGAATCGAGAAGATCATTCCGACCCGAAAGGACCTTGCAATATTTCTCCGCCTTCTGGCTCGCAGCGCCACGGGGCAACCGATCACAACATATTCAAGTCATTTCAGAAAACCACGGGCCGGACAGGAAATGCATATTGTTCTGGTTGACAATGGCAGAAGTGCAAGGCTTGGAAGCGACGAATTCAGAAACGCCCTCAAGTGTATACGATGCGGTGCGTGCTTCAATACGTGTCCTGTATACAGAAGAAGTGGCGGCCATAGTTATCACACCGCAGTGGCAGGCCCGATAGGGTCCATCCTCTCTCCATCATGGGACATTAAAAAGAATGCAGACTTACCGTTTGCTTCGACGTTGTGCGGGTCGTGCTCCAATGTGTGTCCTGTCAAGATCAATATTCATGAACAGCTGTACCTGTGGAGGCAGAAGATCGCGAAGGAGGGTCATGTTCCGTTTGCTAAAACGACAGGTATAAAACTGATGGCCCGTGTCCTGTCATCACCGAGAATATTCAACAGCGCCGGATCGTTAGGGAGAAAAATAATGAAGCTGATGCCTTTCCTTGTGAACAACAGACTCAATCCGTGGTTCAGACAACGTGAAATGCCGGTCCCTCCAAAAGAATCTTTTACAGAATGGTATCACAAAAACAGAAAGCAATGAAAAGCAGGGAACGAATACTCGGGCGTGTGAAGCAGAATCAACCGAAAAAATCCGCGAAGGATGCTCCTCTCCTGCAACATGGAACGACAATAAACAGTCCGGAAAAATTCAGCACAACGCTGACCAGCATCGGCGGTGCATCTATGACGATCAAATCCCTGCAGGAACTTCACCTCTACCTGTCCGATACCTTTCCCCGAAAAAGCTTA